>JAQBRD010000001.1 GCA_028286665.1 Candidatus Tayloriibacteriota bacterium
TCGAGATACTCGATCTTTCGCGGATCGTGCTTTCGCTCGATATATGTCGGGATCATTTCAAGAGGTCCTGGACGATAGAGGGCGACCATGGCGTTGATATCGTGGATAGTCGACGGCTTGAGCTCGACGAGGAAGCGCGTCATGCCGGTACCGTTGAGCTGGAAGAGGCCGATGGTTTCGCCTCGGGCAAGCATCTCAAATGTCTTCTTGTCGGCGAGATCGATATGCTCAAGATCGACGTCGACGTTCTCGATTTTCTTTACTCGATCGACGGCGTCGGCGAGGATGGCGAGGTTCTTGATGCCGAGGAAGTCGAACTTGAGAAGGCCGGCGTCCTCGATGACGTACATGTCGTATTGGGTGATGATCTTGTTATCGCCTTTAGTATCGTACTGGAGCGGAGTGAAATCAGTGAGTGCGGTCGGAGAGATGACGACACCGGCAGCGTGCACGGAGATGTGCCGGGCGCAGCCCTCGATCTTCTTCGCCATATCGACGATGCGTCGGGTGTCAGGGTCGGAATCATATATAACCTTGAACTCAGCGACCTCTGCCAATGCACGATCGATGGTCATCGGGAAGCCTTGGGCGCCCATCGGGATGAGTTTCGAAATGCGGTCCGCGACCTCATATGGAAAGCCCATGGCACGAGCGACGTCGCGGACCGCACCCTTCGCCATCATGGTACCGAACGTACCGATCTGTGCCACTTTATCGTAGCCGTATTTCTTTCGGGCATACTCAATAACCTCGTCGCGTCGGTTGTCGGCGAAGTCCATGTCGATATCGGGAGCGGATGGTCGCTCGGGGTTCAGGAATCGTTCGAAGGGGAGCATGTACTCGAGCGGGTTCACGTTCGTAATTCCGGAAAGATAGGTGACGAGCGAACCTGCGACGGAACCTCGGATGTTGGTGAGGATATTGTTCTCATGCGCGAAGCGGAGGAGGTCTGCTACCACGAGGAAGTACGGCGCGTAGCCTTTGTCGCGGATGACTTTCAATTCATATTCTGCTCGGTCGATGACTTCCTTCGGCGCATGCTCCCAGTCGTCGGCGATGCGGCGGCGAGAGACTCCGCGCTTCACGATGAATTCGAGCTCTTCGTCATATGTTCGGCCGGACTCAACCTTGTAGTCGGAGAAATACCATTTGCCGAGCGGGATTTCGAGCTTGCACATGTCGGCGATCTTCACAGTGTTCGCGAGCGCATCAGGAAGGTCTGCGAAAAGCTCGCATGCTCGATCCTGCGATATGAAAGAGAAGTCCTCGTCCTCCTCATCTCCGCCATTGCCTGCGGTACCTGCATCGCCGCCAGGTCCTGACGTGTTGACGAGCATGAGCGTGTCGCGAGCCTGCTTGTCCTCCGGGTGGAGATAGTAGACATCGTGTGCGGCGACTATCTGCGTCTTGGTCTCGCGAGCAAGAGCGATGAGCTGCTGCATGAGGTCCTCATGACCCTGGATCTCCGGGTGGCGGGTGATTTCAATATAAAAACTATCCTCGCCATAGACCCGCTTGTAGAACTCGATGGCTTCGCGAGCCTTGTCGGGATTCTTGTTCTTGATGGCCATGCTGATATCGCTCGAGAATGAGGGAGCGATGGCGATGAGTCCTGCGCGGTACTGCTCCATGAGCTCGCGGTCGATGCGGGGCTTGTAGTAGAAGCCTTCGAGGTTCGCCTTCGTCGTGAGCTGGATGAGAT
Organism: Candidatus Tayloriibacteriota bacterium; assembly: GCA_028286665.1. GTDB lineage: Bacteria > Patescibacteriota > Minisyncoccia > Phycocordibacterales > PALSA-1337 > JAQBRD01. The sequence continues at coordinate 1,703 of JAQBRD010000001.1, forward strand.
TCTTGTAGCCGTCGACGTCCTTCGCAAGGAGGACGAGGCGGTTGCGGCGGTTGTCGATGCCGGCCTGCATGTCCTTGCGCGTGCGCACCGCGACGTACATGTCGACGCCGATGATTGCCTTGATTCCGGCTTTCTTGCACTCCATGAAGAATTCGATGGTGCTGTACATGTTGCCCGCATCGGTGAGCGCGAGGGCGGGCATTTCATACTTCTTCGCTTCCTTTACGAGCTGGTCGACTTTCGGAAGCGCGTTCAAAAGGGAATAGTGGCTATGCGTATGCAGGTGAATGAAGCGCGGAGGAGGAAAGACGGGGGTAGGTTTCGGTGCGTCGGCCATGGGCGTATTATAGCCTACTTCTTCTCGTGCGGGAGTTCTTTCTCGATCGCGGTCAGGTGCTCTTCGACTTTGAGGAGCGTTTTCTGGATATTCTTCAATTCGGATTCTTCAGATTCGAGTTCTTCCCGCGTCTTTTCTGCGAGCTTCTTTTCGCCGCGGAGGCCGGTGAGGATGATGCGGTTTCCGATGAGGGTCGAAACAAACGCTCCGGTGAGGAGAAGTATGATCGATCCGATGATGAGCGAGAAGATGCCGCCTGCGCCCTCGAATCCGTCGGCGATATGCCAGACGCCTCTCCAGAAGAGGACGATGCCCACGCCGCCGATGAATGCATAAAGAATCGGCGTGCGCGAAAGGCGCTCGCGGATCTTATCCTCGAGCTTGTCGAAGAAATGCACGGTCTTCGTGATCGGATTATTGTCAGTCATGCGGGTATCATATCATTTCCGCCGCATGAAATAAAATCAGGCTATTTTGCAGGCTCTTCGGGCTTCTGAGAAGGCTTCGCGTGAGGTTTCTGCTCAGGCTGAGGCGCTTTCTCTGGAGATGTCTCAGCTGACTTCTCTGCAGCGCGTCGCTTGTGGAAGCGGACTTCAACCTGATCTCCCTCGTCTACCTTGTCGCCAAGGACTGCTTGCCGGTCATTGATCCAGATCTTTCCAGCCCTGATGAGATCGTCAGCACCGCGTCGCGTTGAGATTTCGATGAATGCGAGGTATTTGTTGATGCGCATCGGCCACTTCGGTGCGGCTGCCGGAGTATCTGGGATGGGTTCAGGACGTGGGGAATTGTACTTCGTCTTCGAAGGGTCGAACTTCGGACGCTCTTCCTGTCGCTGATCTGGGCGCGGTGGTCGCGGGGAACCGAAAGGAGGCCGCTGTGGCGGTCGTTGTGACGGACGCTGAGATCCATAAGAAGGTCGCGGCGCGGCACCGTTGGGAGGGCGTTGTGATCCGTATGATGGTCGTGGTGCGCCATATGCTGGCCTCTGTGATCGAGATGGTCCAGAAGGTCGAGAAGGTGGTCGTGAAGAGTCCTGTTGCGGCCGATTTGAACCGTAGGGTGGTCGCTGCGATCGAGATGGTCCGGAAGGTCGCGAATCAGGGCGTGAATCAGGTCGAGAAAAGTCCCGCTGCGGCCTATTTGCGCCGTATGGAGGGCGAGGCTTGCTGTGAGAGCGGAAAGGCCTCGATGCGGGTGTCGGGGCTCCTGCAGGTCCTCGTGCAGGTCCTCGCGATGGAGCTCGCTTTGGGTATGCGGATTCTTGCTTCGGCTGCTGATCAGGATTCTGGCCGTCTTTCTGGTATCTGCTCGAGAATTTCGGGGCGAAGTTTTTCATTGCAGCAGCATACCATTAAATTTTGCCTTTGGCTAGGAAATGGCGGGAAAATAGGGAAATATGGAAAGAAATAAAAAAATCGGTCGCGCAGGCATGATGCCTGCGCGACCGGATTCATTTTAGGCTGCAGCTTGAAGCCGCGCTGCCCGTTGGGCGATGAGTTGCTGTCGGTATCTCTGAAAGCCTTTGAGCGACCCTGGACGGAGCTGAACCTCCTTCATCTTCTTATCCCGTGCTTGCTTTCGCCAATGTGCCTGCATTTCTTTGAAGTGAAGGCATTCCCGTATGACGGATCCTTTCAGATTGACGAATGTCGCTTTTATCGGCCGTCCGACATACGTCCGCACCTTCCAGACGTCGGCTGCTCCGATTGTGAGCCGGACGATCTCGAAATGCTTCCGATGGAAGTCGAATTCCATTCCTTCTTTGAGCACTATCTCCGCTGCTTTTCTTTTTTCTTCTGCTCCTAACGGTGCTGCTTTTGGCATGACTTCTGTTCCTCTGTGATTTGTCTGAATGTGATTGTCCAACGTACGGACAATATCAGGTGATATTGCCGTGAAAACCCTTGATGTACGATACCAATATATATGATAAGTGTCAATAAAAAGCCGACCGTTCCCGAAGGGAACGGCCGATTGCTGAGCTATGCTCGATTGCTTGTTTGTGCGGTAGCCACTGGCGGTGTGCGCTTGCTCTCGGGGATGTAGGTTCCGAGTACCAAGTCTGCAAGCGGGCAGACGACATTGAAATGCTTGTGCATGTGGAGGTGGTGCAGGTTGTGGTGCTTATTCAGATACAGGAAGATCTTGCCTCTGAAGGGATAGCGTTCTATGAATCGCTTCTTGTACGCAAGCGGCTTGTGCATGCACCAATGCGACCATTCGTAGAGTCCGTAGTAGGCCAATCCCACTGCGGCGAAGATATAGACGAAGGACCACATTCCCGTGATGAGGGCGACATCGAGAGGAAAGGTGGCGGTCGTCATGAAGACGATGGCCGGGCCGTTCCACCACTTCATCGGTATCGTCGCTGCGTCGGCTTCGGGATGTTCGTGGGTATCCAGGCAGTAGCTCTCATCCGCTCTGAATTTTTGATGATGGACAAGCGTGTGCGCTATGAACGGATATTCGAATACGAATCCGAATATTTTTGCCTTCTTGTGCATCAATTCCTTATGCAGGAATCTTTCGCCGAAGGATGTATATGCGACCGCGAGGATCGCCATTGCAAGCCATATGATCGGAAAGATCCATATGGGCCAATTTTCTGTATTCATAAGAAATATTTTCGGTTGACGGAGGACAGGTTCGAAGTAAGTATACCATCTCTCACCTGAGGTTCATCAGATGCAAAACAGACCGAATCCTGGGGATTCGGCCTGCGCGATTTCGTCTTTCTTAATGAATGCGTACCATATGAGCAATTCCATAGAAGCGGTCCGGTCTCCAGCCCATGGACCTCTTCATCTCTTCAGTGAAGCCATTCTTCGAAAAGAGCTTTTCCGGAAGGACCCTTCTCTGCACGGTGATGATGACGGTGTCTTTGTCTCTCTCTTCCTCGAGAATTCCCACAGTCCCGCTTTCGCCGGGATATGGATCTGACTTGAAGTAGAGGAACGTCGTATCGCCCTTGACTCTCACCGTGAAGGCGAGCTCGATGCGCTCCGACGGAGATGTGCTCTGTCGGATATGGAGCGGGTGCATGTCGTCGTATACGAGTACCTGATACCCGGTATCGTTATCGAAGTCGACGAATGAATTCGTGGACTTCGGCAGCGCGAGCGTCGGGTAATCGAGACTGTTCGTCTTGTACGTGCACATGATCGAATCATCCTCATTCGGGCTTTCGCTATAGGCGATGATGGGGAAGATCGGCTCTTCGTTGAACTCATTCGTTCCGATCCTTCGGCAACCGTACTGTCCGGCGTAATTATCCATTACGTGGTGGGCAGTGACGAGGGAGCCTGGATGGTTCACGATAATTCCGCCAGTGCCGCTCAGTGTCCATGGAGCGCCGTTGGTCTTCCGATACATGATGTGGATCGGAATAACATTCGTCAGGAGCTGCTCCTGCGAATCGATGTTCTCGGCTATCGAGAGGTGACGGTCAGCGATCAGATCCTGAGCGCCCGTAATTCCGAGCTTCTCAAGCTTCTGCTGCCTGGTGAGTACTACGGTCGGCTCGACGCGAGGCGCGTTGCTGATCACGAATCCGGCTGCTGCTGCGAGGGCAAGGACCAGCATAGCCATCGTTACTGGCCCTGAAGGCGGCTTCTGTGTGGATTTGCTTTTGGTATTCATTTGTAATGTGCTGTTCGGGAGGTTGAAATTGACTGAGGTTCGAGCTGGACTATAGCACAAAATACATCGTAAGTCAACGATTCTGCCGCTCAGAATCAAGACTATTCAATGCTATACTGGCCATATGATCAGACACCTTATTGTTACAGTTATCGCAATTCTTATCGGAGCATTCTTGCTTACGGGCGTGAAAGTGACCATTGTCGGCGCCATCATCTTTGCAGTAGTCCTCGGTCTCATCAACATCTTCATCCGGCCGATCATCTTCATCCTCACCTTGCCGGTGAATATCCTGACGCTCGGGCTCTTCTCGCTCGTCATAAATGCGGCGCTCATCCTGCTCGCGGCGCACTTCGTTCCTGGAGTGGTCATCACCGGCTTCTGGCCTGCGCTCTGGTTCTCGATCATCATCGCGGTCTTCAATGTTATTTTCGGGAGGGGACACAAGGCAGAGTAGACAATAAAAATGGTGAATAAAAAAACAGGCCGAATCCCCCGGAGGGATTCGGCCTGCATTCATTGCAATGCTTTCGCGATAATATTCGTCGGAAATTTGACGGGGGGATTGGTTGAAACGAGAGCTTGAGGCCCACGCTTCGCTTTCTCAAGCGAAGCGTAGAATCGATCCACCTTGGCAACGGCGACGGAAAAGAGCGCGAGGGCGAGAAATATTCTGGCAATGATCAGCTTCTGGCCTGATAACAGGTTCATGGTTCCTTCTTATGTTGTTGCACCGCAGTTCATCTGGAATGGTAACGCATCCCGCAACGAAAGCAAAGGGGAGCGTATTCGGCGTTTTCGCTTCACATTTCGACCAAAATGTTGTAATCTATACGCCTACATCAACTACGTATATGGCAAAGGGCAATAACAACATGAATGCCAAGCAGGCCGCCCAGCAGGCGAAGCAGACCACGTTCTCGGGCGACATCGTCGTGCGTTTCGAAGAGGTGTCGTTCGAATACAGCCAGAACAAGCCGATCCTCGAGGAGGTGAGCTTGAACGTGCGCCGCGGGACCAAGGTCACGATCATGGGCCAGAACGGCGCGGGCAAGAGCACGATCTTCGGCCTCATTCTCGGAGCCGATCATGCGGGCAATACGACGGAAGGCTACAAGCCTGAATCCGGAGACATCCACATCGCTGCCGGCGCGACGGTCGCCACTGCCCGACAGGTCATGCCGCGCGACCAGCTCGATCTCACCGTCCGCGAATTCTTCTCCAACTGTTTCAAAGATAAAATATACGATATCGATCCTCGCATTGACGCGGTCCTCGAAGTAGTCAATCTCCAGAATCCGAAGCATGTCGCAGAAGAGAATCCTGAGAAGCCGTCCAAGGCCGCAAAGAAAGCCGCCGCGCATCCCGAGCACAAGATCGTCGATCTCAAGGATCGCATCGTGAAGACCTTCTCCGGCGGACAGCAGGCGCGACTCCTCCTTGCTTCGGCCCTCATCCAGGATCCGGACATCCTCCTCCTCGACGAGCCGACGAACAACCTCGACAAGGCCGGCATCGAGCACCTCACCCAGTTCCTCGTGAACTATGAGAAGACCTGCCTCGTCATTTCCCATGATGCTGAATTCCTCAATGCCTTCACCCACGGCGTCCTCTATCTCGATGTCTACACCCGCAAAGTCGAGCAGTATGTCGGCGACTATCACGACGTGGTCGGTCAGATCACCCTCCGTATCGAGAAGGAAAATATGAAGAACGCCCAGCTCGCGAAAGAGATCCAGGAGAACAAGGACAAAGCCAACTTCTTCGCCATGAAGGGAGGCCAGATGCGACTCGTCGCCAAGCGCATGCGCGAACGCGCAGAGGAGCTTGAGGATGAGAAGGTGGACGTGCGCCGCGAGGACAAGACGATCCGCGAGTTCACCATTCCCGTGCACGATGATCTCTCGCGAATTCCTGGCGACCTCATCGCTATTTCGAAATACTCGATGCTCGATCCGAAGACCCACAAGCCGCTCGATCGCGTCTGCAAGATCTCGCTTCGAAAGAAGAATCACCTCCTTCTCGCCGGTCCTAACGGCATCGGCAAGTCGACCTTGCTCCAGAAGATCTATGCTGCCGCAGGAACAGTAGATGAATCGGGAACGGTGAAGATCCGCCCAGGCAGCGCCGAAGCGAAGGAATTCGCCGAGATCGGCATCACCATCTCAGACGGCGTCCGCGTCGGCTATTACCGACAGGATTTCTCGATGATGGACTTCAACGACACGGTTTACGAATCGCTCGAGAAGATCATCCGGGCTACCGAGGGTCGTTTGATTGAAACAGAACTGCGCGCAGTCGCTGCAAGCTTCCTCATCACAGCCGACTCCATCCACACGAAGATCGGTTCGCTCTCAGAAGGGCAGAAGGGTCTCGTGGCTTTCGCTCGTTTGGTTCTGCAAAAGCCTGGCCTCCTCATCATGGACGAGCCGACCAACCACATCAACTTCCGCCACTTGCCGGTGATTGCCAAGGCGTTGAGTGACTATGAGGGCGCGCTGATACTCGTGTCGCATGTGCCGGATTTCGTGGAGCAGATACGGATTGATGAGGTGCTGGAGATGGGGAAATAGACCGTTATCTGCATTTGCAGACATAGCTGGTCTTTCATGATATAACTGATATATTCCTATGAATAATGATCTCACCGCTTTTGCTGCAATAAAGGTTTTTTATGAAGAGGGCAATGATCTAATTCAGATTTTCGCCCACCTAGTCTTGCTGGTCTTTAGTGACGATGCTAAGCGCTCTCTGTTAGATGTACAGCAATCTTTTTCATCCAAAACACAAATTAATATCCCAGTTGATGTACTAAGTACCATTCTAAAGAGATTAAAAAAAGAAAATCTCATCGATTATCAAACTAGGAACTCAACTGATACTAGGACTATTTCATTAACAGAAGAGGGCGTGGTGCTTAGAGAAAAGATTAAACAAAGTTATGAAGATGCAAATCGTGAGCGCTCTGCTCTTGTTAAGGATCTAAATAAGTATCTTCAAGGTAAGGGAATTCCACTTTCTGAAGATGGAGCAGCAAAAAAGCTCGCTGAATTTATTGAAAAAAACTCTGAAGTCGCAGTTGCTGGTCTTGCCCATGCTCCCAATACTACACAGCTTAATGATTCCTCTTTCCAATACATATTTAGTTATTTTATTGAGACTGAAAGATCAAACCCAGAGAATTTTGGGCGTCTGAAATCAATTTTGTATGGCAAATTAATTGCTAATACTTTTGTCAAAAGAAACTTCGAAAAGGGAGCAAAATTAGAAAAGTTAACCGTCTATCTGGATACAAATATTATTTTTAGCTTGATGGGTTTCCATGAGGATTCTTATAATAATTCTGTAAAGGAGGTTGTGGATTTGATTAAAAAAGCCGGTTGTCAGATAAAAGTACTTTCCTTCACTATAGATGAGATTAACATAAAGCTCGGTGGATACCTGTCCGAATATGGTTATTATTCCTCAGTGATACGTGTCGGGTCTATTTACTCAGTCTTAAAAAGAAGAGGCTATTCTAGAGTCCAAATTATTTCATTGATGGAGAACATGGAGGATCGCTTAAGAGAATTGGGTGTAATTATTGATTATAGTTTTGATTTAGAAAACCTCCTATTAAACAAGGACGACGTAGTTTCAGAATTTTCAGCTTACAAGAACCATAGTCATCACATTAATTCAATACAGCATGATATTGGCGCAATTTATGCTATTCGTAAGCTAAGAAATAGCAGTGTTTTTAATTGGGAAAAATCAAAAGCTATTTTTTTGACGGCCGATTATTCACTGGCGAGGTTCAATTATGAAAAAGAGCATAGAGATCGGAATACTTTTCCGGAAGTTTCTTACCGCACCGACATGGCGAGTATGCTCTGGTTGAAGGGTCAATCTGGTAGTGATAATGTCTTCGTTCATAACTTCTTAGCAAATTACACAAGAGAAAAATTTATTTCAAAGAATATCTGGGATAAATTTATTACTGAGTTAAAAGCAAAAAAAGTTGCTGGTAAGATATCTAGTTCAGAAATTGAAGAAATAATTTCCTATTCTGAAACTGAGAAGATATTATTTGAAAAAGGCGAGAGGGGCATTGCTACCCTGCTTGACGATCGAAATATTAATAAAATAAAGGAGGAGCGTCTGAAACAAGAAAAAGAAATTGTAGAGAATGAAGAATTAATTAAATCACAGAATGAACAATTGGTGAACGTTATGGATGGAATAAGGAGTGATTGTCGCAGGGTGATAAAATTTAAAATAAATGCATCAATTTGGGCTATTACAGTAATCGCTGTTTGCGCAATAGGTTACACTGTATACTGTCTTGGTATTGAAAAAACGAGTGTTCTCATCGGTCTTTTCCCGATAGCAGCTATAATCTTTTTAGCAATATCAGTTACTCAAAAAAGTGAATTTGTATTCCTGAACTTTATTCTGCAACTCAGAAACAATTTTGAGAACAGAAAATTAACAGAATGTATTTCAGAAAAAAAGAAATTATACAAAATATCTTCTGAAAGAAAGAGCGATTAGTAATCAGCTTAAGATTATCTACATGCTGTGATTCCGCTCACTCCGCACCTATTATTTTATTGTAGTATGCCCGACATCTTCACCCCTCAAAAGCGCAGCGAGATCATGTCGAAGATCCGATCAGAGAGCGGAGTCGAGCGGAAGTTCCGTAAGCTGCTGTCGGCCTCGGTCTATCCCAAGGGCTTCCGCTACCGCCTCCACTACAAGAAAGTGCCGGGAAGCCCCGACGTCGCCTTCGTCGCTCAGAAGCTCGCGGTGTTCATCGACGGGACGTTCTGGCACGGATACGGCTTCTCAAGAAGGAAGCACAAGCTCCCTAAGGTCTTTTGGCTGGATAAGATAAAATCAAATATAAATCGAGACAGGCGCAATAGGAAAAAGCTTAAGAGAATGGGGTGGGGGTACGTTAGAGTCTGGGAACATGATATTAAGAAAGATCCCAAAAGATGCATCGAAATGATCACTGAAAAATTGAAAGATGCTAAGTCTTCAGTTAAGAGAAAGCATTAAATCCAGATAAATAAACGGGCCTTGACTATTGAGACCGTATGGCTCAAAATGGGGCCATGTCCAAATTCAGGTATGTCGATCTTTTTTCAGGCATCGGAGGTTTCCGAATTGCTTTGGACGCGCTTGGAGGTCAGAGTCATGGTTATTCTGAAATAGATCGATATGCTCTTCAAACTTATAAGATAAACTTTAATGATCCTGATCACCATGATTTGGGAGATGTTACCAAGATAAGTAAATTAGGTCAGCTCGACGTTCTTGTTGGGGGAGTTCCGTGCCAGTCTTGGTCGGTTGCCGGAAAAAGAAGGGGATTCGAAGATCCTCGTGGAAAGCTTTGGTTTGATACCATCAACATGGTCAGATTATCTAATCCAAAGGTTTTTGTATTTGAGAATGTGAAGGGATTAGCCGATCCGCGCAACATTGAGAACCTTGAGCTCATAAAAGAAAGCTTCGAAGAATTGGGTTACATAGTCTTTCATAAGATTTTAAATACATATGATTTTGGTTGCCCCCAGAATAGAAGCCGGGTCTTCATCGTCGGTTTTCGAAAGGACATGAAGAAATTTGCGCAGGATTTCAAGTATCCAACAAGCGAGGCCTACAACTTCCAGCTGGCTGATTTCCTCGATGACATAGAGCGGAAAAATATAATAAAGAAAAAATTCTCATCAACCGTTCTTTTTGATGGCAAGGTTCCACTTTCCAGGAATATTTTTCAGAAAGATGATGAATTCAATGATTTTTTTGTTCTTTGTGATACCAGGAATGGACATACGACAATACACTCGTGGGATATTAGAAAAACTACCAAGCGCGAGAAGGCCATCTGCGAGGCAATTATGAGGAACCGAAGAAAGAGTAAATACGGAGATCAGGACGGAAATCCTCTGTCCTTTAAGGACATTCAGAAATTGGTCGGTGATGCTACCAAAAAGGATATAGACAGCCTTGTCGATAAAAAGATATTGAGACACACAGAGAATGGAAAAATTGACCTCGTTCATTCGAAGAACTCTTCAGGTATAGATGGAATATATCGAGTTTATCTTCCAAACTCCTCAATCTTCTCTACTTTGACCGCTACCGGGACTCGAGATTATATTGCCACTGAATACGTCGAAGGCGAGACGCTTGAAGAATATCGATTAAATTTTATTTCAAGTATCCTTACGAAAAAGAAACTCCGACAAGTGACTCCGAAGGAGGCTGCGAGGATCCAGGGATTTCCCAAGGATTTTAAAATTCATCCGAATCACACCCATGCTCACAAGCAGTTTGGAAATTCAGTAAGCCCACCGGTCGTTAAGGCCTTGATGAAGAAGATCATAGCTACGGGAGTCTTGAGATAGAGAAGGCTGTTATATTCCAAAAGCTCTATTGAAGAGCTCGTTAAACTTCTGAGCCTCAATTTTGGATGCCTTGCCATTGATTCTGCCAAGTCTCTCAAATGCTATTGGAAGCACGTCAAAGAGTGTCCTGAGTGCATTCTTATCACCGGTCACCATTTCGTAAAATGTCGCGCCGTCTACAGTAAGGAGGTTGTCTTTCTTCGTCCTCCTTACCTTTTTTTCCGAGGGAGTAAATGATTTATTAAATCTTTTCTTTGAGCTTGGAAGTATTTTAACAACGTACCCGGTATATCCCTTATTCCGGTCTAAGAAATAGTCCACCTTGTCATATGCTGCAATATTGCCGTCACCATTCAGGGTGTTATGTTTGTTCTTTATCTCCGCTACAATTTTCCTCTTTTTATTTTCAACATCGCAACCCCCTCCAGGACCAAGGTCTATCCATCCATCAACAGCCCCGATTATTTTCTGATGAAAATAACCTACTGCATTTTGCATTGTTTTCTGTATCTGGCGATGTTTTTCCTGCTCAATCCAGTCATCGTAATTTATACCCTGACTTGCTGAGTCAAAAATTGCAGAAAATGGATCTATGACATTTTTGTGGATCTTTTTGTCGGTTTCATTCAGCTCGCCTCCTACCGTATTAAATACCCGCTGCACTTCTTCCAGGAATACCTTGTCGTCTACGTATGGGTATATGCTGTTTTTTATCATTCCCACATTCTATATCTTTTGGCAATATTTACAAATGGATCAACTTATCGGTTTGGGTGAGGGCATTTAGCTTTTGATCATTTAAAAAAACAGAAAACCCACCTCGCGACAGATGAGTTCCTGTCCGCAAAGCGGGTTGGTTTCTACTAGCGTGGCTGCTGCTGGTCAATTACTCATGGAAGCCAGCGTCCAGCAGGATGGATTGCTTCCGGACTTCATCCCATTCATCCTTGTCGGTGACGTTCCGCCAGTGGTGGGATTCGGCATTGTATTGCCACCATCTCCGGTGACATCCGCTGCAGATATACGTCCGGTCATCGCGAGTTCCTCCCACGGGGATTGTTGGATTCTGGGAGGTGCTCTGACTGAGAGGCCAGCAGGTCATGCATTTCGTGCGGGATTTATTCCATGGAAATGCTTCCGGCGGCAACTCCATGTCTCGGTTCTGCAGGAGCTGCTCCGCCAGATCGACTTTCTTGCGGACTTCTGTCAGTTCTGCTTCAAGCACTTGCATGTCGCAGTATGGCTTGGGCCGGATGATCCCGAACAGGGGATCGCCGAGGATGACCGCGGGCGTCATCATGGAGCTCGGAATGAGATCTCCGTTTCGGGGATGGTTTTCAGGAAATCTCGAACTCACCATCCAGACGACGTCTGCATCAAGATTTCCTTCGGTCACCGTATCTGCGACTTGCTGGGCTACTTCTTTCTTCGGCCAATCTCGCACTGGTCCGATGAAGACGATCTTGAATGCGTCGGGCTTGCCGTACCATCGTTTTGATTCGGTCGAAAGCGTCGGCTCGAAGAAGAATTGCGCTTCATCCGGGAAGTCTTTGTCTGATGGGTCGGATCTGCCGAACCACTGGATGCGGACGGCTGTCCGTTTGTCTTCGTCACTTCCGATTTCTCCGATACTGATCGTCGGTACGTCAACTGGAACAGCTGCCGTCTGATGCGACACTGTTTTCTTCAATGTTTCCATAAGTTAGTCTTTCGTTGGCCCTTCAAAGGGCAGGTTTATGCTGACATTACTATCTTTTGAAGATTTGTCAACGCTACTGCTTTTTAGATTCTGAAACAGAAAACCCACCAAACAGACAGTGGGCTCTGTGTTGATGGGCTTGGTTGGGATTCAATTCGCTCGGGCGAACGGACCGACGATGACGGAGAGCGGCGCATCGGGCGGATACCCGAGCTTCGCTATCATCGCCGGATCTGCTGACATGCGGAATGACTGGTCGGCGGAGCCTTTGAGGACGTAGATGTTCTTCTGCGCGTCCGCATAGACTGTGCCGCTTTCGCCGGGCCTCGTCTTCTGCTTGATGAGGTAGTATGTCATCCCGTTCGGAGACTGGCTGCCGACGCCGATGATCGGAACTTCTTCGCCGCTCCGCACTGATCTGATCCTCGTCGCCTGATCCAGGGGAACCATGGTCCATGTGCCGAAGTTTTCAGCTTTCTCCCGCTCATCCGTATAGAATGGAGCGATCGATGGTGCCAAGCCTCCGAGCCTGCAGAGGACTGCATCATTGCCAGCGGTTCCGTATCCGGGAATGTTCTGTTCTGCCGGAACGATGGATTCGATGCCGTACTCGAGCCGATGTCCTTCGAGCGGCCGAAGCTTCCGTACGCAATAATGATCCGGACCGCCGCTATTCATGAATACGTGGGCTGCCGTGACGACCTGTTTGCCGTTTGCGCCTTCGAACATGCCGCCGGATCCTGCGACGCTCGCGCTTTCTGTGCGAGGGTCGTATCGGTAGATGAGCACCGGCGTGAGTCCAGGGAGTATCTCGTTGGTAGTCGTGCTGCTGATCATGTACTGCTCGAGCTCGTTCTCGACTTCTGCTGAACGGGTTTCGGGCGGGGGAGTGCGAGACTTGATCCACGCCTTCTTTGATATCGGCGCGGTCAACACGAGCGCGACGGCTCCTATGAGCCAGGCAGCAAGGATCAGGTTCCGCAGCCTCCGGGCTTTCTTGGCCTCGAAATGCTTCTGCTGTTTCTCTATTTGTTTCATTGCAATGACCTTTCTGTATCCTCGATACGATCGGGGATTTTTTGTGTGGAAAATAGTTCAGCTTCGAATATTACAACTTATCTTGTTAATGTCAATAGTCTTGGAGGCAGCCATGAAATACTGGACAATCCGCATGAAAAGGGTACTGTTGGCGCATGTCAGCTCTTCATTCTTATTTTGCGCTCATCGTTCATATGGACTTGCCCAGCAAGACAGATATGGAGGATGGCAGCGTTCGGGTGAATTTATTTCACTACTACATTGCTCAGCAGTGTCTCAGCGGCTACTACACTCCAGGCATCGGAGGTCTCTGCGACCGCCTTTCCCCGGATCACATCCTCTACAAGCAGCATCGGACGTTCGTCCTTGATTTCAAGCGGATGAACAGTGAGGAAAGCAATCTCATCGCCGCGAAGATGCTCACGCGCTACATGGATCGCATCCGTACGAATAATCCGAATCTGAAGACGTCGGCGAATAGCGATCCGATATCGTTCCAGCTGCGCGATCTCGGCGGCAGGATCGATTATCTCGAAGTCGGCGTCAGATATGACGATGGCGAGAAGCGGATCGCGAAGCCGGCATTCTGGCTGCGTTCCCTCAAGAAGTAAGCTTCAAATCACGAACCGGACTCGAAAGAGTCCTGTTTTTTTATGCATAAAAAAAGCAGACTCCCGGTAAAAGGAGCCTGTTTGAATTTGATCTGCTGCTGTTTATTCCGACAGCGTCGGTGCGAGGATTTCGACGCTGACGTCGCCTCGATGGAGCGTTATGGTGCTCGGCTGCAGGTCGAGATGCTCGTTCCAGCTCGAGATCTTCACGGCGATCTGATCGCCGCTGATACGGAGATATCCCCGTGCTCGCCATGGCGCGAGATGCGTACGCGCCATCTTCTCGGGAAGGGTGCGGTAGTGAATGGTGCGATTCGACATCGATGCAGGCATTCCGGGAACTGGGGGACAGAAGCTGATCTGGAGATGCGAATCTTTACCCCAGCTTTCATCGATCCCTGTTCCGCGGAGGTGGTAGCGCGCATGCGATCCTGCGAGATAGATGGCGAGCATTTTCGTATACTCGCTCCGTTCTCGCCCGGGGTACAACCGCTCGTATCGTTCCCGATAGTATGCGCGTTGCTCGAGGGGAATGCTGCCTTTCCATCCCATCTGCTCAAGCTGTTGCCAGCTTGCGAGATCTTGATGCGAATCAAGACCGCGTACATCCGTTTCCGAAATGTACTGAAGCAGTATCTGCTGCGCCTTGTCGGCTACTTCATTGTAGACATCTTCATCCATGAGCGTGCTTTCGGGCACGGGCTTCACGAATTTGACATCGAGCACATGGATGAGCCTGAGCAGCCCCTCCATATATGTCTTGGTCGCATGACGGACGATCGGTCCTTCATCGGCGAATAGATAATATCCGCCGATATCCTCGATCCGCATGCGAATGCAGATGCCAGGAGGGTAATGCGCCTGGATGCGCTTTCCGAGGCAGCTCAGGGTCTTCAGCGCTGAAAGTTCAGCGATGTCGACGCCTGTGTTGTTCGGCTTCCTTGAGCCCCAGGGGCAGAGGATCGGAATCGGAAGATTCGCCTCAACGCACTTGGAGATGACGCTCCGGATAGCGACGATGCTTTCCGGAGAAGGCACTGGACCGAAACGGATCTGTCCGCTGCCGACGAATTCGTTCGTCACAGCTTCCAGGATCGAATCGGTGGTGCCGGTGCTCGCGTGGAATTCTCTTGCCAGGAAGCTCGCAATGGAGCTCTGATAAGGATTTCCGGTGTCTTCGACGGTGACCCGAAGGTCTGAGGTCGGATTTTTCATAGGTTTTGGAGAACAATGGGCGGTATGCCCGAATGTCATCTTTATAGTATAAAAATATGTATTTGTCAATAGCGATAGAAAAAATGATAGCCGCCGGTTAGTGCGCCGGACGGCTATAATTCTGCGTTGACTTGAGTTAGAACGAGGGGATCTGGCGGACTCGGGCTCCTTTCAGATCGTTGAGTCCGAAGCAGCTCGGGTGCCTGCGAGGGATGATCATCATGACCTTCTCGGAGTTGTCGAATCGGATGCCGATCCGGCCTTCCTGGAAGCAGTCGTCATCGGTATTCGATTGGACGATCTTCACGATGAGGTCGCGTTCCTGCGTATACTCCCATTTCGTGGGATTCGGCCAGCAGCTCTTGGCCAGCCAATTCAGGGTTACGATCACTTTCTCCCGGTTCCCCCCGAATTTCAGGATGTCTCCTCGGAATACGATTCCTTTGGTTTCATTCTGGATCTCGAGCTGTCCGTCTCCGAAGCGTTCACTCAGGTAACCTAAGTCGTTCAGAAGTCTCCATGGTCTCATTGTCGGTTCCTCTCTGCGTTTTGATTGTTTCGGGTATTCGTTGCTACTGTGCTGGATACCTTCCAGCGTGCTTATGGGGAATAAAATAGCATGATTATGATGAAAAGTCAATATAGCGAGAAATGCTAGACTCCTGGCTCCAAGAGGTTACAATATGCGCACATATGAATTATTGGCTCATCAAATCTGAAGGCAGCTGCTATTCGATCGACGATCTCGCTCGGGATTGCAAGGCCGCCGGCAAAAAGGGCGCTGTTCCGTGGACGGGCATTCGCAATTATCAGGCGAGAAATTTCATGCGGGACGGAATGAAGGCGGGCGACCTCGTCCTGTTCTATCATTCGAATGGCACGCCGGCAGATCCTGCTGGCGTCTACGGCGTCGCGCGCGTGGCGAGCGGGCCGCATATCGATCTGAGCGCGCTCGACAAGAAAGACATGCATTTCGATCCGAAAGCCGTTCAATATGAGAAAGAAGGGAAAGCGCCTCTGTGGTCCTGCGTCGATATGGCATTCGTCGAGAAGTTCGCGCACCCGGTCGATCTCGTGGAGATCAAGCGCGATCCTGCGCTCGCGGGCATCCTCGTAGCGAAAACCGGCCAACGTCTTTCCGTTATGCCGGTTTCCGAGAAGCACTTCAAGCGAATTGCCGAAGTGGGGAATAGAAAATAAATTATCGAGCCGCAGGCTTCTTCTTGCTGAAAGCGTTCATGTCGATCACATGGACGCCTTTTGCTGCGATGGTCTTCGTCGCTTCGTCGAGAACGCCCTTCACGATGACGTAGGCGCCGACGACGATCTCTGCTGATGAATCAAGCTTGCCGTTCTTCATATAGACTGTGCCGTCGGAGGTGGTGACGGTGAGGGATGTCGGAGCTGCGGGCGCCATCGCCGAAGCGGTCGATGATGCAATTCCTGGGACGTGCGGCATCCTTCCGCGTTTCTCGAGAGTGAAGCTCGAGCCATTGACTGCCGTGATCTTGCCTACGAAATCGCGCGTGCTCGTCGCGGTCATCCCTGCGTGCTCGCGAGTGATGCGAGGGGCGATCGGACGGGTGGTCGAAGCGTTTCCTGGAAATGTCCATGGCACTGGTCCCGGCTTTCCGGACTTGCCGGGCTTCTTGATTTTCAAATTCTTGCCATCGCGCTTCACTCGATCGAAGGATTTCGATGATGTCGCTGTCGATGTGCTGATTTCGTGCTGGCTCAT
The DNA here is from genome assembly GCA_028286665.1 of Candidatus Tayloriibacteriota bacterium. Taxonomy (GTDB): domain Bacteria; phylum Patescibacteriota; class Minisyncoccia; order Phycocordibacterales; family PALSA-1337; genus JAQBRD01. Next base: position 18,378 of record JAQBRD010000001.1, read on the forward strand.
CTGCGAGCGAGTGCCTGCGGTGGTGCGCGAGAGGTCATTCGATGCAAATGCAATGTTGGTCATCGCAAGGGAGCTCAACAGAGCCACGCTGACAATGAGCTTTGAACGAGAACGTTTTTGTTTCTTCATTATATGATTTGTGAGGTATTAGGCTGCTAATCGTCCGTCACTGGCTACAATAAATACTACGCATGCGATGCATGGATTGGTGCATCTTTTTTCGATCTTTTATGGTCTATTTTTGCTATACTGGCCGCATGACGCAAAAAGAGGCGCTTAGCATACTCAAAACAGGCAAAAACGCCTTCATTACAGGACCTGCAGGTTCAGGAAAGACTTTCGTCGTGAATGAATATATCAGCTATCTGCGGGAACACGATGTTCCGATAGGAATCACTGCGTCAACAGGTATTGCCGCAACGCACATGGGTGGCGTTACGATACATTCGTGGTCTGGTATCGGCGTGCGCGACGACCTTTCAGAATACGATATCGAATCGATCGCCGAGAAGTCTTATATTCGGAAGCGCATCGAGGAGACGAAAGTACTCATCATCGACGAAGTTTCGATGTTGCATAATTTCCGCCTCGATCTCGTCGAGCGGGTGGTGCGATATATCAAGGCGCGAAAGGATCCGCTGAATGGAGAGCTGCCGTTCGGCGGAATCCAAGTTGTGCTTTGCGGCGATTTCTTTCAGCTGCCGCCGATTTCTCGCGGTGGCTTTCGCCAGGAATCGGCGAAACCGGAACGACCGTCTCGCGAAGTTGCAATGGAAGCGGCGCCGCAGTCAGCGATTGCTTTCGGCGAAGGGACAGACGGCATCCAGATCGTCAGCGAGGAGTACGGGGCTGTTTCCGAGAGCGACATCTATATGGGCGAGTTCGGGGAGATTGAGGAGGAGCCGGAAAAGCCGCGCACCGAATTCATCTACAATGCCGACTCGTGGCGCGAGGGCGATTTCAGCATCTGCTATCTTTCCGAGAATCATCGCCAGAAGGACGATGTCTCGCTTACTATCCTCAATGAAATCCGCGCAGGCGTAGTCTCGAAGGAATCCATGGCGCATCTCCGCTCGCGTCATGTCGAGGTGCTTCGGACGCAGCCGAAAGACTCCGCTGCCGCTGCTGCATACATAGAGCCGACGCGACTTTTCACTCATAATCTCAATGTCGATTCCGTCAACAGCGACGAGCTCGACAAAGTCGATGCTGCTGAATTCATCTATGAGATGCGGTCGAAGGGCAGGCCGATGCTCGTCGAGTCGCTCATGAAGTCCTGCCTCGCACCGCAGATCCTGCGATTGCGAAAAGGCGCGCGCATCATGTGCGTCAAGAATAATTTCGATAAGGGCTATGTGAACGGAACGCTCGGCACGGTCGTCTCGTGCGGACCCGGCGTGCAGCCGGTCATCCTCACTGCGCCGACGCGCGATCATCCGAATGGCCGGACTGTCGCTATCGAGGAATCCTCATGGAAGATCGAAGATGAAGGGAAGGTTCTCGCCGAGATCACGCAGTATCCGCTCCGTCTCGCATGGGCGATCACCGTGCACAAGAGCCAGGGCATGAGCCTTGATGCGATCGAGGTGGATCTGTCGCGTTCATTCGAGCCGGGCATGGGATATGTCGCGCTGTC
>JAQBRD010000003.1 GCA_028286665.1 Candidatus Tayloriibacteriota bacterium
CGGCTTCGCGCGCATTGCAGCAGGCGTCCATCACGGCGTCGACATCGCCGGAAGCATCATCATCGCGATCGCGGTGACTGCGATCGTATATATGGTACTTCGCAGGAAAGCATCCGGCGAAGAAGCCTCGCCGACGAATTAATCACATAATCAATACAAAAAATCAACATGCTACCGATCAATCTCCTCGCAGTCGCCATCGCAGCAGTCGCAGCTTTCATCCTCGGATTCCTGTTCCATGGGCCGCTCCTCGGAAAGCTCTGGATGAAATTGGCAGACGTCCATCCGACAGGAAATGAGAAGCTGTCTGAAATGGTTCCGCAACTGCTCTGGAATCTGCTCGCGAATCTCGTCACCGCATATGTCCTCGCTGCGATATATCTGTTCGCGTCATCTTCTCCCTACTTGGGCGCGACAGGCGTCAAAGGCGCGATCATCTGCGCGATCTGGCTCTGGATCGGCTTCCTCGTGACGACCACGTCGATCGAAGTCATCTGGATGAAACGGAAAGTCTCGCTCTGGCTTTTCGAATGCGGCTGCTCGCTCATCGTCATGATCGTCATGGGAGCGATCATCGGCAGCATGTAATCGTCGATTTCAGCGTATTACCTATACAACTATTATGAAAATACAAGACTCGGTTATCATCGTAACCGGAGCATCATCCGGCATCGGAAAGGCAGCAGCCCAGGCACTCGCAGGAAAAGGAGCGCGGGTCATTCTCGCTGCACGCAGGAAAGACTTGCTCGACGAGCTTTCAGCTCAGCTGCCCGGATCAGCAGTGATCGTCGCTGACATGGCAGACGCTGATTCGATCAAAGCGCTGATACGGAAAACGAAAGATCAGTTCGGACGCATCGACGCGCTCGTGAACAATGCAGGCCAAGGCATCTATGGCGCCGTAGAGAATGTCGACATCGGAAAATATCGAGGCGTCATCGAACTCAACGTCATCGGCCCGCTCATCGCCATGCAGGAAGTCGTCCCGATCATGAGATCCCAGGGCGGCGGCACCATCGTCAACATCAGCTCGATGGTCTCGAAGAATTATTTCCCATATCTTGGTGCCTACGCTTCGACGAAATACGCCCTCAATTGCCTCTCGCTCACTGCGCGCGCCGAGCTTGAGAAGGACAATATCATCGTGAGCGTCATGCACCCGACGCTCACCGAGACGGATTTCGGCAAGAACGCCATCAAATCAGACGAGGTCGCAGCAGGCATGGAATCCCGAAACCGCGAAGGCATGCCAGCAGCCGACACTGCCGAGCAGGTCGCAGAAAGAATCGTACTTGCGATCGAATCAGGCAAGGCTGAGGTGTATGCGCATGAGGATATGGAATAGACCAGCTTCTATATAATATAGAGTAAATATGCTTAGGAACTATGGGCAAGTTTGACTTGAACAAGCAAACGACATAATCTGAAAGTATACAGGCAGAAACCGGCAAGTGTCCGGAATGACGCCATGCACATTGAGTCAACACCAGAATTGAGAGATTGTGAAAAAAGACGCAAAAATCATCATTATCGGCGGCGGGCAGATTGCCACGCATCTGAAAGACCGACTTGAAAATCAAGGCCGCCTCGTCGCCCTAACCATCGCGAACAGCAAGAACGAAACACCTTTTGCAGAGGAAATCGCTACATATCGGCCTGACATCGTATTCCTAGCCATATCGACCAAAGACAAGGGCGAGGCAGCAAAGAAATACATCGAAGACTGCATAGAGGCACGGATCCCGATCGTCACCTGCGAGAAGGGATCCCTCGCATATCATGCAGACGAGCTCAGACCGTTCATGCATAGGATCGGCTTCAGCGCCACAGTCGGCGGCGGGACAGGAATGCTCAGGTACCTGAAGGGCTTCCGGTTCGACAACAAGAAAGTCGAGATCAATGCCATGCCCAACGGCACGTTCAACTTCATCTTCGACGAGTTTCGAAGCGGCAGGCAAAGAACCCCCGAACAAGCATGCCAGGTGGCCCGGAGTCGAGGCTATGTCGAGCCTGGCGCAGTCGATGCGCTGAGCATCATGAACAACGAGCTTGATGATGTGCGGATGAAGACCTGCGTCTTATTCAACAGGGTCCTTGCCGCGCGACGAGTCATCACGCCTGACGATCTCGGCCCGCTCAAGCTCGACAGAGAAGATCTGAGAGGGCTTTTCATAGACGAGGTCGACTATCGAATGGTCGTCACCTTCAGCAATTACGAACTCGGAATGAGACAGGAGTATTGCAGGAAAAAGCTCGTCCTGCGAGACATCGACGGCTGGCACATCAGCGTTTCGTTTCTGCAGATACTGTATCCCACGCGGCTTTCTTCCATGCTTCCGAAAGGGGCTGATAATGTCGTAAGCGTCACTGTAGGCGAAGAGCCGAATTCCCAGGAAACATACACCCTCACAGGACCAGGCGCCGGCTGCAGGCCGACAGTGTCTGCGATGCTTGCCGATGCCGATGAGCTCTGCCGAGGATGATGGTGCAAGAAATGATCGTTTAACACAATAGCCGTCTTGGTTCGATACCGAGGCGGCTGTTTTTATTCCAAGACTTTTTCAATTACAGGCTTATGGACGCATCTCCCAAACCCGCTCCACAACCCACTTGTCGGCAGGCTTCTTGAGCAAGGCGATGTTATCGAATTGCATTTTGAAATCCGGACGCTTGCCCGACTGGAGATAGTTCCATATCGTTTCATAATCAAAGGGCTTAAGAGAAGCCATGGCGACGCTCGCGTGGAAATCGCCGCCGTTATCGAATTCATCGAATGCGATCGCCTTTATTTCACGAAGCGAATTCAGCAGATCGAGAACATCCCTCGACATTTCCTGAGAAGGAATCGCGTCGACGTAGATCACGCCATTCCCGAAGTTACCGAATCCTGAAAGAGAATACCCGCTTGGCTTGTGCGAAGCAGCAAAGGCATCGAGACTCCTGCAGAGCGCCTCCATTCCCTGCTCATCGAGCTCGAATGGACGCTTGAGCGTAAGATGCGGAGGGATTCTCTCGTGAAGCGGATGCGTAGCAAATTTCTCAGTCAGATCTCTCGTGATATTCTCGTGAGCATTCTGCGCTTCGCCCCTGATCAGGTGGACAATGATGTGTTTCATTATATGACATTGTATATGACTCGCAGCTTTTTACCATGCAAAACTTCCTTTCAGAATAGCAGCTTACTACATTCTAAGCAAAAAACGCCCTTCGGCGTTTTTTTGCTCTCTAAATTTGCTAACTACTCCACTGGCACCAACTTCCCATCTTTCACTTGGGTGATGACCATCGGCTGGATGCGTACTCCCTTATCGTCAAAAGAGATCGAACCAGAAACGCCGTCAGGATCATTGGTCTTCTGAATATTAGCTATCCAGGTCTTGGTGTTATTATCATGCTTTTTCAGAAGCACATTGACCATGTCGTAGGCAAAATCGGCGAGGAAGCCAGGCTCTTGCCCATACTTCTCTTTGAAAAGATTCTGGAACCCAGCCGCCTTTCCTGCCTTGAACCACATAGACTTCGCGCCATTTATTTTATTTGCATCTCCGAGGATTCGGGCATAATCCCCAAACCCGGTCTGCAGCTGCGCATCGTACGCGAGGATCGGTACTGATTTGTCGACAGTAAGCAACTCCTTCGTGAATAGCGCGCCATTTTCAGGAGACTCGATGATAACGACACCGTTGTAATTTTCATTGGCAATCTTGGTCGCATACCCGCGCAGATCATTCTTGCTGTTCACGATAAGCGGCGTAAAATCATGATTATACACTTTCTTGAAAGCACCGAAGAAGTCTATCTGAGCTGAAGAATTATCGTAGATTACGGCTACTTTCTTTGAGGAGAATTCTGGATCATGTCCCAAGTATCCCGCAAGATACCCTATCGGCGCCTCAGCAGCCGGGCTGAATTGAAAGATATTGTCATCCGCTACGCCAACTGTCTGAACCCCAAGTTGTATCACCGGAATACCGGCCTTCACGACATCCTCATGAATGGCGTCAATGACAGGAGTTGAAAGCATGAGGATCGCATCGACATGATCGAAGTCCATGAGCTTCCGATATGCGCTCACGCCTTTCTTCGCATCATATCCATCATCCTCGACCACCGTCTTTATCGATGCTTCAGGATGAGCTTTCTTAAATTGATCCAGAGCAAGCTCCATTCCTTTCTGCATATTCTGACCCGCTGCAGAATAATCGCCAGTAAGCGGCAGCATCAGTCCGAGCGTGATGGACTCAGATTTCTTTGAGGGATTATTTGAGATAACGAAACCTGCGACAATCGCACAGACCAGAATAATCATTCCTATTACTTGTGTTTTTTTATTCATATTTAGCATCAAAGCTTTTATTATTAATCCGTACTTATACAATACAATGATAAACATGTTTGTGCCACATAAATAGCACTTATGTCAATACTCGTCAAATAATCGCTTAACATAGGCACTTTCTTGGTTTTGATTTGACTATTTTATAGTCATATTATAAGATATGCTGATGGATTGGAATGCAAAATCACTCACAGTACTCGGCCTCAGCACAACAGAAGTCGCTATTCTTAGCGCTATTTCTGAATCAAAAAATGTCCAGATGATTGCAGGTCAAACATCCCTGTCGCGCACCGGCATCAACCACGCGCTCAAAGGCCTTATGGCGAAAGGACTTGTCATTGCAGAAACAAAAGGCAGACGAAAGGTCTACTCTTCCCTTTCGCACGCTGAACTGCAGCACAAGCTCAGGAAAACTCTTGAAGGAATGGAAATTACAGATAAGCACAAGAAAGGCAGCAAGATACGGATCTCGAAAGAGGATGAGTTCATCATCCATATCGGCTCAAAGGAAATCATCCCTGCATACTCGAGAATTGCTGCTGAGAACAAAAACGAGCGCATCAGGGCGATACAGCATCATCGCGCTTGGAATCGGCTCGTCGACACGATATCCCCGAAGCAGCTTATCGAATTCAACGAGGCGGTAAAGAAAAATCACCTCATTATCGATGGCATGCTGAACAGCGGCGCATATGATGCGTACAAGAAAGAGATCCAGGAAGATCCGAAAAAGCACGCCGAAGCGGTCAGAAGCCTCGAAGGCCGCATGGCGGACTACACCGTGTTCTCTGATAAATTCTTTAATTATGATGTCGAGATATGGATCTTCAAGACAACGACTCTCATCATCAACTGGAAAGAGGAAGTGGCGATCGAGATCATCAACGCAAGCATGACCGGCTTCATCAGGGATATGTTCGAATTCGTGAAAGCAGGCGGCGAAAAGCTCGATCACAACAAGGCGATACGGGAGTTGCTCAATAAGTAATTGGTACCTACCGATTGAGTGTCTTGAGATAATCAAGAATCGCAGGATCTTTTGATCCCAGCTCGACAGCTTTCCGATAATAGAAGATCATCTGTTCTCTGTCCCGCAACAGTCGATAGACGGCACCGAGATTTTGATACTGCCGGTAGGTATAAGGGTCCAGTTGGATTGCTTTTTCCAGAGCGGCCTGAGCTTCTGCGTACCGCCCTGCGTCCATGTAATAAGCGCCGAGGTTATTGTATGCATTGGCATAATTCGGATTTATTTCTATGGCTTTTTTGTAGTTGACGGCAGATTCATCATTCCTGCCGGTATTAGAAAGCACGATGCCGAGATTATTGTAAGCGTTGGACAATCGCGGCTCAAGCGCAATGGATTTTCTCAGATAGGTTTCGGCTTGCTTGTAGTCTTCGCGATCCATGTACATCAATCCCAGATCATTATACGACCGAGCATCGACATCAGGCATCTTCAAAAGTTCCGCTTCTAAAGCCTTGGACTTGGCATACTGTCCGATTTCATTATAAAGATCGATCACGCGGCTTATGTGACGAGCGTTGCGCTCGAGTTCCATGGAGATCTGAGCCTCGGTCATCGCGGCTTTCCGATCATCATATTTCTGATCATACAGAATAGACAGATTCAAATGACCTGGAGCATATCGGAAATCGAACGACAGGGCTTTTTTATACAGATCGAATTCGGCCTTCGTGTCATTTCTTCGGCTGGCTATCAAAGCCAGAGCATTGTAAAAACTCGCATAACGGGGTTCTATTTTGAGACCCGCATTCAGAATTTCTTCGGACTTATCGAGCTGATTTTTGTCCAAATAATATGAAGCCAGGGTCAAATATTGATTGAGGTCTTCAGGAAAATCCTTTATTGAAAGATCGAGGTAGCGGAAGAATGCATCGTCATTTCCGAGCGCAAGCTCTGCAGAAGCGATGTCGCTATACAGAAGAGGGCTTTTGACGGTCGGGTCATTTTCAATGCTCTTGTATATTGAGAGCGCCTGATCATATTGTTTCATTCCATGATACGTAAGTCCCAGATGGTATTTGAGGATCGCCGAATTAGGATCTTTTGATAACGCGGATTCAAGCAATTCGAGCGATCCCTGATAATCGCCTTTTTTAAGACGAGAATCGAGAGCTTTTTTTACTGTCTGAACCAGATCATCAGGCATTCCGACATACAGATTATATGTCTGCAAGGAACGATAGGTGAATGCGTCATCAAGCGAGCCGGTACCGAGGAATTCATTCGTAGATGTCGAGCGTGATGAGAATTTCTTATAGCTATCGATATTCTTGCGATACGGAGTCAGCAGGCTTTCGTCGCTCGTATCAAAGGCTTTTTTATAGACGTCATAGACATATTCCCCGTCGCCGACACCGGCCCCATTCGAATCGAACTTTGTCGGATCAGTCTTATATATCTCTTTTTCTGCGATATCGGTCAGCCCATCTTTATCCTTATCCGGATCTTGGAGCACATGCAGATAGATAGCATGCCCGATCGTATCGACTTTTTGATCTATATATTTCTTCACCAATCGTCCTGGAATCGAAGCGACGCTTGGATTATGAACAAGGTATGCAATAGAAACCGCCACTGCCAGCAACAGGGCAGCAAGGATTGATAGGAGTACGATGGCCCAAGTTGGAAATAGAGGCTTATTCACTACTCATTTATATTAGCACAAAGTGACACGCCCTCACTTTTTCCACACAACATATAACCCAGGATAATATACCCCGTATGGACCTTTGGTCGGTTTCGATAGATCTACCGTTGAATATATTTCAAATGCGCCTGTCGCATAGGCATAATGCAGAACGCCCAAGCAATCATACGCGATAGGATTAGACACGCACACTCCCGCAACCTTTCCGAGAAACAGCAATGCAGTCATGGTCGTTTCATCGGAAATATCCTTCCGATTGTGCACTGATAGCCCCCGAGACTTGAGCTTCTCTTCAACGTCGAACGGCAGCTTCTCTGGCTTAACATGAGCTAGATACGCGATCATATTCATCGGTTCGATGCCTGGCTTTATTTTTACCTCAGGCAGATCGCCGATATCTTCCGCTCGATCCTTTAGGATCCGTTTAGTCCAGCCGAGCAAGGGGTAACGATAATATGAATACAGCAGATTTTTTTTATTGTGCATGCTGACAATCACCGAGAAATACCCTTCTCCAGCGACATACATCGCCGTGCCGTCGATCGGATCGATCAAGAGCACTAATCCATTTGTCCCTTTGAATTTGGAGACGGACGGGGTTGATTCTTCAGCGATCAGTTCGCATTCGATGAGCGGCGTTTCAGCTAGCTTTGAAAGAATAAACTCCTGAACCTGCAAATCAGCATCGGTTACAATGTCTATGCCTTCAGCGCCCGTCTCTGATTTATTATAGGATGAAACTTTATTTCTCAGACTGCACGCAAGATCGGCAGCCTGATCAAAAATCGGTTCGAATGAAACTAAAAGAGTAAGATATTGATCTTCAGTCATGATTGAGAGAGTTATCTGGGCTCGTTGCAGAGAAATAATACCATACTTATCGAGGTGTGTGGGTCACCTGCTCTAAAAACGTCTTGAGCGCGGCAAACGGCTTTACCTGCATATATGTCTTCTGATCGTCCTCTTCGCTGAGCTGCGCTCGCGTAACGGTATATCCGTCAGGTATGAAAATCTTGTCCCACCCATAGCCACTCTCTCCGGCTGGCACCTCAGCGATAGTTCCGCCGAGACTTCCTTCAAAAAGTTTAAGCATCTCACCGTCATAATATCCAAATAAGCATTTGGCGGTCGCTCGGCGGCTTTTTCCATTCACCATCGAGCAGATGGTTTCGAAAGGAACTTGGTCAACGAAGAAGCGTATAAAGGGCCTAGGAAGACCACCGAGGGCCTCGAATTCGAGAGACACGTCCTCAACAATGACCGGTTTCTTTATTTTTTCGTATGCTTGCCGGACTTTGTGTTCGACAATTTCCTTCAGATCAAGAGACTGTATCTCTTCCAAATCGAGCTTTATATGATCGACTGCATAACCCAGGTATTTTGCCAGGTAGTCTGCTTTCTTCTGATTTCCGGTTATGAACGTTATTTGCATACTTCAATTCTAGCTTAGATATCAGCCTTTAGGTACTCGAGTCGTGCCGACACAAGTTCTTAATGCGGGTGTCTCGGGCTAGAACCTTTTAGCTCATTGCACTTAAGGCTTTGGGCAATTTTTATGAACCACAAGGACGCATGTCGAGCAGACCGAAAAGCGGGGTTTACATATTAATAAGTTCGCTTTTCCACAAGCCGCCTACTTTAATAAATGACAAACGCACCATTCTGCCTTTTTCTTCGGCAGATATATCTATCAACACAACATGTGTGGGTTCATGGGTTGCGTAGTCAAAAAATGGCATCCAAGCAATGTTCTGGCCTGAAATAGTGTTTTCATTGATAGTTTCTAAAGTAGCTGAGTACCTTGATATTATGCTTGTCACATAACTCTCTGGTGATGATTCCATATCAATTTTTCTCATTTTATCTGCTCTAGAAGAGACAAGATATTCCCTCATTTTAGCAGTATTATTCATGCCAACGATTTTATGAAGCTCCTCGACAGCTGATCTGATCTCCTCTTTTTGAGCATCATTAAGCGTTAACTGGGGTTTATTTTCTGTTACAGCCCTTCTCTGGTCATTTATAGATTCTTTAGTGCTTTCGATTATATAGTTCTTGTAAATTACCGAAAGAATTATGAGACTAATAAAAGACAGGAAAACAAACAGCTTGCTCCTTCTCTTGGTGTCTACAACTACCGTAGAGGCGATAATGTCATGGAGAGTTTGTTTCCTCTCCGTAAAAAGTGGAAACAGGTATCCGATATTGAGAATAGCAACACTTATAATCGAAGCAGCGGCTCTGCTTATTGCTCGGAGAATACTAATTCTCTCTCCATTCTTATCTACAACTCGCAGTCCTAATATTATTTTTCCGGGCGTTGCCTGGAGTTTCGATGCATTGAACAAAGTATAATACATCAAGTAAAAAATTAACCCCACCGTCAGGCCAACAACCATAGCCGTACCCCATATCTTGAATAGATTGAAGAAAATACTTTCTACGGATCCCTGAGTAGTTAGGTTAATTACGATGTTATTCATCCAAGGAAAAACCATCGGCGAAATAACGAGACTCGAGAATAAGTTCGACAAGACTACCACAAGAGACACGTCGATAAGATGAGCAACGAGGCGGCGTAGAAAAGTTGCGTACAACTGATTACTAGCCATTGCTGTATTTTGCGTGTTTGCTGCGGCAGAATTCATAGATTGGAAAGCCTCTTGAATGTCTTCAATCAGCCACCCTTGGGAACTCAATTCTCTTGTTATTTCGTCTCGAGATACGCCCCTTGAAATTTCACTTCTAACAAAGTTCAAAATTTCTGGTGTTATCATAAATTAAATTAGATTAAGAATAATATAGATGTAAACCAAGGTTGATATGTGAGATAAATATATCATATGTTTCGAATTTCTTGACTGTCAGGCAAAATAAAAGCAACACCCAGAAGAGTGCTTTTTATTTTTTTGCGGGGCGTCTCGGGCTAGAACCTTTCTCGGCTAAGCCCTGCAAGGTTGTTTCAAAGAAATTTAGTATACCATTTTGACGCGACTCGAGCGCATTAGAAAGTTATGAAGGTGACACAGATTAATACATTTAGTTATATATTGACATTATAATATTATATCAGCTTCAGAACTGCTCGCCATAACTTTTATCTACTAGTACCTGAGATAGTCACCGACCTGATCCATCCTCCGCAGCATAGCCATCCGTCGGTCAAATAATACATCAGCAAGTCGATACGCTTGTTTGGCCGCTTGAAGCGCCTCTTGGGTTTCCATGGTCTTTAGTTGTCGACCCACATCTTGAGTACTTTCTCCAACCATCATGAGGGCATTAGCAATAGATTTGAGGCTGTCCACATCTTCTTTAACGTTTCTTGAACGCATTGTACCAATAGTTTCAACGCTATCCTGTAGGCGAGCAAATGACGCTGACATCTCATCAAAATCTTGCGGCTCTTTTATGTCCATTTCACCGAGTTTTTTCATTGTCGAAGACATGCGGCCAATTTCATTGACATCAATGAGTTCCGCCAAACGCTCATCATCTCTATTTCGGAGAACTCTGTCGAGCGATCCGAAATAATCAGACATCTGCTCTACAGTCTTTTTATACCCGCCCACTGATTCCGGTGACACAAAAAAAGTTTCTGATTCCCTAGATGCTTCATTTTCAAGTGAAGGAGTATTTATACCGAGCGATTCTCTGACTTTTCTCAATGCTTCCGCATCTTGTTCTATCACCTTCGGTATTTCAAATTTACTTGGCTCAACCGGACCAGCCTCTTCCGTCTTTTGTTCCACTCGCTTTTCGGCTACCCCCGCCTTTTCGGGATTTTTCGGAAAATGTGTCTCTCCCGCATTTCTAAAATCAGAATGGAGCTTATCAACTTGACCATAATAGCTCAAAACTTCCTGCTCCGAACCATCAGCTTTTCTCACGGTGTATGGCGTAAAGGATGTATCAGTAAATCCGCGACCGGCCATGACCTGACTTCGCAACGCATCTCGCTTTCCGAAACGGCCACCGAGCGACTTCAATTCTTCTGTGCGTTCCGGATCCATATCCTTGAAGAAAGCATCTCGTCTTTTTCCAAGATCGAGCTCCAGATTATCCTTATCTGAACGCAACCAGACCTCATCTTCTTGACCGACTCCACGCTCTCTCATTCCCTTCTCAACTTCTTTATGGCGTGCGGTTATATCACGTAATCTATTGAGATCGCTTTCGTACTTTCGGATAAAATCAGACTCTTCCGCTGGCAATGACCGCACTTCTTGCTCGCTCTTCAAAACACCCGCCAATTCAGAATCGGGTGATATTTTCTCCGTCATCAACTCCAACTTTTCGTCAGCATCTCCGTGACTAAATATAATGTATTCGGGATTGATAGTACCAGCTTCCACTTCCTTCAACTCTTCATTATATGAAGCTATTTTTTCCTGCTCTGCTTCCTGTTGCTGAACATCAATTTTCGAAATTAGGACAAAATCGTCAGATAGGTGAGTTTCTTCCGTGCGTTTTTTTGCAGATGCAATATCTTCCTTTATCTTATCGCTCGCCTTCATCCTCAGAACTTCTATTGGCGTAATCTCCTGTGTTGGTATGGGTTGTTCTAGCTTTTCCATTGTGTGGTAGAATAATAACATGCAATTTACTGATGTCAAAACAGCTGATGAATACATGAATTTGGTCAATAAATATTCTTGGCTCGTCGACTCAGAGCTCAAAAAAGTTGAGCTTAATATCAAGGAGCATCCAGCTCATTTGGATATGAATATCGAATCTCTACCTAAGCTGATCTCGCTCGTGAATGTGATAGGATATCTGAGAGGACAAAATAACGCATTCATCGAAATACGACCCCATGACGTAATTGAATATCAACCTGAGTTGTATAAAAATGAAGATGCATTCGAGTCTCGGCTACACGCTATAATCACGACCATATGTGTAGATCCTAAAAATCTTGCGCTGTGCAAATCTACCCTCGAGCGGCACTTCATCGAGTATCGACTAAAGAAATAAGATCAAAAATTATTAATATAAATTAAAAAATATGAACGAGCAAGAAAAAGAGATCAAAAATCAAAATGGATTCGATGGCGTGCATGAGCTTCCTGGATCGGCTACTTTATTTCAGGCTCGAAAGGGTGAAAAATACGGAATCTACTCATCTTCTAGAAAAGCGCTTGTCGTCCCTGTCGAGTTTGATGCGGTAAATCTTCAAGTCGATAAAGACAGGGTTTCAGTTGAGAAGGCAGGTAAGCACGGCATGTATTCTATCTCGCACGAGAAAATTGTCGTGCCGATTGAATGGGATTTTGTGAGTACCTCACCAAATCCTACTAACACTGACACCTACGAAGTAGTAAATGGGAAGAAGCATGGTGTGTATTCACGTTTGGAATCGAAGCTCATCATGCCTATCGAATATGACACCATCATAGAATTGGTCGGTTCAGACCACTTCAAGGATTCTCCTTACAATGGACAATACCGCGTACAGCTTGAAGAAAAAATTGGTAGGTTTGATCCAAAGACGCAGTCTGTAACTTGGAATTAATCTGAATCGTCAGATTCTTTCTCTATAACTTATCAATGACCGAGGACGGCTTTTTTCACCATCACGAATTTTCAACTGCCATTTCATAATATGCCATATGATCCGAGATTAGTCGGGTTAAGTGACAAATAGCTATATGTAGCTAGGCGTCTCGTGCGCGATAACCTAGCTCTAATTGGCGGAGTGAGATTCGGTCACAGGTATTTTTCTACTGAAAAATCCCGCGACCCCGCCTCGCTCGCCTACGCGAGCTCCGGCTTTCTCATCTACGCTCTGCTTCACGCAGAAATGAAAAAAAGAACTGCAGAAGCAGTTCTTTTTTCATTTTGCGGAGAGAGCGGGATTCGAACCCGCGATGCCCTTTCGGACATTCTACGGTTCCGGGGTAGCCCATTCGACCGCTCTGGCATCTCTCCATCGACCACGATAGTAACACATAACAACCTCATAGGAAAACTAAAAAATATATTTTTTGTTTTTCCCTACCAACCTCCGCTCGCACCGCCTCCCCCCGAGCTTCCCCCGCCGAATCCTCCGAATCCGCCTCCGCTCGAGCCGCCAAAGCCTCCCGATCCCCCGAAGCCTCCGCCGCCGATCCACCACGGCGGACGCCGGCCGCTCGTCATGGAGCTTGCGAACGCTTTCGAGACGATGTAATCGAAGATGAGGCCGATGATGGCGAAGGCAGCAATGGCAATGATGCCGATGAAAAGGAATCCATATATGAAGCCGACGACAACTCCGGCGATCGCGCCGAGGACGCCGCCGAGCCACCAGGATTTCGATCTGCCGAGGATGCTCGTGCACCAGATGAGGGCGAAGACGATAAAGAATATCCAGTTTCCGCTTCCGCCTCGCGAAGAGGATTCGCCACCCGAACGGTTGTCAGGATTTCCAGCACCACTTATATATTCAGGATCCTTCGATATCGTTCCGATGATGACATCTGTCGCACCGTCGACGCCTTCATAATAATGACCGGCTTTGAACGCAGGTGTCATGACATTACGGATGATGCTGCTCGCGACAGAGTCCGTGATGACCGGCTCGAGGCCGTAGCCGACTTCGATGCGGATCTTGCGATCATCCCGGGATATGAGGATGAGCAGGCCGTTGTCCTGCTGATTGGGTGTACCTAAAGCATTCGTGCCGACACTTTTGGCCGAGCCGATTCCCCATTCCTGAAAAAGCTTCTCGCCGAAATTCTCCACGCTGTCGCCGCCAAGATCCTTCACCGTCGCGATCACGATCGCGTTGCCGGTCGTCTTTCCGAAATCGACGAGCTTCGTCGCGAGCGCGTCGCGTTCAGCCGAGGAAAACATTCCCGCGAAGTCGTTGACGAGACCGACCGGCTTGCCTGGGCTCTGGTATGCATATGCCGGGGCCGCGCTGAATCCGCCGAACATGCCGAATGCGGCAAATACGGCAAATGCCGCCGCGAAGAGCGGCAGCATGAGCGCTGAAATGAAAACGACCGCACCTTTTTTTGCGCGAATCGTTTTCATATGCGTATTACATAGTTATCTTCGGAGCCTTCGCCGCTTCTGCATCAGCCTGGAAATATGGGCGCTCATGGAATCCGAACATCGCTGCGATGATCGAGCTCGGGAATCGCTTCGCGAGGACATTGTATGCTTGGATATCGCTGTTGAATCGCGATCGTTCTACTGAAATGCGGTTCTCCGTTCCGGCGATTTCAGCGACGAGCGACTGGACGTTCTCGGATGACTTGAGCTGCGGATAATTCTCCGTGATGACGAGCAGGCGTCCGATCGCGCTGTCGAGCTGCGATGCTGCCTTCGCCTTATCATCGATAGAGCCGCTCGTCTGAGCGCCTGCGTATCGGGTCCGGGCATCGGCGATAGCGCCGAATACCGCTTGCTCCTGCTTCATGACGCCCTTCGTCACCTCGACGAGGTTCGGGATGAGATCGTAGCGTCGCTGATACTGAGTCTCGACCTGCTTCCACTGCGCTGTCGCCTGTTCATCGATCGCGACGAATTTGTTATATGCGCTGAAACCGTAGATCAGGACAAGGACAGCGATGATGCCGACGACGATCCAGGCTTTTGATGATGTTTTCATGTGCAATATGCCGAAAGAGACAATCGGCGATTACTGATATGTCGTAAGGCTATTTCGTTGCTCCAGAATGAAGCGCTTCATTGTCGCCGTCTGCGGATACTACGAACTGGAATGATTTCACGAGATTCTTGAATGCAGTATCAGCTGCAGTGATGGCTGCCTTGTTGTTCTCGGTCGCTTTTGCCGCGTCAGCTGCTGAGAGGCCCTTGGTAGAAGGGTTCGAAGTGATCGCTGAGAAGTTGAACATATAGCAGATGCTGCCCTTCGGAGTCGAATACATTCGGTTGAAGTATTCTCGGCCCTGAGAAGCGTTCGACATCGCGATCATGCTGAATGCTGCATCCTTGACCTTGATCGAGTCGCGTTCCTTGATCGTAGTGACCTGCGGGAACGTACATGAGCCGGGAACGACGTCGATGTTCACCTGGAGCTTGCTGATGGTGTTTTCACCGATGTCAGCAACCTTCGTAGGAGCAGTGAAGATCACGCCTGATGGAGATGCTTCGTTCGTCCATGCCGTAGGATACTGGACTGAGAAACCGAGTTCCTCGTTCTTATATGAAGAAAGCTTGTCTGAAACCTTCTCGACGCTTGTAGGATTCGCAATATTGATCGTAGTATCAGATGAGGTGCCAGGAGCAACCTTGTCCGCAGTATGACCATTGAAATACCAAGCAACCAAGCCAATAACGATGAGAACGACTACGATAATAATTGATTTTTTCATGCGACGATTATAGCATCCGCATACTGCTTTCACAAGCTATGAAGTGAACTTCGCGCTTGCGACGAGCGCTTCGAAATCCTTCAGATTCTGGATGTCGCGCGGAGTTCCCTTCGGTTCGTACGGATAAAGTGAGAAATGATAGACAGTCTGTCCGGCTTTCTCGCCCGCCTTCGCGCTGACGAAGAAATAGTAATCGAGCGTATGCGGAGATCCGGCATTCGCATGCTCGACCCGTTCGATGCGGATTCCGTTCTTCGTTTCAGAAGTATGCAGCGTCGGCTTTCCTGTGAAAGCATTCTCCAGGAGCTCGTTCGTCATGTACGCATCGATCGTCGTCGGCTTGTTGTGATAATCCGCAAGCGGCCCGGTCCAGACGACCATCTGATCGCCGAGCGCGAAAGACTCGCTTTCGATTTCAGGATATGTACTCTGCTTCAGGAGGACGACCGCATTCCCTTTGTCGAAGGCATGCCAGGTCGATTTCGGATATTCGAAAGAGATTCCTTTCTGCTGATCAGCATATGAAACTGATGAATTTGAAGCAGACGAAGCAGCGGATGCCGGTTCACGCTTCTGTTCGAGAGCCTCCTGCCGATTCCAGAAAACGATACCCGCGATCAGAAAGAATGCGAAAATGAAGACGCCGGCTGTGAGGATTTTTTTATGCATGCATCCATTATAATATGAAGCCCAGGAAATTGCCTGCGGACTTTTATTGACATTTGTATGTTTGTGTGATAAAAATACCCCCAAACAGAACGAATGCGCAAAGAAAGCTATACACGGCTTTCAGCACATTCCTGAAATAGGAATCAAGAAATGCAATCGAATGAACCGGAAAAGGACCCGAAGTTACTGAACATCTGCCTCTGCCTCGACAGCGAGAAAATGAAGCACAGGATACTTGTAGCGCTCGGCGCCCTCGGTGATGGAATCTTCAGATTCGTCAAAGATCCCGCTGAAGCAGACCTCATCATCACGGATGCTCGCGGCGGTGAAGACGGTGCTGACAGCCTCTGGAAGCGGCATTACAAGCCGGATCTTGGCAAGATGCCGCTCATCATGATACCTGTATCGTCCAATATCGCCGAGACTATGCCTAAAGGAATGGACTCGTACGATCCCGAAAAACCGAAGTCGAAGATTCTCGCAGTAGCGAGCAAGATGTTCGAAATTCGGTCCGCGACGCCATAAAAAATGCCCAGCCCCTCAGCGAGATACGCCAAATCGCTGAGGGGCATGCTTTTTATGCCCCTTTCTGCAGGAATTTGCCAGCCGAAGCCGGGTATGCTACGATATTGAGCAATGAAGACTATTTCATCTCTGCTTCCCTACATACAGATCGGGCTCGCAATCCTTATGGTTGTGTCTATCCTCTTGCAGCAGACCGGCGCTCAGATCGGCGGTGCTTTCGGCGGATCGGATAATTTCAGCTCGGCTTTCCACACTCGACGAGGCGCGGAGAAAACACTCTTCATCGTGACGATCGTTATCGCGATCCTTTTTGCGGTTTCTGCTCTCGTTTCACTCATCAAATAGCCCCCGATTTTCGAATGCAGCTTTCCGCGGCTTCGATCATTATCAAATTACAGATCTATCACCATGGCATCACGTGAATTCCGTCTCAAGGGCGGCGAGCGCATCCTCGCTATGATCCGACATTTCTCCGCGACTGAAAAAGTCATTTTCGGCTTGCTCGTGCTTGCGTTATTCGTGAGCACGCTCATCATGGTCGTGCGCATCAACAATCACTTCCTCGTGCCAGTGCCAGCAAACGGCGGGACTTTGACCGAAGGCGTCATCGGGCTTCCTCGCCTCATCAATCCTGTCATCGCGGTGACCGATGTCGATCACGACCTCAGCTCGCTCATCTATGCAGGACTTCTCAAATACGATCAAGGCGTCATCGTGCCTGACCTTGCCGCTTCATATAAGGTTTCCGAAGACAATCTCACATACACCTTCACCCTGCGCGACGATGTCTATTTCCATGATGGCACGCCAGTAACCGCCGATGATGTCGAGTTCACGATTCAGAGAATACAAGACCCGGCTATCCAGAGCCCTCGGCGCGTAGACTGGAAAGACACTGAAGTGAAGAAGATCAGCAGCACGGTGATCGAATTCACCCTGAAGCAGCCGTACGCGGCGTTCATAAACAATTTCACGACAGGCATTCTCCCGAAGCATATCTGGAAAGATGTCGACTCGACCAAATTCGTCCTCGACCAGCACAACATCGAGCCGATCGGCGCAGGCCCCTACAAGATCAGCGCGATCTACCCTGACAGCAAGAGCGTTCCGACTTCATACAGGCTTGTTCCATTCAGCAAATACGCAGGAGGCATGGCGCATATTTCAAATATCAATATCGAATTCTTCCCGAATGAGAAGACGGCTCTCGATGCGCTCCGGAACGGAAGCATCGACAGCATCGCATCAGTCTCGCCGAAGGAAGCAAGCAGCATCGCTTCGAGCACGCCGAGCGCTTCTATCCAGAGCACGCCGCTCCCGAGAATCTTCGCAGTATTTCTGAATCAGAACAATCCTCTCTTCGCGAACAAGGAGATCCGCCAGGCGCTCAGCATGAGCGTCGACAAGGATAGCCTCGTGAAGGACGTCCTCAACGGATACGGAGTGCCGATCGACGGTCCGGTTCCTTATGGAAGCTTCAGCGGCCTCAGCGCTTCGACGACCGCAGCATCGAAGACCGCATCAACGACCTCTTCATCGAAAGACGCTGCTCGTCAGCTCCTCGAGAAATCGAATTGGGCTATCAACGCGAACGGCATGTATCAGAAAATGTCGAAGAAGGAGACGAAGACCGTCAAGGGCGGAGGCAGGACTACGACGACTACGGTCACCACTGTCGCCGGCCAGACATTCGAATTCTCCATCGCGACTGCAGACAGCCCCGACCTGAAGCAGACAGCCGAGTTCTTGAAGAAAGAATGGGAGAAGATCGGCGCGCATGTCACCATCAAGGTCTTCGAGGCTGGAGATCTCACCCAGGACATCATCCGGACCCGCAAATACGACGCGCTCCTCTTCGGCGAAGTCGTCGGGAAGGATCTCGACCTCTATGCGTTCTGGCATTCATCGCAGCGAAATGCTCCCGGCCTCAATCTTTCCATGTACGTGAATGCGAAGACCGACAAGCTCCTCGAAGATGCCCGTAAATCCCCGAACAACGCCTCGCGCCTGAGCACCTATGCCGACATCGCTTCGCTCATCAAGGACGATGCCCCCGCGGTATTCCTCTATTCCCCCAACTTTATATACATTATTCCAGAAAAGCTGAAAGGCGTGATGCTCGATCATATCACCGCAGCATGGGATAGATGGAATGGCATCGGCTCGTGGTACATCGATACGGACAATGTATGGAAGGTGTTCGCGGACGACGAGAGTCAGAAATAACAGAATCGAATTATCAATCATTATCAATAATCACAGAAATATATGAACCCAGAAAACAACAACAATCCAGGACCGTCAGTACCTCCAGCCAATCCCCAGGGCGCTCCTGGAGCAGGAAACCCTTCATCAGGGCCTATGTCTTCATTCTCATCGACCGCACCAGGCCACAGCCATAGCGGGCATTCGCACGGACCCGTAGGAAATACGATGGTTCGACGCGAAGGAATGACGAATTCCCGAGGCGGCGGACGAGGCGGCAGCCGAGGAGGATCGAGAGGCGGTCCCGGCGGAGGATCCCGAGGCGGGCCAAGCGCAGGCGGCTCGCGAGGCGGCGGCGGACGCGACCGAGGAGGACGCGGCGGCGGACGAGGATCTTTCGGTCCGCGACCGGAAGAAACGCAGGTCCACAAGAAAGTAGAGGACACCATTCCTCCGCTCGCTCCCGACTCTATCCGCATCATCCCGCTCGGAGGCGTGGAGGAAATCGGAAAGAACATGACGTCGATCGAATACGGCGATGACATCATCGTCATCGATATCGGCTTCCAATTCAAGGACGAGAACACTCCCGGCATCGACTATATCCTTCCGAATACGAAATACCTCGAGGAACGGAAGAATAAGGTCCGAGCAGTCATCATCACCCACGGACACCTCGACCATACCGGAGGCATCCCATACATCATGCCGCGCATCGGCAATCCGCCTTTGTATACCCGACTGCTCACCTCAGTCATGATCAAGAAGCGCCAGGAGGAATTTCTCGGAGAAGCTCCGCTCGATATCCGCGTCGTCGAAAAGGACGAAACGCTCACGATCGGCAAGCTCAGGGTGAAATTCTTCGCAGTGACCCACACCATTCCTGACGCGATGGGAATCATCATCCAGACCCCGCACGGATCCATCGTCCACACCGGCGACCTCAAGCTCGACCATGTCGACGGAGTCCCGACCGACGAAGAGGTCGCGGAATACGACAAGAAATTCAAGAACGAGAACGTGCTCATGCTCATGGCAGACTCGACCAACGTCGAGAACCCAGGCTTCTCTATTCCAGAAAAGACCGTCCACAAGAACATCGAAGCGATCATCAAGAACACCGAAGGCCGCCTCATCGTGAGCACCTTCTCGTCCCTCATGGAACGAATGATCAAGATCATCGAATTCTCGGAAAAGTACGGCAAGAAAGTCGTCGTCGAAGGACGCAGCATGAAGAACAACATCGAGATCTGCAAGCACATCGGCTTGCTGAAACCGAAGAAAGACACGCTCATCCTCGCTGAAGACATGGAGCGATATCCTCCGGAACGGATCGTCATCCTCGCCACCGGAGCCCAGGGAGACGAATTCGGCGCGCTCATGCGCATGTCGAACAAGACCCACAAGTACATCAAGATCACCAAGCGCGACACGGTGCTCCTCTCTTCATCGATCGTCCCAGGCAACGAACGGCCGGTGCAGCGGCTCAAGGACAACCTTTCGCGACAGGGCGCGCACATCCTCCACTACCGAACCTCCGAGGTTCACTCATCGGGACATGCGAATCGAGATGAAACGATGTGGATTCACAAGAAAATCCATCCGAAATTCTTCATGCCAGTCCACGGATACCACTACATGCTCCGCGTCCACGGCGAGATCGCGAAGGAGGCAAACGGACTCACCGAGAACGACGTCATCATTCCTGATAACGGCTCGCTCGTCGAAATCCAGCACCTCTCGAGCGCGAATTCCGCAGACGTGAAGATCGTGAAGCTCAAGGAGAAGGCTCCGAACGGCGTCGTCCTCGTCGACGGATTCTCAGTCGGAGACATCCAGGACGTGGTCATGCGGGACCGCCAGATGCTCGCGCAGGACGGAATCTTCATCGTCTTCGCAATCATCGATGCGCGCACCGGCAAGCTGAAGAAATCTCCGGACATCATCTCGCGAGGCTTCGTCTATCTCCGAGAATCGCAGGAGCTCCTCCACGGAGCCCGCATCATCATCAAGAGCACGATCGATGAAACGACGCGCAACATGAATCCGATCGATATGGACTACATCAAGGACACCGTGACCGAGAACGTCAGCAAGTATCTTCTCCAGAAGACTGCGAAGCGTCCGATCGTCATTCCGGTGCTCCTCACGGTCTAACGACCGCAGCGAGCAGAACAAAAAAGCCCCTTCGGGGGCTTTTTTCGTTATTTGCGCTGAATTATTTCTGATACATGAGCTCGATGAGCTTCTGCTCAATCGCCGGCAGCTCGTCAGGATGCTTCACTTCGAAGAAATGGTCGAATTCGTCGGGAGACGGCAGCTGAAACACCCCGTTCTGCCGATCAAGGACTTCTTCGAACGATCTGGAAAGGTTGAGGACGTCCTTGCTGCGGTCGGATGCCGCGATGCGCTCGCGCAGCAGGCTTTCGGGATAATTGAAATAGACTCCGATGAGCGCATATGAATGTTTCCTGACCATGGCCGCAGTATCGCTACGCATCCTTTCAATGAGATTGCCATTGCAGAGCACGAGATTCAGACCGCCCTTGAGAGCGTACGCGATCATGTCGCGGAACAGGATGAATTTGAGCTTCGGATCGGCGATGTCTTCATTGGTCTTCAGCTTGTCGAGCGCCTTGAGCTTCGGGAAATTATTCCCGAGAAAAGCCGCTATCGGATCCGCTTCGAGTATCTCGAAGTTCGGCAGCTCCTTCGCGAGGCGCCTTGCGAACGTCGTCTTGCCGCTATGCGTCTTGCCGACCGTCATGATGGCGTATTTCTGATCTGATTTCATGGGAATATGATAGCACATAGGAAATCGGGACGGAGCGTGTGATATAATGATCGGCAAACCAACGCATATGCGCCATCACGGACGTATCACACTTCATAGCCACATCCTCTACACTATCCTGGTGATCGGTTTCATCTATACGCTCCACTTCACGCTGCCGATCTATATCGCATCGAGCTTCCTCGGCTCATTCACGAGCGAAAGCACCGTCGGCCTCATCTACGCGTTCGGATCTGCGATGACGATCGTCGGCTTCCTGCTCATCAACGGCATCCTCTCGCGCTTCGGGAACAAGAACACCTCGCTCTGGCTCATCATCATCCAAGGATTCCTGACCTACGGAATCATGACGACGGAGTCATTCAAGCTCCTCGCGACATTTTTCATCATCCAGACCGCGATCGTTGCGATGATCGGCTTCAATCTGGACATCTTCATAGAGGCATATTCTGATGTGCAGCATATCGGCAGCATCCGCGGACTCTACCTGACCGTAACCAACGTCGCATGGATCCTCGCGCCGCTCCTCGGTGGCGCCATCGTCGATGGAAATCACTATCAGCGCGTATACATGGCGGCTTTCGGCCTGCTCTTCGTGCTCTACTATATCGTCCATAAGAATTTCAACCGATTCCACGATCCGAAGTATCCGCATATCACAATAATGAACACGCTGCGGCATATCGCGAAGAATCACGATATATCGAAGATATTCATCGCGAACATCATCCTGCAATCTTTCTATGCATGGATGACGATCTATACGCCGATATACCTGAATACCGTCATCGGACTCTCATGGCAGAGCATCGGCGTGATCTTCACCGTCATGCTTATTCCCTTCGTCATATTCCAGCTGCCAGCGGGCAAGCTCGCCGATCGAAAATGGGGCGAGAAAGAGCTCATGACGCTCGGCTTCATCATCGTAGGCCTCTCGACATTCTTCATCTCCTATATCCACAGCTCGAATATCGTCATCTGGGCAGGCATTCTCTTCATCACGCGAATCGGCGCGAGCGTCGCCGAAGTCATGATCGAAACGTATTTCTTCAAGAAAGTCGACAAGCGCGAATCGAATGTCCTGAGCATCTTCAGGATCACGCGCCCGATCGCCTACTTCATCGCGCCGATCATCACCGGCATCGGCATGATCTACACTTCATATGCAGGACTCTTCATGATCCTCGGCATCGTCGTGCTCTGCGGGCTCTTCTTCACGCTGACGATCAAGGATACGAATTAAAAACCGGGATATTTCTTCTCTTTGAGATATACGGAGACCTGCTCGCGGTCAGAATCAGCAAGGATTTCGCCATCGATGTCGAGAGTCGGGGTCTTCTTCTGGCCTGACTTCGCGACGAGTTCGTCGAAATATGCAGGATTGCCAAGCACCTCCCGTTCCTCATATTTGACGCCTTTCTCAGCGAAGAGGTCGAGTACGCCCTTGCACCATGGGCAGCCTTTTTTCGTGTATAGAATGATGTTGTTCATATAAGTTTTTATGAAAGCATTGTATATCTTCTGAAGCCGGCAAGCCAGGCATTCCGTTTCATAAAATAGTTTAGCCGCCGCGCAATCGTGCGCGGCGGCTTTTTTCATCAAGACAGATCAGGCGATAGTGAAGCGGAGCGGCTCAGCGGCAGGATCGAGATTGATAGCCTTCTGAACCATTTCACTCCACGTACAGGTGAAGCTGACTTTCTTGCGGTTACTGCAGCGCGGAATTTCGTTCAGGTTGCAGAACAGGCGGCAAAGCCTCTCCCGCAATTGCTTTTTGAAATTCCGAAGGATCTTGTTGAGGAATTCCAACGTCGCGACAGTTGCTGTCGAAGCAAGCTTCAAAGTTGAACGTGCATTGGGATTACTACGAGACTGACGCGGATTGCGTGCTGAATCGTGCGGGATATGGTGACTAATCGAACGCATTTGTTATTGCTCCAATTTCTTCTACGTTGTTTACGGTTTTCTATTTTTACGAAAAAGAACCAACATCTATTGGTCCGGAATAAAATACTACAACACAAGCATTAAATATGCAATTGCGACTTATGCACATGGCGGCTATAATGAACTGCCTCGAAATTACAAGGAATTATCAATATTTTCATAAAGACACACATGCCATTCAAGATCAAGAATATTATCGGACGCGAGATCCTCGACTCACGCGGCAACCCAACGGTCGAAGTCGATGTCATCCTCGCCGACGGATCATTCGGACGAGCTGCGGTTCCCTCTGGAGCATCGACAGGTTCTCATGAAGCAGTAGAGCTCCGCGACGGAGACAAGAAGCGCTACATGGGCAAGGGCGTCAGGATCGCGGTGAACAATGTGAACACGACCTTGAAGAAAGCGCTCGTCGGTGCCAAGGGACCGAAGGTCATCGGAAAGAATGGAAAAGCTGGAAAGGCCGGCAAGTCAGGCTGGGATCAGCGGACGCTCGACGCTGCGATGATCGCGCTTGATGGCACGACGAACAAAGGCAAGCTCGGCGCGAACGCCATCCTCGGCATCTCGCTCGCTTTCTCGCACGCAGCTGCGAAGAGCCAGAAAGTTCCTCTCTACAAATATTTCAACATGCTCATCAAGGGCACCCCTTCAGCGAAGAACGGCATCCAGCTCCCTGTCCCGATGATGAACATCCTCAACGGCGGAAAGCACGCTGAGAACTCGACCGACCTCCAGGAATTCATGATCATGCCGATCGGTGCACCATCATTCAGCGAAGCGCTCCGATACGGAACCGAAGTCTTCCATACGCTCAAGAAGATCCTCCACAGCAAGGGCCTCAGCACATCAGTCGGCGATGAAGGAGGTTTCGCTCCTGCTATTCCTTCGAACGAAGCGGCGCTCGAGCTCATCATCGAAGCGATCAAGGCAGCCGGATATGTTCCTGGAAAGGACATCTCCATCGCGCTCGACGCAGCAGCGACTGAACTCTACAAGGCAGGCGAAAAGAACGCGGACGGCACCACTCAGCCAGGCGTCTATGTGCTCGCACGAGAAAATCGAACCCTCACTTCAGCTGAGATGGTCGAATTCTATGTGAACTGGTGCGCGAAGTACCCGATCGTCTCTATTGAAGACGGACTTTCTGAAGATGACTGGGCTGGCTACAAGCTCATGACGCAGAAGCTCGGCAAGAAGACGCAGATCGTCGGCGACGACCTCTTCGTGACGAACATCGACCGCCTCGGACGAGGCATCGAAGCAGGCACCGCGAACTCAATCCTCATCAAGCTCAATCAGATCGGTACGGTTTCTGAAACCATCGATGCGATCAATATGGCAAAGAAGGCCGGTTACACGTCGATCATCTCTCACCGATCAGGCGAGACCGAAGATGTCACTATCGCAGACTTCGTGGTAGGAACAGGTACAGGCCAGATCAAGACCGGTTCCCTCTGCCGATCCGACCGTGTCGCAAAGTACAACGAACTCCTCCGACTCGAAGAAGCGCTCGGAAAGAAAGCAGCGTTCCGAGGCAAGGCGGTATTCAAGGCTTAACTAAAAAGTAGCGGACAAAAAAATAAATAAGGAACGGGCGACCTTCAGGTCGCCCGTTCCTTATTTCAAGGATAATTTTCCAAAAGAAAAAGCCATGCGTATTGCATGGCCGGAGCTTGAAGCTCCTAATGACTATTCAGTGACAGCCGCTTTGGCGTGCTTTGCGGCAGACATGCGCTCGAGATAAACTCCGAGCAGCAGTCCGATCGACAAAGCGCTGATGATCATCGAGATATTGCTATGCTTGATGATTCCACCCATCAGAAAGACTGCCAGAAGAATGAGTGCGCAGATAGGACCTAATGTATTTTCGATGAAGTTCATGATATTTTCCTCGTAGTTTTCACTCTGCAGCTGTTGATTTGTTGAGCTGCATGTTCCAATGCACGATATGCCCTGGAACATGCAGCCAACTGAGGAATTCAATGAATCTTATCTGTTATTATTATACCAGATTTATATACTATGTCAAATACTCGCAAATAACTAAGAGTTATGATGCTTATGAATACGGTAACACAAAGAATTGCTTTCATAGTATTTTCAATCTGAACTTGTTTCACTGCAGTTATGACCTCCCTCTCACCGCGTAGTGACGAGAGAAATCCCTTTCTGCAGCTAACGCCTGCCCGCACAGTATCATATGGATATTCGCAGAGCAAGATGATGACTCATGGAAATATCAGCTCATAAAAAAGGACAAGGCGACCATTGCTGGCCGCCTGTTTTGAAAAGAACACTGATTATAGACTGGATGTGTTCAGCACGACTGTATTCAGTACGTTGATAGTCACCCCCAATGGAAGACTCGGAGCGTACCGATCGAGCTGCAGATCATCCTGGCCTCGGATTCCATCAGGAAGGATCCCGATAGCATACGACAGCTGAACCGGATCAGCCGCAGTTTCAAGCACATCCGCCTTGATTCTCAAGATCCTTGATGAATTATGAGGTACGGCATAGTGGAAGCCTGAGATATTCAGGAAGTAATTCAATCCTTCTTTCGCGACAGTGCCCGAGTTGAGTTCCTGCGAAGCAAGAATGCTGCCCGCATCATCAGTCACGTAGAATATCTTGAACACCTTCCTGTAAACATCCGGGTTCTGTCCGAGATCGATCCTGATTCGCTGAAGATCCATGTCTGAATCCGCAGCCCTTGCAACCAGCGACATGAGCGTCGCATTAGTCTGATTTTTTCGAATCTCGACGGCATTCGTCTGATTCGGATCAAGCTTCACGAAGAGAGGCGTCGGATCTTTCCTAAGTCTGAAGAATGCCGATGTCGGGTACTCCGCTTTGGAAAAGCTGCCCACGATTTCCTTCAGCACCGTCGAATCTGTCGGCGTCACTGATCCCATCGTACTCCAGCCCTTGAGATCGCTCGATATCTCGACCGCATAATGCATGTCTGCTTCTATCGTTCCAGTCATGTACACGAGCGTGGTATTCAAAATATCCACCATCGTGTATCCGCTTATCTGAGGAGCAGCCGCTTGGACTGAATGCCTCAAGAAAAGAACTGCCAACGCGCAGAGCAAACCGCCGATTTTTGTTTTCATTTATTCTAATCGAATTTTCAAAGAGTTAAGCGGGCAGAATGCCAGCTTTGTCACTCGGTGTATATTATAGCACACAATATACACCTGGTCAATTATCATACGCAGCTCGAAATAAGGCTGTGCAATTGGCGTATTACGCGATGACGTGTATGGTATCCGTCGATACAAAGAACGAGGCGACCTGTGAGGTCGCCCGTTTTGCATTTATTTCACACATCGTCAGATGACGATTGGTCATGCTGGATTCTTCTCGAATAAGCGCGGGATAACCCGATACATATCGAGACGTGCTTCATAGAAAGGAGCTACAGAATCATCGACCTGAAATCCCGAGAACATCTCGGCATGATTCCATTGGCCAGAATCGAGAGCGGCATGCTTTTCAAGATAATACCTGAACGCAAGAAGCTCAGCTGTGCCGCACCACCCTGGAGCCTTGAGGATGAGGGCGGGCATGCCTGAAAATTCCCGCAATCGGGATATGACGCTCATCGCGCGAAGCGGCGGAGTCATCGTCCGAACCTTACGCATGTATACGCCGCCTGATTCTCGAACTTCTTTGGACACAGTATTTTCCCCGAAATACATGGTGTCGAAAAACCAGAGAAATTCTGAATGATCGTCGACCTTGCTGTAATCTCCGAACTTGAGGTTACCCGTCTGCAATTCGCCTGCTGCCATATCCTCAAATCCCTTGCTTTCAGGATAGAGTGCGCGGGCAAGCCTTAGGGATTCGGCGAATTCGTCTGCTGCATATGCGCTCAATATCAAGAGCGCTTGAAGATCGGCGACTGAAAGCCCCGACCAATTCAGATTAGTGATCTGCTGTGCAATTTGTATATATTTGTTCATAACATCTGAATCATTTATATAAAACAAAACACTGGGTGTCAATCTATTCATGACAATAGAAAATTGCGAAGCCCGAAGACTTCGCAATTAACACAGAGACAGTTCAATCCTTATTTTTCTTTGACGATCGACTGAACTTCTCCGACAGCCTCCCCGCTTACTAATTTTTTGGCAAGAGGCTTGCCGAGAGAACCCAAGACTACGAGAGAATCGGATTCAATTCCCGCGATGACAGTTTCGGCTACGTCCGGAACATTCCGGAGATCTACCTTGACCGTCACAGGATTCGGAGCTTGTTCCAAAAAACCCTGATTGATGTCCGAGAAGGTGGCCGCTCCGTCGATGATGAAAGCCGAAGCGATCATCATGCCCTTTTTGAAAAGGTACGCGACCGGAACATGGCCCGCAGCTACTGCAGTTCCTTCGAAGGTGACAGTGAGAGAAGGAACGACCACATATCCATTTTTAACCAGGACATCTGCTATCAGGACCGTGACCATATCTGCCTCGTTCCCATTCTGTCCAGACGAAACTGCGATCAGCTGCGCCGGAGGAGTAGCAGCATCTACCGCAAGGGTAAGCGACGCTTTCTGGGGCTTTGCGGAGTTCTGAGCTTTGCCTGCAGTTTGAGCTGACACATAACCAGCCTGAGCAAGACAGAGGACCAGCAGACCGACAATAAACATGGATTTCATAGAATAGTTCAGTGGATTTTCAAAGAGACCGGCGGACGTCGTGCCCGCTTGGATGCTTTCGATAATTCCTTTAATATTATAGCATATAATATATGTATAGTCAATTCTCGTAAACCGCCTAAAATAACGCTATACTTGTAGCCACATTATGAAAAAAGAACTCAAAATCAGCGAGCTTCCCTCGCACCTCGAAGAAACCATGCAGCTTTCAGGCTTTGTGCATTCGAGCCGAAACCAGGGCAAAGTCGGGTTTATTACGCTCCGCAATATCAGCGGCATGGTTCAATGCGTCTTCATCGGCGAAGCTCTCATCACCGAGTTGAAAAAGATAACGACCGAATCCTACATTCGAGTCGAGGGCAAACTCGTCGCAGCGAAACAAGCTCCCGGAGGCATCGAGATCCAAGTCGTGTCGGTCACTGTCCTCGGCGCAGCAGCTCCTGAACTCCCTATCCCGGTCGTCACGATCAAGGGCGGCGAAGAGACAGAGGCGCCGGTCCGTTTCGATTACCGATGGATCGACCTCCGCAAGCCGGAGAAGACGCAGATCTTCAAAGTCTGGACCTCGTTCGAGAAAGGCCTCCGAAATTATTGGTATGCGAATGACTACATGCAGGTGTATCCTCCCGCATTCATGAACACTCCGTCTGAAACAGGAGCGGAAGTCTTCGAAGTGAATTATTTCGATCGAAAGGCATATCTCGCCCAGTCCCCTCAGTTCTACAAGCAGATGGCGATGGCGTCAGGCTTCAACCGAGTATTCATGGTCGCTCCCGTATTCCGCGCAGAACTCTCCTTCACCACGCGACACCTTACTGAATTCACCGGATTCGACTTCGAAATTTCAAATATCGAAAGCCATCACGATGTCATGGATGAAGAAGAAGGCGCGCTTGTTGCTGCTTTCACCCAGCTCAAATCAGACTTCCCTGATCTCAACATCGAAATTCCCGCTCGACCATTCCCGCGCGTCACCATGCTCGATGCGAAGAAGATCCTCACAGCCGAAGGCGTCGCGAGCGGCGAAGAGCACGATCTCTCGCCTGAAGAAGAGCGCGGCATTTGCGACTACGTGAAGAAGACGCAGAATCACGATTTCGTATTCATCACCGACTACCACAAGTCGAAGAGCGCTTTCTATCACATGCGCCACGCTGACAACCCAGACCGATCGAAGCGAGCCGACCTCCTCTACCGAGGCATCGAGATCACCACGCTCGCGCAGCGAGAACACCGCATCGAGATCCTCGAGAAGCAGGCGATCGAAAAAGGCATGTCGCTCGAGTCACTGAAGGATTATCTGAACTTCTTCCGATACGGCTGCCCTCCGCACGGCGGCGCAGGACTCGGCCCGGCTCGAATCATCATGAAGATCCTCGACCTCCCGAACGTCCGCGAAGCGACATATCTCCCTCGAGACGTGAAGCGGCTTAATCCATAATAATTCCTGGCGCTTGTCGCGCATTTTCGCTGCGACTGCGCCGCACAAACCCTATGAACAAAAAACCACAGGTAGCTCTTATCGTGCTCGACGGCTGGGGCCATCGCGAAGACACGACGCACAATGCTGTCGCGGCGGCGAAGACGCCGTATTTCGATTCGATCTGGAAGCAGTATCCGCATTCACTCCTCGAAGCATCCGGCCTCGCCGTCGGACTCCCTGAAGGCCAGATGGGCAATAGCGAGATCGGCCACACCACCATCGGCGCCGGCAAGGTGATCGATACCGACCTCGTGCGCATCGCGAAAGCCATCAAGGATGGCGAATTCAAGACCAACCCGGCTTTCGTGAAGCTTTTCAATCATGTGAAGAAATATGATTCGACGCTCCATGTGAAAGGCTTGCTCAGCACCGGCGGCGTCCATAGCCACGAAGAGCATCTGTTCGCATTCCTCAAAGCCGTGAAGGAAATCGGCATCAAGAAAGTCGTCATCCACGCATTCACTGACGGCCGAGATACGCCGCCGCAAAGCGCAGCTGATTCTCTTGAGAAGCTCGAGCACCTCATCGCGGAACTCGGCATCGGAAAGATCGCTACCGCCTCAGGCCGCTTCTATGCAATGGACCGCGACAACAATTGGGATCGCCTCGCAAAAGCAGAGGCAGCGATGTTCGAATGCAAGGCCAATGCCTGCACGCCGAAGAAGCCATCTGAATTCCTCCGCGAACTCTACAAAAATGGAACAAAGGATGAGACGCTCGACCCGATCGTCTTTCTCGATGAGAACGGCAAAGGATACAAAGTCGAGCAGAATGACGGCGTCTTCTTCTTCAATTTCCGCAAGGACCGAACGCGCATGCTCTCGAAGAAGCTCGCCGATATGGCGAAGGCGAAGAATCTCGCATACGTGACCCTCACAGAATATGATCCCGAGATCATCGCCGACGTTGCCTTCCCCACCATCGCAATCGAGACGACGCTTGCGAAAGAAGTCGCCGAAGCGAACCTCACCCAGGCGCACATTGCTGAAACCGAGAAATTTCCGCACGCGACGTATTTCCTCAATGGAGGAACTGACAAGCCGCACAAAGGAGAGAAGCATATCATGCTCGACAGCCACAAAGTTCCAGACGCGAAGCGCGCGCCGCATGTGAAGAAGGACGCCGACGGGACTTTCGCATTCACCCATGACATGGCCCCGATGATGCGCGCAGAAGCGATCGCAGACAAGGCGATCGAGGAGGTCAATGCTGGCACCGATCTCATTTTCATCAATTTCGCAAATCCAGACATGGTCGGGCACACGGCGAATGTTCCCGCGATCATCGAGGCCGTCGAGGAAACCGATGCGCAGCTCAAGCGCGTCTGCGATGCGATGCTCGCGCGAGCGAAGGCTAGCGGCGCTGAAGAATTCATCTTCGTGACTGCAGACCACGGCAATGCCGAAGTGAATATTGATCCGATGACCGGCGAGAGACATACATCTCACACGATCAGCCCGGTTCCAGCCATTCTCATACAGTCGAATGTGATGCACGCGAAGCTTGCGCATGGAGGCCTCGCCGACATCACCCCGACGATTCTGAAAATCCTCGGCGTACCGCAGCCGAAATCGATGACAGGCAAATCGCTTATCTAATCTCCCTTTTCTTCAAGCCTCTTTTCAAGCCTCAGGATCGCCGCCATATATTTCACGAACAGCACCATGAGCGTCGTCCACAAGACGCCGATCGCATAGCCTGCGACGACATCGGAAAGCCAATGCACATTGAGGTAGAGGCGGCTCAGCGGTACGAGAAAGCTGATGATGACCGCGGCAGCGATCGCTGCTTCCCTCGCGTGATGGTTCTTGATATGGATGAAGCAGACATAAATGAGCGCCACGCAGCCGAAGGCAGCCATTCCCGCATGAAGGCTCGGGAAGCTGAAGTCGCTGTAGAGCGTAGCGCCGCCCTCAGGCCGCACGCGCATGACGAGCTCCTTGATGAAGCCGATCCAGCCCATCGTGCCGCCGAGCGACAGGATGAGGAATGCGAAGTCTTTGTAGTTTCGTTTCAAAAAATAAATGCCTGTCGCGATAATGCCGAGCAAGGCGAACGTCACCGGACTCAGCGCATTCGTGATGAATGACATGATTCCTGTCATGAGCGAGCCTGCAGGAGCAGCATGAGCCGACATCCACACGTTCACTGCGAGATCGAGCTGCTCCATGAACGAGTGGGCGCTGACCGTATCCTGGATCATCTTGAAGCTCACGTACAGCGAGACGAGCATGAGTCCGAGTGTGAAAAGATCGTACTTGACGAAGACATGCCATCGCTTATTGATGAAGCTATATGCCCAGATCATGATGAGCGCGATGATGAAGCCTGCGAGGACGAACTTGCCCATGACTCCTGCAGCAGCATGGTATCCGGCGCCGAAGACATACCCGATGAGCACCGAGCTCACTGCCCAGCTCACGCCGGCGATGATATCGTACAGCCAGAACTTTCCGGCGTGTCCGCCGCTTGCGCCGACGATGAATGGCATGAGCGTTCTCGTGAGCGGATTGAATCGTCCGAAAATGATTGCCTTGCCGGTATGCTTCGCGACGAGCTGCTTCGCTTTTTCAATATGGCTCTCACGGATCGAAAGGTACCTGCTTACGCGTTCGAGAAAACCGAATCCGTATTTCCTGCCGAGGCAGAACGCTATCCCATCGCCGAGTATGGCGCCGAATCCTCCGAGCATGAGTACTGCAGGCAGGCTCAGCACTCCGATTTTGGCCATGAATCCCGCGAGGATGATGATGGTATGCCCAGGAACGACCGAACCGATGAGCGGCAAGCCTTCGAGGATGGACGTAATAAAAATGACCGCATATCCGCCATGAGCGACGATGCTTTCGAGATGATGGATGAACGGCGCGAAGAGATGCATGGAGGTAGTATAGCAAATATTCAAGCTCGTCGAATGAATGCATATAAAAAGGAGAGGCTCTGTCTTGGAAGACAGAGCCCTTTGTGACTGATTACTCGATTTGTGCTATTTCGGTTCCTGTGAAGTTACATACCCTCACAGGAACCTAGAGAAGAAGAACTGCATCATGGTTTACCTTCAGGATTTTTTCCAGTAATTTCTTCTCGAAATTACTGATAAATCCGGAAAGCTAGTTTGTTTTTAATCTATCAATGCGGTATTGCTGGTTACTCGGCCCATTTGGCCTTAACCCCTTTTTCTTCTTTTCATAGTGCAAACAATCTATGATCAGAAGGATGAGCTACTCTTATCCTCGCGATGTCTAGCCTAGTTTAACTAGTGCTAGTTACATCTGCCTTCATGGTGTATCGACGTTGATTCATCGGTCAATCGATACCTTTGTGACTATTTCACTGCTGAAGGTGATTTGTTAGTCGCTGAGCCTGCCACTCCTTGGCTTGG
The DNA here is from genome assembly GCA_028286665.1 of Candidatus Tayloriibacteriota bacterium. Lineage (GTDB taxonomy): Bacteria > Patescibacteriota > Minisyncoccia > Phycocordibacterales > PALSA-1337 > JAQBRD01. The sequence goes on from JAQBRD010000003.1 coordinate 33,013, forward strand.
CTATCTTTCCCTATTAGTGCGTTTGGCTTCATAAGCCGTTGAGTTCCGCTAACCTGAGGAACCTGCACTCTGTGATTATATCTTCCGAAGCCGATTGGCTTCTACGTAACGTCTTGTCGTTTACTCTGTTACATGTGTATCATAGCATATACATGCAATTTGTCAAGTACATTTACCATATGCAAAATAAAATCTTTATGAATTTCTTATCTGAAACTGCAGCAGAAAAGTTCGACGAGTTGCGGCATGAGACGGTATACTGCTCTACATGAAATTACTGATCATCGAGGATGATATCGCCGCCGCCGCATTCATGAAAACAAGCTTCGAGTCCGCTTCGCATGTCGTCGATCTCGCGCACAATGGCACCGACGGATCCTATGCCGCGCGAATCAATCCATATGACGTGATCATCCTCGACTTCTCGATGCCGAAGAAAAACGGACTGAAAGTCTGCGAAGAGATCCGTTCCGCCGGCAAGACCGTGCCGATACTCTTCCTTTCAGTCATCGGCGATACTGCGAAGAAAGTCGATGCGCTCGAGAAGGGCGCCGACGATTATATGACCAAGCCATTCTCATTCGACGAGCTGCATGCCCGAGTGCGAGCGCTCGCGCGCAGGCCGCATAAGATCGAGACATCCATACTTACCGCCGGAGATCTGAGCCTCAATACCGAGCGTCAGGTAGCAGTCCGCGGAGGCACCGCAATATATCTGACAAGAAAGGAATATACCCTGCTCGAGTATCTGATGCGGAATCAGGGCACGATATTATCGCGTGGTATGATCATGGAGCATGTCTGGAACGCGGACAGCGATCCTTTTTCAAATACCATCGAAGCGCACATCCTCAATCTTCGGAAGAAGGTGAATATCGGACGGAGAAAGGATTTCATCCGGAATGTTCCAGGACGAGGATACATGATCGCTGTCGAATAGTGCTTCATGAATATTTCATATTTTTTTGATCAGCAATTCATGCCGGTCAGATAGAATGACTGGGATCATGAAGGTCGACGTGATCAACGATCATATAAACAAACATACCCAAATGAGCATTCTCATCAAACAACTATTGCGTGACGCCGAGCAGCGGAAGAAGGCTTCCGTAGCAGCGCATTCGGAAAGCGACTTTGCCCCATGGAACGGCTAGAGTCTGCAACATCACAAATGGCAGCCATAACGCGCTTCGTGCAAAGGCGCGTTATCGCGCTGATACGTCCGAAATCAACTGACGAGGATACGCATCGCGAAGAATTGATTCTCAATACCATTCTTCTCACCTCGATCGCACTGCTGCTTGTGCTCGATGCGACCATACTCTACAATCTCCCCGCTTTCGGAGCCGCATACCAGGGCGTGCATTTCATTCCGTTCACGATCATCCTGGCCATATTCGCAAGCTTGTTCGTCCTATCGAGGCGCGGAAAAGTCCGCCTGGCATCCTATCTCCTCATCAGCTTCTATATAATCGGCACCATATACTGCGGTTATGAATGGGGCGCAAGCCTGCCTGCGACGCTTCTCACGACGACGCTCGTCATCATCACTTCAAGCATCCTTATCGGAACCCGATGCGGCATGATCGTCTCGGTCGCAATGGTGTGCATTCTTTCCTATCTCGGTTTCCACGAATACAAAGTGCTCGGCGTCCAAGCATGGAAATACACCACCATCAGCACGACAGACATCATCACCTATTCGGGAATCTTCTTCTTCATCACGCTCCTTTCATGGCTCTCAAACAGAGAAATCGAGAACTCGTTGAAACGTGCCCGGAAATCAGAGGGAGAATTGAGAACGGAACGCGACAATCTTGAGATGACCGTCACTGAGCGGACGGAGTCCCTGCGCAAGATGCAGCTTGATCAGATGGTCTACCTGTCGAGATCCGCTGAATTCGGAGAACTTTCCCGAGGATTATTCCACGATCTCATGACTCCCCTTGTTTCGATTTCGCTCGGCATAGATGCGCTCGGAAAGACCAGCTCGCCAGAAGTGAGGACTCTCCGCGAATCCCTCAGCAAGACCATCGAAGCATCCAACAGAATGGGAGAGTTCATGTCGACAGTACGGAAGACGATGCGGTCCTCAGAGTCTTCCCTGCAACCAGCGACCGCACCTCAGCTCGAGAAAACCTGCGATCTGAAGGAGTCTCTCGAATACATCCTTCAGATTCTTGGCTATAAGATGCGGAATGCAGACGTGAAAGTAATCCATGAATATATCGGATTCAACGAAAATCCGATCATATGCAAAGATCATGTATTGATAGAGAGAATCCTCCTCAACCTCATATCGAATGCGATCGACTCATATGCGAGCTTGCCCGAGCTCGATGAAAAGAAAATCGAAGTCTGCCTGAGCAAATCAGAGGAATGCATCGAGATACAGGTCTCAGATCATGGCTGCGGCATCCCGAAGCAAAATATGAAACAGATATTCAATCCTTTCTTCACGACAAAATCGAATGAGAGAGGAAGCGGACTCGGACTTACTATCGTGAAAACGATCGCAGAAAAAGATCTCGGCGGAACCGTCGGAATAAAGAGCGAAGCAGGAAAAGGCACCGATATACAGATAACGTTTCCTCATTAATCAAATCTCAATATGCACACCAAACAACTCGACCATATGATCGAGCAGCTTTCGACGCACCTCGACTCCATGCATTCCAAAGACAAGCTGCTGCAAAGCAGAAACATATTCATCCCTGCGCTTATTCTGCTTGCGCTTCATTCAGGAAAAGAACATAGGCGAATCCAGAATATCTGCGACACGCTCATCGCTCATATTCTTGAAAATAAAAATGATGCCTGGACATGGAATTACTGGCCGAGATCGACAGGAAAGAAAACCTCAGCATCAGAACGGCCATCCTACCCCGACGACATGGATGACACGAGCTGCGCGATCGCAGCTATCGCGCTCTGGCGGCCTGAAATGCTCTCAGGAGAAGCATTTGCGAATATAACGAAAGCTCTCATCGCCTGCGAAACGCAGCCTGGCGGCCCTTATTTCACCTGGATAGGCGGCATGAGAGCCTCGCAGACTCCTGACATAGGCGTGAATGCGAACATCTCTTTCATGCTTTCCCTCATAGGAGTATCGATGCCCGAACTCACAGAGTCAATCGATCATGAATTGCGCTTGGAGCAGCCCGCATCACAATTCTATTCGAACAGAATGATGATCTTGTATTTCATTTCGCGCAATTATTCGGGAAAGGAGAAATCCCGGCTGATAGAAAAAATATGCACTGAAGGCAAGTCCAATCTCATGGATGCAGCTCTCGCAGCGAGCTCGCTCATCCGGCTTGATGCTCCTGATGGAATCATTTCTGAACACATCGCCAAGCTCGGCTCGTTCACGGTGTCGATCGGAAAAAGTGAGGCTCACCCGATGTATATCGAAAAGATCGCAAACGGAATCATCCAATATGCGACATCTGAAGCCTTCACCGCTGCAGCTGCCTTGGAGGCGTTGCTTCTCTGCAGATTGCGCCTCCAGGAGAAAACTGAGAAAGGACGCCGCGACATCGAAGCGGCAGCCGAGAATCAGATCCAATTGGCAATCATCGAAAAACTGCATTCTGAGACAAAGAGCCTCTCTTCCGAAATGAAAGCAGCATTCGACGCGCATCTTGAAAAATTCAGATCAGCAAGCCACTGGAACGAGATCGCGCTCCTGCCCTATTCGCTCGTTCGCAATTTTCCAGATGCAGATGCTGTCGCGGCAGTTGTCGGAGCTGTCGGCGTCCTTGGCTGGATCGCATACACCATCGACGACATGAGCATGGATGAACCGATGTCCGGTCATGGGAAAGAAATTCCTCTCTCGCGTTTCATCCATAGGAAGATCGAGCATCTGATCAGGGCGGAATTGCTGCCAGCGGCAGCAGAAGGCACTCGATCAAGAATAGAAAGATACATCGGCAAAGTCTTCATCGATCTCGACAATGCGCATCATGCCGAAATCCTCGGCAAAAAAGTATCAATGACCGAAAAGTCATTCGGGCACGCGCTCCCGGTCATGCTCATCGCGCATGTATTCTCAAAAAATATCCGAAACGGGGATGCCGAGCAGAGCGTCTGCGAAAATCTGCTGAAGATGCTGGAGATGAGCTGCTCGCACTACATACTCGCCCGGCAGCTGTCAGACGACGCGCACGATTGGCAGGAAGACATGAATTCAGGCCGGCTTACCGACGTAACTGAAATGATGCAGAGAGCCGCGAACGCTCCTATGACTGCATTCGCGCCGGAAAATGCAGAGAAGAGCATGCGTGACATATTCTGGAATGAATGCGCTCTTCGGATAGCTGACAGGATCCTCGAGCACGCCATGAATGCGAAACAGCTCGCCGAGAAATGCAGTATTCTCGACGAGCGTTTCGATATGAGTTTCCTGATCCGATGCATCTCGCGATATGAGGCTATCGGGAGATCGATGACTGAAGATATTCGGAAGACGAAGGAATTCCTTGCTGCGTACTGACCGAGTGGCGATTACTAAGCCTTCTCAGCAACGACTTCGCATGAAGCGTCCGCGCAAGTTCCCTCTTTGCATGTCCTGCATGATCCCTTGAGAACCGAGTACCGTCCACGGCCGATGAGCGCGAGTCCGACGAGCATGAAGAAAAATATGAGATCGAATTCGAATGCATTGAAGCCTTTCGACCACTTCATATTGAAGATGATGACGAGCATCTCGATTGCAAGTGCGATCGCTGCAGGACCCTGGAATACGCCGAGGAGTATCGCGAGGCCGCCGACAGTTTCGACGATAGCCGTGAGCCATGCGAGGAATGAACCGTAGCCGATCGATGCGAAGAACGCAACGGTGCCGTGCATATCAGCGAGCTTGAGATAGCCGTGATGGATGAAGAGCGCGCCGAGGCCGACCCTGAGGATGAGTATGCCGACGTCTCGATTAAGATACTGCGAAGGACACCATTTGCCGCACGATTCCGAACATGTATGCTTGAACATCTGTATATATAAATTATTGGTAAGCCGGCTCATTGTAGCATGAAAGCAAAAATCCCCGCTTTCTTGCGAAAGCGGGGATCACTCCATACTGACAGAACTTGTAACTTACGCTGCCGACCGAATTTCGTCGAGCGAAACGCCGAGCATCGATGCGACCTGGCCGTGATCGAGTTCGGTTTTGACGAAATCATCAAAGACAGCATTGCTCTTCGTTGCCGGAACAATTTCAGGCAACGGCTCGGCATTGATGAGCGCGCGGATGAACGGAGCGCCTTCCCGCAGTCCCTGTTCGGGACCTTTGATAGCGCACTCCCATTCCAGAACGCGAGGGATTCCGATCAATCCTTTTTCCTCGAGTGCTTCCTCGATGTCAGCGAACTGCACCTGACCGTCGCCGAGGCTGCGAAAGCGCGTATTGCGCTTGCCCCACGGCTGGAAAGCTCCGTAGAAGCCCTGATTGGCGGTACTTGCCGTTTCAGCATCTTTGACGTGATACGCCTTGATTCGATCTGCCCATGTTTCGATGAAGCCGACGTAATCGAGGTTCATCAGGACGAAGTGCGATGGATCGAAGTTGATGCCGGCAGCCTCGTGACCACCGACAGTTTCAAGGAAACGAGCGAACGTATCGCCATCATGCACATCTTCGCCAGGATGCAGTTCGAAGGCGATTGATTGATCAGCGTCCGATGCAGCATCGAAGACCGGCTCCCAGCGTTTGCCGAGGATCTTGAAGGCGGTACCCACAAATTCCTGCGACAACTGCGGCCATGGATAGATGTACGGCCAGAGGAACGACCCCGTAAAGGATGGGATGGCGTTCAAGCCGAGATTCTTGCTCGCTTTGACCGCGAGCAGCATCTGCTCCTCTGCCCACTTGTAGAGGGCTTTCGGATCATTCGTCGTCTGCAATTCCGGCGGACCGAACTTGCGGAACAGCTGGAGGTACGCGGGATGCACGGCCATGAGCTGGCCTTGCAGATGAGTAGCGATTTCAGTCACCCCATCTTTCAGTCCCCACTCCATGATCTTGCCGACAAGATGATCGCAATAGTCCTTCGATTCCGCTGCGCACCCCAGATTGAATAGCTTGGAATCCCAAGACGGGATCTGAATGCAGGTGTAGCCGTTTGCGGCTGCGGTCTTGCATGAGTTCTCAAGATTTTCGAATCCAGGACGTCCAGAGAATTGGGCCAGGAAAAGACCTGGACCCTTTGGTTTGGTTTGCATAATGTAGTATCCGATCGGAAGCCTTCGTTTTTGATGTTTGAAGGCGGTTTTCAGTTGTAACGGACTATTCAGGAGCGACCCGAACAGAGCCAAGAACTTCCTAGCTCATGTGAAATTACCTTAGAAAACAAGATAAGTCAAATGAATTTCTCCTGCATGGACGATTGCAACCAAGCCGTACAACTTGCCTTTTCACCCTGGATTCGTAGTATTAGCGCAGGACATCTCCCTGTGTGGGGTTTTGTGTGTCCTTTGTCAGCAAACATTCAGATATCGACTACGTTATGGCCAAAATACCCGCAAGAATACTTGGGCTAGAAAAGCCCCTTCCCGGCCTCGAACTCATCGGCCGCGGAAAAGTCCGAAACTCCTACAAGATTCCCGGACACGACGACAAGATGCTCGTCGACGTAACCAACAACATCAGCATCTTCGACTTCGTGCTCAATGCGCAAGTCGAAGGAAAGGGAGGGATTCTCACTGCGATCAATCACTTCTTGGTGACCCAAGTGATCAAGGACGCATGCGAGAGCGACTTCATCGCAGCAGGCGCAGCGATCGACGAATACCTGCCGGCAGAGCTGCGCGGAAATTCAGAACTCCAGCGCCGAGCGACAGTAGTAAAACGCGTCAATCCGCCCGACGTCGAAGACATCGTCCGATTCATACTCACCGGCACCGGCTGGGAAAGCTATCAAAAGGATGGAACGGTCTGCGGACACACGCTGCCTGCAGGACTCACTGACGGCAGCATGCTTCCCTATCCGATCTATACGCCCTCAACAAAAGCAGAGATCGGGCACGATGTTCATTTGACGGCGGACTCAATCGCAGAAAGATATGGCACCGAGCGCGAGCAGCTTGCGCTTAAAATCGCCAGAGCAATCCATAAGCACGCGATGAAACGCGGCATACTCATGGGCGATACGAAATTCGAATTCAGCTTCACTAATGGGCGGCTATGTCTCGTCGATGAACGAGGAACGCCGGACTCGAGCCGTTACTTCGACTTCGAGGCCTATTTGGAAGCCCGCAAGGAAGGCAAGTTGCCGCCGTCGCTCGACAAGCAATTCGTGCGGAATTACGGAATCGAAATCGGGATCAAGAAACGGAATCCCAAAGTCAACGAAGATGTCGCCTGGGTGCACGAACAAGTGATACCGAACGAGATCCTCGACAAGACCTCAGAAATCTACAGGAACATCTTCTGGCGGCTAACAGGCCATTCAATCAGCGATTATCAGAAGAATCAGATGGGCATCGCATAGCGATTGCCCGCTTCACAAGAGGCCGCGACACTGGTTGTCGTGGCCGCTTTTTTATTCAGAAGAATAGCGAGGGCAAACAACTTCTATCTCTGAACAACAGAGATCACGACTGCCGTTTGCGAAAGCAAACGGCAGTTTTTATGATGTGATATAATTTAGCATTCCATGAAACGATACCTGATACTCTTCGCATTTGTCCTGTTCTCCGTCGCATACGCGCCATCCTCCAATGCTGAATTCTTCGCGAACAGCATCCCCCTCCCAGGAACGATCACCGTCAATAGCAACGGCGTGAACGCGATCGCAGTCGGGACCTCGACGATATATATCGGCGGGTCTTTCACCTATGCCGGTCCTTATTCAGGAAATTTCGTTTCAATATCGCCATCGACTGGAACAGCTACGACGAGCTCATATGACAAAGTCCACGGCATCGTCAATGCGAGCATCCCGGACGGTCGAGGCGGGTGGTATGTAATCGGCGGATTCATAAAGGTCGCCTCATCATCCCGCAACGATCTCGCGCATATACTCCCGGACGGAACCGTGGATCCGAACTTCAATCCGAGCCTCGACAGCGAGAGCAACGCCCTCGCTCTCTCTTCGGATGGCTCCATACTCTATATCGGAGGATTTTTCAGCACAGTCGGCAGCACGACGAGGAATAGGCTTGCAGCCGTAAATACGTCCGATGGTTCAGTCGTAGCATCCTTCAATCCGAATATGAGCGGCGGAGTCACCGCACTTGCTCTCTCATCGGATAATTCGATACTGTATGCCGGCGGTTTCTTCACGACAGTCGGCGGCGTGACGTACAACAGGCTGGCAGCAATCAATACTGCAGATGGCACGGCGATCTCTGCTTTCAATCCGAATCTCAACAGTACCGTGAGCGCGCTTGCGCTTTCGTCCGACGGATCGAAGCTCTATGCGGGAGGATCGTTCACCACGGTCGGCGTAACGACGCGCAATCGGCTTGCAGGAATCACGACCTCGAATGGCGCGCTCATCTCGGGCTTCAACCCGAACATGGGCAGCACTGTCAACGCTCTCGCGCTTTCATCTGACAATACGAAGATATATGCCGGCGGTTCCTTCACGACAGTCGGCGGCGCGACGTACAACAGGCTGGCGGCAATCAATACTGCAGATGGCACGGCGATCTCTGCTTTCAATCCGAACATGGACGGCACGGTAACAGCCCTGAAACTTTCGTCTGACGATTCGAAGGTGTTTGCTGGAGGATCCTTCGCCAATATGGGTTCTGCTACATCAAGCGGCCTCGCTGCGATACAGACGTCCGATGGCACCGCAGTTTCCGGCTTCAGTCCAAACGTAGTAGGAAATATCATGACGATCTCCATGTCTGCGGACGGGTCTGCGATGGGCATCGGCGGAACATACGTCTCCGTAGGCGGCAGCGTCCGCAACAGGCTGGCGGCAGTCGATATAACCGGCAGCACCCTTTCTTCTTTCAATCCGAATCTCAACAATACCGTCAACGCGCTTGCACTTTCATCCGACGGATCGAAACTCTATGTAGGAGGAACATTCACAGCGGTCGGCGGCACGACGCGCAATCGGCTTGCAGGAATCACGACTTCCGACGGCGCAGTCATCTCAGGCTTCAATCCGAACGTAGGCAATACCGTCAATACCCTCAAGCTTTCTTCAGACGATGCGAAGATATACGCAGGAGGATTATTCACGACGGTCGGCGTAACGACGCGCAATCGGCTTGCAGGAATCACGACCTCGAATGGCGCGCTCATCTCGGGCTTCAACCCGAACATGAACAACACAGTCAACTCTCTTGCGCTGTCATCCGACGATGCGATGATCTATGCGGGAGGAACATTTAGTACGGTGGGCGGCGTGACGTACAACAGGCTGGCGGGAATAAACGCATCGAACGGTACCGCAAGCTCGACATTCAACCCAAATATGGGCAACACAGTCAATAGCATCGCCCTCTCTTCTGACAATACAAAACTCTATGTAGGAGGAACATTCACCACGGTCGGCGGCGTGACGTACAACAGGCTGGCGGGAATCAATACGGCGACTGGGGCTGCGATTTCGACTTTCAATCCGAACCTGAATGTCAACGTCAACGGAATTGCCCTCTCCCCCGATGGTTCGAAACTCTATGCAGGAGGACTGTTCACGACTGTCGGCGGCGCGACATACAATCGGCTTGCAGGAATTACGACTTCCAACGGCGCAGTCATCTCAACATTCAATCCCAGCATGGAAAGCACGGTGAACACCCTCACGATTTCTTCTGACGGAAAAAAGCTCTATGCCGGGGGATTATTCGCCTACTCGGATCTCAATAGTGCAGCGAGGAATTTCGCCATATTCTCGGGAGGAGGAGTGACGGTGAGCACGACGACTGCAGCCGCGACGGAAGGAGCGGCCGGAGACAGCTATACCGTCGTCCTTGATGCAGAACCGACGGCGAATGTGACCGTCACGATAACGCCTGATCCGAGCAATCTCTCGACATCGCCTTCAAGCCTCGCCTTTACGGCTTCGAATTGGAATATCCCTCAAACAGTGATAATTACTGCCATTTCGAATAACAGCATCGAAGGCACGCACACTGCTTCGATCAGCCATTCTATTTCAAGTTCCGATTCCTCATACAGCGGAATTTCGGTCACCCCCATCACAATAACGATCACGGACAGCACGCCGCACAATCCGACAGTCACCGCGAGCGCTGCGGCCTCGACTACAGAATCAGGAACAACGCTCTCAGGCGCGATAACAGCCGACGGCGTCGCATCATCTACCGAACGAGGCTTCGTATACGGCAAAACCACCTCGTATGGCGCGACAAGCACGCAAAGCGGGATATTCGGCATCGGTTCGTTCACCGCCGATATCGCAGGGCTCAGCAGCGGCAGCCTCTATCATTTTCAGGCATATGCGACAAACGCTTCCGGAACGGCATACAGCAGCGACCTCACCCTCACGACAGTACCTGCTGCAAATCAGCCCCAGGCTTACAAGACATCGTCTGCGCGCAGAGCCGCCAATCAGGAAGCTTCGGTCAGCACGAAAATCCTCATCGTAACCCAGACTCCGCCTGCACCGAATGAAACCGCATCGAGCCCTGCCGGACAAGATATTGCTTCGCCAAAAACCCCCTCCGCTCAAGCATTCGCGAGGCCGCTCGCATATGGCAAGACTGGCAGCGACGTGAAGCAACTGCAGCAGTATCTCAATGCCAAAGGCTACGCACTGGCAGCATCAGGTCCTGGATCTGTCGGAAATGAGACGAACTTCTTCGGCCCGCGCACGCAGGCAGCGCTCCTGAAATTCCAGAAGGCAAACGGGATTTCCGCAACCGGATATTTCGGCCCGGTCACCAAGGCATTCGTCGGGAATTCGCGCTAAGCCGGAAGCCTCGAAATCTTATTCAGGAATCATGAACAGGTCCTGATTGTATTCGCCGACGCCGATGTATTCGGCTTCGCCCCGGAGGATCTTCTGGAATGGGCGGCATGCGAAGCATTCGGTACCGCTGCCATCTGCGACACGAGGACAGATGAAAGCCTTGTCAGGACCCTCTGCGAGGGCTTTGGCGCGCGCAGCGGCGACCTGACGGGCTACGACGATGACTCGTTCGAAGGATTCCTCGACTGATGGCAGGTCTGTTTCGACTGGAGCATCATCTCGATCGAGATACCAATAACTCGCGCCATTCACCTTCCGCTTCTGGAGATTCGCGAGAAGGAGCTGATAGATCGGCAGCTGGAGCGACTCGCCATCTTCCTGATTCTTCCCTGTCTTGAAATCGAGAATATGCACAGTATCATCCTCAGGCCGATAGATGAGCCAATCGATCTTGCCGCAGAGGATGATATTGTCGGTATCGGTAATATAGAAATTCGGCGGCATCTCGTCCTTGCCGCTGCCTTTGCCAGCGAGCTTCACGGTCTTGTGCGCGAGCGGTTCCGGATGCTCGACTACTCGGCGAACCATGGCCTCTGCGCGAGCGCGAGCTTGCGCTTCCTCTTCGGCAGATCGAAAACCGCCTTTCTTTCCCGAGACTTTCTTCCAAGCGACGTCGAGATCTGCGATGAGCGCGTCAGTTCCTCGAGCGAAGCGCTCTTCCGTAGGAAATCGCGCGAGGCCTTCGACGACCTCGTGCACAGCGACTCCGAGCGCGAGCGCAGGAGTCGTCACATTGATCTTGCGACGGGTCTTCGGGTCCTTGTAGACGTTATGGAGATAATACGCGCGAGGACACTTCAGGAAGTCTCCCATAGACGAATGGGATACCCAGACAGCAGTGTATTTATCGCGAACGACTGGAGCGGCAGCCTTTATTGGAGTTTTTTCGATATGTGGCTGATCTTTCATCCTGCAATTCTATCACAGCGAAATGAAATTCTTATCAAAAAACGCCGCTACCTGCCCTATTTCTAGGGTTATTGACATATTACTATATATAATGTATAATACAGCCAGAATAGCTGCCGAACTATTCAGGATTGATGGAAAGTTCGTATCGGTCACCATGCTGATATGAATGGCCACCATGCCCCAAGAATCCTCGTATTAGGCCTTTGAAAAATGAAAAAAGTAGATCCTTTATTGGAAGGAATGGACCAGTTGCTCGGAATGATCGCTGACCCGCATCGCATTGAATGGGAAAAGAACAAGCTTGATGGTCAAAGCCTGGTCAAGATAAGAGCAAACTACCTGCGAGCATTGCAGGATAAGGAGGAAGCGGTGGCATATGATAAAGTATGGGACAAGCGACTTTTTGTAGGCATTATTGCATTCGCCATCATCGTCCTGGCTTCGATTTTATCGAAGATGAACGAAGGGTGGGTAATGCTTGAAATCATCGTATGCGCCCTGGCCATAGGCGGCATGTTTAATGAGCTGAATACGGCAGCGAGCGAAAAGCGCGCCGCCGAGCAGAAAGCCCAAGAGTGCGTCGAACTATTCGAAGCATACAAGAAGGCGATCGCCGATCTCGATCCGCACATCGCACCAGCCTTGAATCCCAATCCGGTCGACGCGACGATCATCCGCAAGCGGATGATCAGCCTGGCCGGAGACATACTTCACGCGAAGGCAAAGTTGGAAGTGATCCGCCTCACGCGAGCGTCAACCGAAGCAGCGATCAGGGAATCCTTGAAATGGATCGATCACTGCGAAAGGCTCTTCCTGAAGATATGGACTGCCGCGGGAGACTTCGGCATCGATAACAAGAAGGAGGAAATATTCCGGCTCGCTCAGGAACAGCTGGACAAGACTGCCACTCCGAAATAGGAAGTCCTTCGAACACTTTTGAGAATTGCATGGAATCTCAAGGCTTCGAGCATAACGCTCGAGGCTTTCTCTTTTTATAAGGATGCCGCATGGACGCATCCGAGGCGAATTTAGCGGAGCGCGCCTTCCTTCTTCAGAATCGCGAGTTTTTTCTCAAGTCCGCGATTGTAGCCGCCCAATCCCCCATCCGACCTGATGACGCGATGGCATGGAATCTTCGGATCGAAGTTCTTCGCGAGAATGCTGCCGACTGCGCGGACCGCTTTCGCATTGCCTGCGCGCCGGGCGACTTCGGCATAGGTGAGCAGCTTGCCCTTCGGGATCTTCCGGACGACTTCGCGGACCTTGTCGCCGAACGAGCTTGCGGCTGCTTTCGCCTTTGCAGTCTTCGCGATTTGCTTGATTATTTTCTTCATATTTACTTGAACCCTATACGTTAAGATACCTTCGGACCGCGAGATAGCTCGAGATCGCGCCGAGCAGGACGCCGGAACCCATGATGATGCTGAAGATCTGTCCGAAATTCGCGAGGAAATATCCGGAGAAGAGATTCACGATGATCGAGAAGTCATTCGCGCCCTCGAGGCCTGCGAATTTGAGCAGCGCAGCATCGCTATAGTACGCAGCTACTGCGAGCAGGATGAGGGTGATGATTCCGGAGATAATGCCGTACATGATGCCTGAGACGACGAACGGACCGCGTATGTAGGTATTCGATGCTCCGACGAGCTTCATGACCGCGATCTCATCGCGAGATGTGAATATGATGATGCGGATAGTATTGAAGACGATCACGATCGTGACAAGGACGAGCAGGATGGCGAGCGCGGTGCCAGTCTTCTGGACAGCCGGGATGATTCGGCCGAGGCGATCGATGATGAGCTTGTTCTGATTGTAATTCACCTTCTCGACGATCGAAGTGCCGTCCTTCGACGAAGCAGTGTTCTTCGTATTATCGAGGAATTTGGCGATGCCGCCATACTGCGAAGGCTCCTTCGCCTTGATATTGAGGACGGCCGGCAATGGATTGTAGCCGATCTCGTCGAGGCCTTGGAGGATGAGGGTGTTGTCCTTCCATTTGTCGCGGAAATCAGCGAGAGCCTTGTCTTTCGAGATATACGTCGCCTTGTCGACTTCAGGAAGCTTCTCGACGGTCTTCTGGAGCGCGAGGATATCGGCTTCGTTCGCATTGAGCGTGAAGTAGACGTTGATATCGACCTTGCTCTTCACTTCCTTGACGAGCGCTCGGCCGAAGACGCTGCTGAAGATGAGTCCGCCGAAGAACAGAAGCGCGAGCGTGAGCACGACGATCGCTGCGAGCGAAAGGAGGCTGTTCCGCCAGAAATTGACGAAGCCGGTGCGGACGATTCTTTTGAATTTGGTGAAAATCATGTGATTGAAATAATATCAGTTCTTGCGGCGCTGCTACAAAATATATTTGCCGTTCTTGTCATCGCGGACGATCTTGCCCTTCTCCATGGTGATGACGCGGCCGCCGACATGATCGACGACGCCTTTGTTATGGGTGGTGAGAATGACGGTGGTGCCAAGCTCATTGATCTTCTTCAGGATGCGGATGATCTCGAAGGTATTGACCGGGTCGAGGTTTCCGGTCGGCTCATCAGCGATGATGATATCAGGCTGATTGACGATGGCCCGGGCGATGGCGACGCGCTGCTTCTCTCCGCCGGAAAGCTCGTGCGGGAAATTCCAGATCTTCGAGCCGAGATCGACGAGGTCGAGCACATGCGGGACGTCCGAGGCGATCTCGGCGTCGGTGCGGCCGGAGGCTTCCATGGCGAATGCGATGTTCTCATATGCGGTCTTGTTCGGTATGAGGCGGAAATCCTGGAAGACGGTGCCGATGCGGCGGCGGAGCTTGCTCATCGCTTTCTTGCTGAGCTTGTGGATATTGGTCGATTCAAAAAAAATAGCTCCCTCCGTAGGCCGATCCTCCGCGATGAGGAGCTTGATGAGGGTGGATTTGCCCGCGCCCGAATGGCCGACGATGGTGACGAATTCCTTCGGTTCTACGCCGAAACTGACGCCGTCGAGCGCGACGGACTTATCCGGGTATATCTTCGATACCTTGTCGTAGTAGATCATTGCCACTGATTATATCACAGCGAACCGGCAATGGAACACGTAAACAAAGGGCCGCTCGGATCAGCAGGTGCATACAACGGATTGTAGGCACCCCTGATCGGAGCGGCTTTGAAAAAAAGAGCTGGGGGTTCATATCGTCTAATTTGTTTCGACGACGGTGCAATTGCTCTCATCGCCGAGGGCGATCCGCAGAAGATCGCTGATGCGCCTCGGATTGCAGACGATGATCGGCTTCTTATTGTCCATGCAGAGCGAGAAAGCTGTGGAATCCATGACCTTGAGCTCTTTTCGGAGAGCATTCCGATGACTGATGCGAGCGAAACGCTTCGCTCGAGAATTCAGTTTCGGATCAGAGTCATAAATGCCATCTACTTTTGTCGCTTTTATGATGACATCAGCCTTGATCTCATTCGCCCGCAGCGCAGCGGCAGTATCAGTCGAGAAATACGAATTTCCCGTACCGCCGCCGAATATGACCACGAGACCTTCGCTGATATGTTTCATCGCATTCGCGCAGACATAATGCTCGCCGAATCCAGGCATCGAAGTTGCAGTCATGACGACCGCGGGAACGCCTATAGATTCGAGAGCATCCTGAAGCGCGATCGAATTGATCACGGTGGCGAGCATTCCCATATGATCGCCCTTCACCCGATCGATTCCATTCTTGCTGCCTGCGAGGCCGCGGAAGATATTTCCGCCGCCAAGCACGATGACGACCTCGATGCCGGCTTTTCGAAGCAAGGCGATCTGCGCAGCGATTCTGCGGAGGATTGCCGCGCTTATCGTATCAGAGCGATTCCCGAGGGCTTCGCCGCTGAATTTGACGAGTATCCGCGGGTATTTGAGCACCAAAGGCCCTTTTGCTGATCCGAAGGACTTCGCAAAAAACCTCCGAATCCCATTTTCGACTTTGAGATTTATAGGAGGAAGCCTGACTGTAGTAGTTTTCATAACGATATAACCCACATAGTTTTCAAATCACAACGCTTCATGCGCTGTGAAAACGAGCCTTTCATGATTGAAAATAGCACTAGCTCAGGAAAAGGTCAATCTCCCCGTTGAGAACCTTGTCGATCTGAGAGGTTTCGACGTCGGTGCGATGGTCTTTCACCATCTTGTACGGATGCAGGACATAGGAGCGGATCTGATTGCCCCAATCGATCGAGGTGGTCTTCGAGATATACATGCCCTTCTCGCGAGCGAGGCGTTCGTCTTCGCGCTGCTTGAAGATCTTGCCGCGGAGGATGTCGAGGGCCTTCTCCTTGTTCTGAGCTTGAGATCGCTCCGAGGTCACGTGCACTGAGAGCTTCGTCGGCACATGGACGATGCGGACTGCGGTCTCGCGCTTGTTGACGTTCTGGCCGCCAGGACCGCCGGACTTGGCGATGGAGATCTCGAGATCCTTATCAGGAATTTCGATGTCTGGACCTGCGGCCTTTTCGAATTTCGGAATGAGCTCGACCATGGAGAAAGACGTCTGGCGGAGCTGCTTGGAATTGAATGGCGAGATGCGAACGAGCCGATGCACGCCTGATTCATTCTTCAGGATTCCGTACGGACCTTTCTTCACATTGGAACCGCCGCCGATGCCGATCGGCTTGCCGCTGATCTCGACAGTGATATTGCGATAGCCGCCATGATCATTTTCATTCATATGAATGAGTGACATCGTCCAGCCGTGATTCTCGCAGAATTTGCGGTACATGCGATAGAGCATGCCGGAGAAGTCTTCGGCATCATCGCCGCCTGCGCCTGAGAATATCGTCATGACTGCGTCGCCCTTATCGTATTTTGCCGCGGGATCATTCGCACCAGGATCTTCGATTTCTTCCCTGAGCGACTGGATTTCCTTGATGACGGCCTGCGCCTTGTCCTTGTCAGCCCAAAAATCCGCCTCGAGCATTCCTGCTTCGAGCGCGTCGATCTTCTTCTGGAGTTCTTCGAGTCTGACAGCTTCGGGTTTCATGAAAATGAGTATAGCAAATGAGTGCGATGAAACCAATGAAATTGTCACGAATAAAGTTTGACATTAATAGAAAAGTATACTATAAACATAAAAGGGTCTGCAGCGGGTTCATCACGAATCTGCACAGATTGCTCTCTATTATCTATGAAAACAAATAAGCTCATCGCGAGCATCCTTACAGCAGCAATGTTACTGTTGGCTATTGGCGTCGAAAGCGTACACGCTCAAACTACGAATAAAACAGAGTTTGTGCCGAAATACGCAATATCCAAGCATCTTGATTCGGAATGGATCATTTCCTTTCCCGTCCGAAAAGGCGACTTCAGGATTCTGCTCGAATGCAATCCCGACATCGAAATCGTATCGATATCAAAGAGTGCAAGCCGAATGGTATCGAGCATCCAAATTCCAGGAACGACGTTTACGATTACCGCCAAAAAGAAAGGGGCGGTCACGTACGAGGTATTCGATGCGGAGATACCGCTTGGCAACGAATACACCTTGCTCATCTCACCCCGCAACGAAAAAGAACTCGGGATGGTTGCGGCAGGCCTGCAAAAAGGATATTAGCTCCGCGAATCGCTTCAAAATCGGTCTCAGGCAAATTGTCTGGGACCGATTTATTTTAAATTGACTTCTCCTAACAGGACGTAATATTCGGAGCCAAAGTCCGGGATCGAACCGGAGACCCTCGCTTTACGAAAGCGATGCTCTACCAACTGAGCTACTTTGGCATATTTGCGCTGAACCTACTTTGCAAGATACTCGGACAATTTCTCATCGATCTGCGCCCGGAACTCCCCCATCGTTCCGTCGTTCATGAGGAGGACGTCCGCAGCTTTGATGCAGTCGGAGAGGCTCATCCGGGCCGGATCATCCGACTTCATCTCGACCTCCTGCTGTGCGGCGAATTTCTCGAATGTGACATTGTCAGTCGCGCTCTTGCGGAGCACTGCTCTTTTATACCTGATTTTGAGGTCGGCGTCCACTGCCACGAGCAGGAAGTTCTCCTGCTGCTTCAGGAAGCCGACTTCGCCCATCGTCCGGACCGATTCGATGACGGCATTCTTGCCGGATTTCTCTGCCCGCCGATACAATGATTCGATGATGTGGCTTGCTCCGAATCGAGTGCGGAGATCGTCGGCAACCGCCTTCATGCTCGGACGCTCGACAGGCAAGCCGCGCTTCTCGATCTCCTCGACGAGGAAATCCCGGACGGAATAGAAACCGAAGCCCTTCGTCGTGAGATGGCTCGTGAGCTCCCCTTTTCCCGACCCGTTTGTTCCCGTGACGCCGATGATGATCATTAATCTTTATTATACCTTAGGGAGCCGACGTCCGGGATTGAACCGGAGACCTCGTCATTACCAATGACGTGCTCTACCAACTGAGCTACATCGGCTTACTACTCGCACAAACTACCATGTCAGCCATGTCGGCTTACAGAGACATACTAATACACTTGGCCTTTCTTTTCAATTACTTCGCCTTGATCGGCAGATACGCTGTGACCGTCGTCCCCTTTCCGAGGACGGATGAAACGGAGATCGTGCCGCCATGAAGCTCGATGATCTTCTTGGTCGTATAGAGGCCGACGCCGCTCTCATTCGGCTCGAGCGAGATGGCGTTCTTCCCTCGATGAAGCCGATCGAAGACATATGGAACATCCTCTTCCGAAATTCCGATGCCAGTATCGGTAACCGACATCACCATCTTCTCCCCATCGGACGTTACGGAAATATCGACATTGCCCTTCGGCGAATACTTGAATGCATTATCGACGATGTTGAGGAATGCGGCCTTGAGCTTCTTGAAATCGCCTTCGATCTCGAGCTTTTCCGGAAGATTCAGATTGACTTTCACTGAACGGACGAGCGCGACATATTCGAGATCGCCGAGGATCGCCTTGATGAGGCGAGGCACGTCGACAGGCACGCGGACGAGCTTGAGCTGATCGGTGCTTGAGCCTTCGGCGGTGGTGAGCATCTCATTGACGATGCCGATCGCATCGCCAACGCGAAGGATGCTTTCATCGATGAGTTCGCGATTCTGCGGAGATACGCCCACGTCTTCTTTGAGTGTCTCCAGGGCCCATCGGAGGCCTGCAAGCGGCGTGCGGAGCTGGTGCTGGGCAACGCTCAGGAAATCATGCTTGAGCTGCTCGATCTGCGTGAATTCGCTCAGGCGGCGGTCGATCTCTTCTTTCTCATTTTTCTGATGAAGCGTATCGACGACGATGCGATGCATGAGATAGCAGATCAGGCCGAAGAGTACCGTGACCGTGACATGGCGGATGATGAGCGACGGGTCCGTCCAAGCTCGCGGATACAGCACGATGAGCATCGCGAGCATGATCGTGAGCACGAGGCCTACATGCTCGGTGATGCGTTCGTCGAGGTAGACCGCGGAGACGATGACCGGAAAGACGAGCAGGAATATGAACGGGCTTCCCAGCCCCCCGGCCGAGATGATGATGCACATGAAGAAGAACGAGTACGAATAGCGGGCAGCGGTGAAGAATATCTTCTTATTGAATTTTTCATGAAGCGCGAAGAAAAGCACGTGCAGCACGGCAAGCGAGACGATGGAAAACAGGACTGCCTGCGGATACCGCATCCAGGTGAAGAAATCAGGCGCAAGATACATGCCCAGCCCGAGTGCGATCGGTATGAGAAGGCCCAACCCTTCTACAAGATAATAATACTTCCGGAGCCGAAACTCTTGGAATACCGCCTTGCCTGAAGTGCGAGTATGATCCGTCATGCGCAGCCAAGCGGGCTCGAACCGCCAACCTCTCGCGTGACAGGCGAGTGCTCTAACCAGTTGAGCTATGGCTGCAATGCTGCTTATTATACATAAATATGCAGACCTCGCAATCGCTTTGAAGTGTGTCGGGGGTGGGGATTGAACCCACGACCCCGGGCTTATGAGTCCCGTGCTCTACCAACTGAGCTACCCCGACATGGAACGCCTATTTTTTCAAGCCCTCAAAATATAACAAAAAGTGGCGAAAAACGCCACCCTTTGTAATATCTTGTTGCGGAGGCTGGAGTCGAACCAGCGAGACCTAGGTTATGAGCCTAGTGGGCTAACCGCTACCCTACCCCGCGATGTGGGCATATAATAACATTCCTGTAGAAAAAGGCAACTTCAAATAAAGAAGAATTCTTCGAAAACCTCCCGGAACGAATGAATGACGCGCTTCGCCTCATGATGCGTCAGCGGGTAGTCCTTGCCTTCGTGCGCAATGCGGTTTCGTACGGTGTGCCCGTCCCATGCCTTCTGAATCGACTTGAAGTCTCCTGGGTCCTCCTGCGCTCGCTTGAGCCGCCCGCCGACGCCTTCGCCCTGATAGCCGAGCTTCACGAGGAGATCATCGAGCATGATGTCCGCCTCGAGAATAGCCTGGCGCCAGTCATTCTCATTTTCAGATTCGACGGATTCCATGACATGCCTCCACCGGTTCGCCATTTCATGATCAGGCTTCGCTATGGCCGGAGTCACTTCTGCCTCGACGACATTCCATGGATGATAGACCTTGCGCTCTGCCTTGCGGATGCGCAGGATGCCGTCGACGGCGATGAAGGTGCCGATGATGCAGAAAGCCGATATCGGAAGGGCGAACCACATCCAGACCGTATTGATCGATCTGAGCAGCGGGAGGATATTCTGATAATGCCCGATTTCATACGTGATCAGATTGCTGAGCTTGGTGATCACGTCGAGCTGCGGCACGGCGACTGCGCCCTGTTCTGCCGCGTGCGCTATGTTTGCAAAAAGTTCGAGGATCATAAGGTGCTCCTATTATAGCGCAGAAACCGCTTCGCAAGGAAAGTCCTTTCCGGCCGCGAAGAGCGCGGCCTCATTTCCATGCCGTGCAGTGAGCTGAATTCCGACAGGCAATCTGTCTGCGCCGCCCGAAGACGTGGTGCGGCCAGCTGGAATAGACATCGCTGGCAGCCCGGTGAGATTCGCCGTGACCGTGAAGATGTCTTCGAGGTACATCGATACCGGATCGGAGGCTTTCTCGCCGATCTTGAATGCAGGCGCCGGTGCAGTCGGCATCATGATGATATCGACCTTCTCGAATGCGGCGTTGAAATCCTGCGTGATGATGCTTCGCATCGCATTGGCCCGGTTGTAGTACGCGTCATAGTAGCCGGATGAAAGGACGTAAGTGCCGAGGAGGATTCGTCGGCGAGCTTCGCGGCCGAAACCTGCGGCTCGGGTTTCGAAATAATCATCGACGCCGGCGGCTCGATTCGCACCGAGGAAATTCTTCCCTCCTGCAATGCCGTCTTTATGGAAGCCGTAGCGCACGCCGTCAAATCGCGATAGATTCGATGAGACCTCGGCGAAGTTGATGATGTAATAGACCGGCAGCGCGAACTCGTTGTTCGGCAATTCGACATCGACGATGCGGTATCCGAGCTTCGCGAATGCCGCTTCGGCTTCAGCGAAGACTCGCTTCACTTCAGGATGGATGCCGCCGAGCTCCATGAATTTCCGAGGGATGCCGATGGTGAGCTTCTTGCCTGCAGCTGCATCCGCCACGGCTTCAGACTTCGCATACGTATCTTCGGAGATCGTCGTGCTGTCCATAATGTCCTTGCCGCGGATTGCATTGAAAAGGATTTCCGCATCAGCGACCGTCTTCGTTATCGGTCCGATCTGATCGAGAGATGAAACTGCTGCAGTCAGTCCGTATCGGGAGACTGCGCCATATGTCGGCTTCAATCCGACCGTTCCGCAGAATGAAGACGGCTGGCGGATGGATCCTCCCGTATCAGATCCGAGCGAGATGAGCGACATGCCGGCAGCGATCGCCGCTGCTGAACCTCCGGAAGTTCCTCCGGGGACGCGCTCGAGATCATGCGGATTCTTCGTCGCTCCGAATGCGGAATTCTCCGTCGAGCCTCCCATGGCGAATTCATCCATGTTCGTTCGGCCGATAAAGACGACGCCCTGCTCGCGCAGCCGAGCGATCGCAGTCGCATCATACGATGCTTCATAGTGCTCGAGCATCTTCGAAGCGCAGCTCGAGATTCGGCCCTTGATGAGGATGTTGTCTTTCACGGCGCACGGGATGCCAGTAAGCAGGGTCGTTTTCATGCCGCCGGACTTCTCAGCTGCGAAACGCGCATCTGCTGCTTTCGCCTGTTCGATGACATCGCTGAAAATCTCGAGATATGCGTGCACGTCCTTGTCAGCTGCTGAAATACGATCGAGATAGGCCTGCGCAAGTTCGACCGCGGTGAAATCTCCGGCGACGAGGTGCGCATGAGCTTTTTCTATCGTGAGTGTCTTGAGGTCGATGGTCATAATAATATGCATGAAAGAATATCAGAGAATTTTCTTCACTGCGACGAAATCGCCGATGCGGTCAGGGGCCTCATCGAGGATCTGCTCGCGGTCTTCAGGCGAAATCTTCCGAGGCTCGTCGGAACGGCTCACGTTCTTCACTGCGCCGATCGATGCGTCCTTCGAGATCGATACGTCGGCCTTCTTGATCTGATCGACATACGCGAGGATCGAGCCGATCTCCTTCATGAGGGCCAGCTTTTCATCAGGCATGAGCTTGATGCGCGAGAGTTCTGCGAGGTTTTCGATATCCCGTTCGGTGATCATTGTGCCGAAATTCTAGCATATATGGCACTGTTATTGAAGCCGTGAAGCTTCAAATAGAAGGTATTGTTGTCAAAATGAATAAAATATGTTATGGTTC
>JAQBRD010000015.1 GCA_028286665.1 Candidatus Tayloriibacteriota bacterium
AGCGCTTCGTGGAACAAAGACCGTGATGAAAAAGATGCATGGCCTCGCATATTCATTGAATACAAGGTTCGCTCATCTTGATCCGCTCAAGGCGCTCCTTACGATATCGAGCATCAGCCCGGACGAATCCTTGGCAAAGCGCTTTGCGTCGATCGGCCGCCTCAAGCTGCTCATCGCCGCCGGAGTGTTCATACAGAATTGGGATTCCCGCGTCGATCTTCTTATCGTGGGAGACGAGCTCAGTCTGCCGAGGATCGAAAGCGCCATCAAATCCATCGAGGCTGAGATAGGGAAGGAGATCGTCTATTCCGCGTTCGAGACCCAGGACTTCGAATACAGGCTGGGAATCCATGACCGGCTCGTGAGAGACATTCTGGATTATCCCCATACGACCCTCGTGGACCGGATGGGAATCGAACCCCAGTAGAGGTATAATTATGCCACATACAAGTGTGGCATTTTTATAATCTAATCCTTAATCACATGATGTTAGTTCAGAACTGGGGCGATGTCTTCACTCAATCGCTCCAAAGCGTCTGGTACGGGGTAGCCAGTTTTCTCCCGAGCCTGATCATGGCAGTTATCATATTCGCCATCGGCTGGGTGCTCGCCGCTCTCATCGAGCGCCTCGTCGAAAGCCTCTTCAAGGCCCTCAAGGTGGATTCCGCCCTCAAGTCGGCGGGAATGGAAGAAGTGGTCAGGCGCTCAGGCTACACGCTTAACTCAGGCGCCTTCGTAGGAACGATAGCCAAGTGGTTCGTGATCGTAGTATTTATCATGGCTTCCTTCGATGTTATGGGCCTCTCGCAGGTTAATCTTTTCCTCCGTCAGGTTGTCGATTATCTTCCTCAGGTCATCGTCGCCGTTCTCATTCTCATGGCAAGCGCCATCATCGCCAATGCGATGCAGAAGCTGGTCGTCGCGAGCGCTCGCGCCGGACACCTCCATGTTGCTGAGCTCACGGGCCGCGTCACAAAGTGGACCATCTGGATCTTCGGCATCCTCACGGCTCTCTATACTCTTGGCGTCGCTCCGGCTCTCATTCAGACCATCATCATGGCGATCCTCGCCGGCGGAGCTCTGGCGTTCGGTCTCGCATTCGGTCTCGGTGGCAGAGAAACAGCCCAGAGGATCCTGGAGAGGACGACTCGCGCGGTATTGCAAAGAGACTAGTCTTTCCCATATCTACGGGAACAAAAGAGACCCTTTCAGGGTCTTTTTTTGTACACATGTTATCCCCAAAACACCCCAAATACCCCTAGGTATTGACTTCTTTTCAGCCGTAAGTATACTTACTTTTACATCCGAATGATTATCAAGAACAACTGCCAACATACGCGGCCATAGCCACACTCCAGTAATGGGGCGTAGCTCGTAGCCGCTCAATGAAGCGGTTTTTCTTTTCCAGGACGACTGCAGTTTGAAAATCACATAACGTGAACAAGTAAGTGAAGTAAAAATGGTCTGCCTCATTTTTTGTAGTGCAGGAGCGGTCTTGCAGTACGAGGGGTGAGGCAATAATAAGCAATGTAGGCGATTCTCTCTTTAGTAAAATATCGAGAGAGTCAAACATAAGCGGTTTTTAGAGTTCCTAACAGGAATTTTAAAGGGCGTATGGTGGATGCCTTGGCTTCATGGAGGCGATGAAGGACGCAGCGTGGCGGCGAAACGCTTCGGGGAGGTGCCGAGCAACCTTTGATCCGAAGATGTCCGAATGGGGAAACCCCATTGTGTGAACCACAATGACCTAGCACCACGTGCTAGGGGCGTACCGAGGGAAGTAAAACATTTCAGTACCTCGAGGAATAAAAACAAACTATGCATTCCGTCAGTAGCGGCGAGCGAACGCGGAGGAGACTAAACTCAGCCTAAATCGTACGGAGTCAGCAGCAATGCTGATACTGTGCGATTTAGGTTGGGAGTTGCAAGGCAGAGACGTGACATTTATGTCAGAGAAGTTACAAAATCTTTTGTTAGCCGAATAACCTGGAAAGGTTAGCCCCAGCAGGTGACAGCCCTGTAGGCGAAAACTGAAGATCTTCTTTGTTTCTGTCCTTAAGTACCCCAGGACACGAAAAGCTTGGGGGAATCCGCCGGAACTAACCGGCAAGTCTAAATACTCCTGAAGACCGATAGTGAACAAGTACCGTGAGGGAAAGGTGAAAAGCAGCCCGGCAAGGGCGGTGAAATAGACCTGAAACCATATGCCTACAAGGAGTCGGAGCGGGTAGAACTTTGTGTCAGATCATTCTATATATAGAGTGATCGGCTGCAGAGTTCTATCCGTCACGGCGTGCCTATTGAAGAATGAGCCAACGAGTTTAAGCATGCTGCTGGCTAAGAGCGAGAGCTCGGAGCCGCAGGGAAACCAAGTCTGAATAGGGCGTTTGTAGTATGCTTAAGACCCGAAGCCGGATGAGCTTGCCACGCGCAGGGTGAAGTTCGCCGAAAGGCGGATGGAGGCCCGAACCGGTGAGCCGTGCAAAACTCTCGGATGACGTGTGGTAAGGAGTGATAAGCTAATCGAATTCGGTAATAGCTGGTTCTCTCCGAAAGAACTTTTGGGTTCGCGTTGGATGTACCTCAGCGGGGTAGAGCACTGGAAGATCGTGACAGGGCGAAAGCTCACACGACCTATCAAACTCCGAATACGCTGAGTAATTATCCAGCAGTTAGACTGTGGGGGCTAAGCTCCATTGGTCAAAAGGGAAACAGCCCATGATCTCAATTTAAGGTCCCTAAATCAACGTTCAGTGCGCTTAAGGTAGTGATATTTCTTCGACAATGAGGATGTAGGCTTAGAAGCAGCCATCATTCAAAAATAGCGTAACAGCTTACTCATCGAGAAATTTCGCGCCGCAGATAATCGGGGCTCAAACGTTGTACCGAAACTGAGGGCTGGCAGCTTCTTCGGAAGCTGGCAGCGGTAGGAGAGTATTCGCATCGCCATGAAGGTGAAGGGGTGACCCACACTGGAGCGTTGCGAAGTAAGAATGTTGGCACAAGTAACCGCAATGCGGGTGAGATACCCGCACGCCGAAAAACCAAGGTTTCCTTGGCAATGTATATCAGCCAAGGGTTAGTCGGTCCTAAGGGGATGGCGAACGCCGCACCCGATGGATACAGGGTTAATATTCCCTGACTTTCATGTAGATCGATGGAGTGACGAAGTGCAGTATGCTGTGCGTATTATTGGATTTAACGTCCATATCGTAAGGGTGGGTCCTGGCAAATCCGGATCCTGGCTTCAATGTCGCATCCAAGCGGAGTGGAAATGTCGGGAAACCGACAAATACAGCAAAGCGCGCTTCCAAGAAAAGCTTCTAAGATTATCTATGTGAGAACCGTACCGTAAACCGACACAGGTGGTTAGGTCGAGTAGACCTAGGCGAACGAGTGAGAGGTCTCCAAGGAACTCGGCAAAAAAGCAGCCGTAACTTCGGAATAAGGCTTGCCCCTATTTATTTAGGGGCCGCAGCTAAAGTATCTCTGGCAACTGTTTATCAAAAACACAGCTCCCTGCGAACTCGTAAGAGGATGTATAGGGGGTGACACTTGACCAATGCCAGAAGGTCAAACAACGGCGGTGCGATTATATCAAGCTGACTGTTGTAAGCCCTGGTGAATGTCGGCCGTAACTATAACGGTCCTAAGGTTCTCGGTTTATCACTGCCGCAAGGTTTTGATGAATCGAGTAGGACTGGGACTGTTATAGGGCAAAGTGAAGGTGTTTTGGTAAGCGAATAGTTAAAACATTACATGAACAAGCTACCTACGATTTAGTAATATATCGTTGAGTCCAATGCGGTTATTAAGAGACCAACCCCGCACATCCGATCTCCGAAAGGTGAGGATGAAGATAGAGTCCATCTGTAAGGAATAGATGAGCGAAATTCCTTGTCAGGTAAGTTCTGACGCGCACGAATAGTGTAATGTCTGGAGAACTGTCTCGGAGACTTGCTCGGTGAAAATACAGTATCGGTGAAGATGCCGATTACCTGCAGTTAGACGAAAAGACCCTAGAAGCTTTACTGCAACTTGATTTTGAGTATATGGTTTTGATGCGTAGCGTAGATGGTAGAATTTGAAGGATAGTTCCCGGATTATCTGGATTCGTCGATGAAACACCATTCTTTAAAACTATATATTCTAACCTCCACGGCAAAAACGGGGAGAGACAGAATCTGGCGGGCAGTTTTAGTGGGGCGCTATCCTCCTAAAGAGTAACGGAGGAGTTTATTAAGGTCAGCTAGCCGTGAATGGAAACCATGGCGATAGTGTAATGGCATAAGCTGGCTTGACTGTGAGACGTACTTGTCAAACAGATGCGAAAGCAGAACATAGTGAACCGACCTTACGCATTAGATGCGGGGGAAGATTATCGGACAAAAGCTACTCTAGGGATAACAGGCTGGTTGCGCCTAAGCGTTCCTAGCGACGGCGCAGTTCGGCACCTCGATGTCGGCTCAACTTATCCTGGAGGTGGAGAAGCTTCCAAGGGTTTGGCTGTTCGCCAATTAAAAAGTTACGCGAGCTGGGTTCAGACCGTTCAGAAGTTGAACGGTCGCATCAGAGAAAAGTAAGTAAGAGAAGATACGTTTGTTTGTTGTGATATTCGACTGTTGAACAGTCTGAATCACTTCGAGAGATTAAGTCTTTTCGTCTATGAAAAATGATAGGGATGATTAACCAATTCACGGCGGTCCCATATAGCAATATATGAGATCAAGCTGATTAATATCGGTGGAGTCCTCAGCGATTAGATGTCGCCGGATAATACCGAGGGAAGTATGTGGAGCAATTCATGTATGCCCGTAGAGACTAAACATCAGCATCCACTCAGAATGTCGCAAGATGATCTGAAGGGAACAAGCTATAGTCCATTGCAACAAGCAATTGTTGGTAAACAAGCGTGAGACAGGTTGGTCTCCTATCTACTGCAGGCGTTGATTCTTGAGGGGATTTGACTCTAGTACGAGAGGACCGAGTTGAACTGACCTCTGGTGTGACTGCTGCACCGCCAGGTGCACCGCAGTGTAGCTATGTCGGGAATGGATAACTTCTGAAAGCATCTAAGAAGGAAGCCAGCCCCAAGATAAGGAATCGTTTGAGACCCCTAAGAGATGATTAGGTTGATAGGCTTTAGGTGTACGCACAGTAATGTGTTGAGCCGTGAAGTACTAATTCGTCGATCCTATTAGGAAATCTGAAAATCTACAATTATTGATTACAAGGAGTTCGCAATACTCTGCCTAAAAAATGCATGATGATTGCCTTTGAAAACTGCAACGTGGAGATTCGTTGTTTATAAATCAACAGGAATGGACTGTTTTCCGTTCCTGGTTTACGCTTCGCAATTTGCGAGCTAAGCGCGTAAATGAATAACAACGTTCTCCCGAAATTTGTTCGTTCAAATTGATCAGGCAGCAAAGCGCCCAAGTCTAATAGTGGCACACTTGAGTTCCTCGTGCCGGTTGGCTCATTACCAATCAGTTGAACAATTAATCCAACTATCTATTCTTGCGGATTTTCCGCAGCACGACTTGGTTCCGCTTTGCTCCTGATCGCGGTCCGACATCCGTATTCTTTTCTCGTATGATTACGAGAAATACATTGCTCGGATCCACTTTTCAGTTTTCAAATGTTTCGAAATTGATTGAGCGTTATGTTCTGGTGGTTTGGCGCTATGGCAACACCCGTTCCCATTCCGAACACGGAAGTGAAACGTAGTTGCGGCGATGATAGTCCACAGGGCGAAAGTAGCTAGCCGCCAGTACAGAGTGCTCAATCAGCAGATTGATCCCCTTGGGACAATCAAACTATATTTGTTATACTAAGGCCATTAGAAATGGCTGTTTTATCTATTCATTAAATCCTCATACTATTATGGATCCAATTGCGCCGCGTCCCCTCAGAAACTTCCTCGTTCTTGCGGCTGACTCGTTCTCGCTCGTGAAGAGGAATGTTCATTCGCTCGCGCTCATATCTGTCATTCCGCTCGTATTTATCGGAGCTGCGACAGCGGCGTTCTCTTCGGCAGAGCATGGCGGCGACTTCGGGCTTGCCTCGGTCGTAAGCATCATCGGTGTGTTCTGCATCCTCGGGACGATGTTCTTCAAGGTGCTTTTCCCATTGGTCATCATTCGCGCTATCGGCGCTGCCGACGCGGAACCGTCTGCGAGCGCGGATCTGAATGCTGTGGATCTGTATCGGAAATCCTTCGCCGATTTCTGGCCATATCTGCTCGTGGCCGTGCTCCTATGCTTCCTGATACTATTCGGATTATTCGTCGCTGTCATTCCTGGCATCATAGCGGCTTTGTATTTCGGCTTCGCATTATTTGCCTATGCATTTGAGGGGAAGCGGGGAGTCGACGCCCTCATTTCAAGCGCATGGCTTGTCCGGGGAAGGCTGCTTCCCGTTTTTCAGCGGCTGATTTCCGGGGCACTCCTTGCGGGTATCGCAATGCTCATCGCGGCAATAGTGCTTCAATTGGCCTTCTTTCATTCAGGCTTCGGCGATTCTGTCGTGAAATTCGTCCTCGATCTCCTTGTCGCGATGTTCATCATGCCGTTCGCGTATGCATACGGCTATTTCATGTATCGAGATCTTTCAGCCGGAGCGGGAAGCCAGATCGATCCTGCTTTCGCCAAGAAGGCAAAGAAGTGGCTCACCGCACTGGCTGCAATAGGCGCCGTGCTGTTGGCAGTCTTCCCGATACTTCTCGGAATCCTGATGGTTTCGGGCAAATTACTCATAACCTCCTAATCTGAATTTATGGCAGCATGGGCAACACAAAGAAAGACTACATACGCCTCGCTGGTGATCATCGTGCTGCTCATATGCATCGCGCTGCCGGTATTCCTGACGACGTATCATAAGCCGAGCTGCGCCGACGGCATCCTGAACGGCGGCGAAGAAGGCATCGACTGCGGAGGCGTATGCCCTCGGCTCTGCCAGAGCGCATTCCTCGCGCCGCTCGTCTCGTGGGCGAAGACTGAAAAAGTGGCGGACGGCCTTTATAATGTCGCTGCGTACATCATCAATCCGAACGTGAATGGGGCAGCTGTGAATGTGCCTTATGTATTCTCGCTGTTCGACAAGGAAGGCGAGCTCATCGTCGCTACGAAAGGAGCAACGACGCTGCCTGCGCATCGAAACACCCTCGCATTCGTTCCGGCGGTCGATACCGGAAAGCGCATTCCCGCGAAGGCTGTCTTCGAATTCGCCGCGACCCCGCTCTGGCAGAAATCGCACGATACGATCGGAGATCTCGCCATCATCGACAAGAAATACGCCGAAGACGAGACGAGCTCTTCGCTCGACGTGACGCTTCAGAACAGGGCTCTCTATCCGTATGCGAACGTGTATGTATTCGCGATCCTGTATGATGCTGACAATAATGCGGTCGGCTTCTCGCGGACGCGCGTCGATTCGCTCGCTCCGGGAGCTTCCGATACGGCTCCATTCACCTGGCCTGTGGGGCGCAGCGGCAGGGTAGCTTCGATCGAAATCCTCCCGCTCACGGTGCCGGTCATAGATGCGAAATAGCCGAAGATGAAGGATTTTTTCTCAAAAATAAACATCGACTGGATCCTGTTCCTCTCTACCTTGCCGCCGCTTGCGCTCGGCCTCGTCACCATGAGCTCGTTTACCGATTCTGGCCATCTGTTCTCGAGGCAGCTCATCTGGATCGGCATATCGTTCGCGCTCTTCTTCGGGCTGAGCTTCGTCGATTTCAGATTCCTCCGGAAGACCTGGGTTTCCGTCTCGCTGTTCGCCGTATCGTGCGGCGTGCTGCTCACGCTGTTCTCGATCGGGCATGTTTCGAGAGGCGCTCAGTCATGGTTCAACTTCGGGGCATTCTCAGTCGAGCCGGCCGAGCTCATCAAGCTGTTCCTCATCATCATCCTTTCGAAATATTTCTCCCGCCGCCATATCGAGATCGCCAATATCCGCCATATCATCGTGTCGGGAGTGTATGCCTTCCTCATTTTCGGACTCGTCCTCGTGCAGCCTGACTTCGGCTCTGCCGTCATCATATTCTTCATCTGGTTCGGCATGATCCTCGTTTCAGGAATCTCGAAGAAGCACGTCTTCCTCATGGCCCTCGTCGGCGTGCTCGCATTCGCGGGATTGTGGAACTTCGGCTTCAAGGAGTATCAGAAGAATCGCATCCTCAACTTCATCCATCCCCTTGCTGATATCCACGGCACGGGATACAACGCATATCAGTCGACAGTCGCCGTCGGTTCCGGAGAATTATGGGGGAAGGGCGTCGGATACGGCACGCAGTCGCGACTGAAATTCCTTCCGGAATATGAGACGGATTTCATATTCGCTGCATTCGCAGAAGAATGGGGATTCGCTGGGGTGGCTCTATTATTCATCTTTTTTGCTATCATCGTTTGGCGCATCATCAGATCGGCCATGTCAGGCGCGACGAATTTCGAGATACTCTATGGCGCCGGCATCGCCATATTCTTCATCGTGCATATCGCCGTGAATGTCGGCATGAATATCCAGCTCCTGCCGGTCACCGGAACGACGCTCCCGTTCCTGAGCTACGGAGGCACGCATCTGCTCACTGAATTCATCGGTCTCGGCATCCTCATGGGCATGCGCCGCTATGGCCGCGTCGCGCACAAGGATGCGACGAAGAATGAATTCATCGGTCCGGCGTAGGAGCCTTATTGCAGTTCTGCGTAGAGCTCGTCGATCCTGCCGAACATCGTTTCAATATTGAAATCCGCGGCGACTTTCTGATGAAGTTCTTTTCCGTATGATTTTCTGACATTCACATGCGTCAGGAGGAATTCGAGCGCATGCGCGATCTCGGCTGATTTCTTCGGCTGTATGAGGAGGCCGGATTTCATATCATCGATGATTTCGGGGATGCCGCCCACAGCGCTTGCTATCACTGCCACTCCTGCGGCGCCTGCTTCCAGGATCGTGTATGGAAGGCCTTCCTTCACCGATGTAAGCGTGAATATGTCGAAAATCTTCGCATGCGAAGCTGCATCTGGAATCCGTCCGACGAGGAATATCCGGTCTGAGAGCCGCTTGTCTGCGATGCGGGATTCGAGCATGGCGCGTTCCTCGCCCTCGCCGACGATGAGCATGACTGCATTCTGGAACTTTTCGGCGATTTCATGGAAAGCATCGATGAGATAGATGAGGCCTTTGTTCGGATGCAGTTCGGAGATGGTCCCTATGACGGTTTTGTGCGAGAGATTGAAAGGTTCTTCTGTTCTGGGTTCTCCAGTTTCCGGTTTTGCGGTTGCAGCGATCTTCGAAGAGAAGAGGGCGAGCGATTCCTTGAGCGGAGCGAATTTTGGGATCTCGATGCCGAGCGGTATGAGGCGCAGCTTGCCAGAGATGAATGGCAGCGCGCGGCCCTGCGCGAGCTCGTACCTGGAAAGGACGACGGTATCGGTGCAGAGCAGAGCGGTGACCCACGAAGCGAGCATGATGAGCATCTTCTGCCATCGCGGGCGATTCTCATTGAAAGACCAGCCGTGGACAGTCGTGATGATGCGCTGCACGCTGAGGAGACGACCTGCGAGCGCTCCGAGCGCAGCAGCCTTCGGACTATGGAGGTGCATGAGATCCGGCTTTTCCGAGCGGATAATCGAGAATATGTTCTTGAATGAAGCGAGATCGCCGGAGAGGCTCATGTCGCGACCGAGCTTGGCGATCGGAATAGTGCGCACGCCTGCTTCCTTGAGGCGATCATTGAGAATGCCTGCGCCGCCGAGCGCTACGGCCACATCATGGCCCTTTGATCGTGCATGAACAGCAAGATCGAAGACATGCCTCTGGGCGCCGCCCCAGACGGACTTGGTAATGACATGGAGTATTTTCATAGGGGTTATTCTAGCATTTTGGGCGTTTTTGTGTATGATTATGCCCATGACCGGCATGCACAAAAGGGAGTTCCCAGTCCTCATCCTGGGCGACATCGTACTGCTCGTGCTCTCGCTTATTCTCACGCTCACCGTACGTTTCCATGCGTTTCCGACACTGGAAGTCTTCGAAAGCCATCTGGTGCCTTTCACGTATCTCTTCGTCGCGTTCCTCCTCATCGCCTTCATCGCAGGACTCTATGAGAATCACACGCTGTTCCTGAAAGGCCGCCTGCCGCAGCTGCTCCTCAATGTGCAGATCGCGCAGGCCATCGTGGCGATCGCCCTTTTCTATTTCATCCCGTATTTCTCGATCACGCCGAAGATCGTGCTTTTCCTCTATCTGCTCATCTCGCTCATGCTTCTTGCAGTATGGCGCATCTTCGTCGCTCCGAATATCGGTTCGAAGAAGCCGAGCCGAGCCGTCATGATCGGAGAAGGCAAGGAGATGCACGAGCTCATGGATGAGATCAATCACAACCCTCGATACGGCATCTATATCGTCGAGATGATCGCGCCGGATGGCAATGCGGCTTCGATCGCTCAGACGGCCTCGAAGCTTGCCGATGAAGATCCGTCACTCGTCGTCATCCTCGACATGCATCACGGCGTCGTCGAGAATGTCTTGCCCCTCCTGTACGAGCTCATCTTCAAAGGTGTTCGCTTCGTCAATGTCACTTCGCTCTATGAAGACATCTTCAATCGCGAACCGGTATCGCTTCTCGGCCAGGCTTGGTTCATCGAGAATATCTCATCTGCGCCGAAGACCGTGTACGACTTCTGCAAACGGCTCTCCGATACGCTCATTGCCGCGATGCTCGGAATTATTTCGCTCATCCTGTATCCGTTCGTCATCGCTGCGATCAAGATCCAGGACGGCGGACCGATATTCATCTATCAGAAGCGCGTCGGACAGAACGGCGGGATCATCAATATCATGAAATTCCGGACGATGACTGCGAATGACGAAGGAAAGTGGGCGAACGGCGCTTCGACCGGCAATGCCGTGACGTCAGTCGGCAAGATCCTCCGCAAGTCCCGCATCGACGAGCTTCCGCAGCTCTGGAACGTGCTTCGCGGAGACATATCGCTCATCGGCCCTCGGCCTGAGCTTCCTGAGCCTGTCCGCGAATATGCGAAAGCGATCCCGTACTACAATGTCCGCCATATCGTGAAGCCAGGCCTCTCCGGATGGGCTCAGATCTATCACGAGCAGCATCCGCATCACGGCCTCGATATCGATGAGACCCGCAACAAGCTCTCGTACGATCTGTACTACATCAAGAACCGGTCGGCTTTCATCGACTTGAAGATCGGCCTCCGTACCGTGAAAGTCCTGCTGACATTCGTCGGCAGATAGCCCAACAATAAATATATGAAATACATCGTCACCGGCGGAGCGGGATTCATCGGATCGCACATCGTCGACGCGCTCATCTCGGAAGGGCATAGCGTTGCGGTCATCGACGATCTTTCGACAGGATCGAAAGCGAATCTGAATCCGAAGGCCTCTTTCCATAAATGCGACACTCGGAATTTTGCCGAGCTGACGAAGACTTTCTCCACGATCAAGGCTGCTGGCGGCGATGCGATCGACGGCGTCTTCCATCTCGCCGCATATCCGAGCGTGCCGTATTCGATCGAGCATCCGATCGAAACCTACGAGATCAATATGACTGGCATGATGCATGTGCTCGAAGCGGCGCGAGAGAACGGCGCTCGATGCCTCGTCTACTCGGCATCGAGCGCCGCATATGGCGACCAGGAGCAGCTGCCGCATGTCGAAACCATGGAGCCGCGCCTCATGAGCCCGTATGCGCTGCACAAATACGCAGGCGAACTCATGTGCGCCTCCTATTCGAGGACCTACGGCATGTCGACGGCCTCGCTCCGCTACTTCAATGTCTACGGTCCTCGGCAGCGGAGCGAGGGCGCGTACGCCGGAGTCATATCGAAATTCCTCGCGCAGAGAAGCGAAGGCAAGCCGCTCATCCTCACCGGCGACGGCAGTCAGACTCGCGATTTCGTCCATGTTTCTGATGTCGCTCGCGCGAATCTTATTTCCATGGCGAAATTGCATCGAGGCGAACTCGTCTCAGGCGACGTATTCAATATCGGCTCAGGCATCGAAAGTTCCGTGAAGGAAATTGCCGCGATCTTCGGCGGTCCTGTCGAACGCATCGCCCCTCGAACTGAAACGAAGAACAGCCGAGCTGACATTTCCAAAGCAGAAAAGGCTCTTGGCTGGTCTCCGACCATACCCCTCGAAAAAGGGCTTGGAGACTTGCTCAAATCCATTAAATCCATATAATACCTATCATGCTCAAAACACGAATCATAGCGGTATTTATCCTGATCGCAGCAGTCCTGGTCGGTTATTTCAATTATTATTCACAAACGCAGCCGACCAGCTGGGCAGGAAAATTCCCATTCAAGCTCGGTCTCGATCTCAACGGAGGAACGCATCTCGTCTATAAGGCGGATGTTTCGAAGATAGCGCCAGCAGACGTTGCCGTATCCATGGATGCGCTCCGGAACATCATTGAACGCCGCGTCAACGCATTCGGCGTTTCAGAACCGATCGTCCAGGTCGAACGCGGCGGCGTGCTCGGCTCAGCCGAAGCGCAGCAGAAGCTCATCGTCGAGCTTCCAGGCGTCACTGACGTAAATCAGGCAGTCAAGCTCATCGGCCAGACGCCAGTCCTCGAATTCCAGACTTTGAATACCAAGGACCTCCAGGCTATCCAAGCTTCTACGAGCACGACGCAGGAAGAGAAGAACGCCGCGCAGGCGAAGCTCTTCAAGCCGACCGGAATCACCGGCCGAATGCTTCAGAAAGCGCAGCTCGAATTCAATCAGAATACCGGCGAGCCGACGGTTTCGCTCGTGTTCGATTCAGAAGGACGAAAGCTCTTTGCCGAAGTAACGAAGGCTAATATCGGCAATGTGATCGGCATCTTCCTCGACGGCAACCCTATCTCGCTTCCAGTCGTCCGCGAAGAGATTCGCGACGGAAAGGCGCAGATTTCAGGCTCATTCGATCTCAAGACAGCGCAGGCACTCGTACGAGACCTCAATTACGGCGCACTTCCAGTTCCGATCGAGCTTATCTCGACGCAGACTGTCGGAGCATCGCTCGGCGCAGCTGCGCTCAATGGCGGCGTCCGATCAGGCGTCTGGGCATTCATCATCATCGCGCTCTTCCTCATCCTCTGGTACCGACTTCCAGGGCTCGTCGCGACTCTCGCGCTCGGCGTATACGCGGTCCTTATGCTCGCGGTATTCAAATTCCTCTCAGTCACTCTCACTGCTGCAGGCATCGCCGGTTTCATCCTTTCCATAGGTATGGCCGTGGACGCCAACATCCTCATCTTCGAACGAATGAAGGAGGAGCTCGCGAAGGGCAAGGCTACCTGGGATGCGATGCATGAAGGCTTCGCACGAGCCTGGACATCGATCCGAGATTCGAACATCTCATCGATCATCACCGGCCTTATCCTCTACTTCTTCGGCAGCACATCAGTCGTGACAGGATTCGCGCTCGTATTTCTCATCGGCGTGCTTCTCAGCATGTTCACGGCGATTACCGCATCGCGGATCTTCCTGTACGCAGTCGCTCCGAAACGCCAGAATCGATTCACTACATTCCTGTTGTCGAACGGGTTTGGCTTCAGCAAGAATTCATCTAACACAAAATAACCACCATGTTCGTCGTCACATACCGAAAACTTTTCTACGCGCTCTCAACTATTCTCATCGTCGCTTCGATCGGAGCGTTCGCTGCATGGGGCCTCAATCTCGGCATCGATTTCAAAGGAGGATCAATCATGGAGGTAGAATTCGCAAATGGCCGCCCAGACCAGGCAGAACTCCATACGAAGCTTGCTCCGCTCGGACTTCAGGAATCGATCCGACCGACAGGGGACAATGGTTATATCATCCGCATGCGAGCACTTTCGCAAGATGAGAAAGCAGGCCTCTGGAGCGTCCTTACCGGAACATCGACTGCGGCTGCCTCAAGCACTCTCGCGACGATGAATTCAGCAAGTTCTACGGCTACTTCGACCATCACGGTCGCTGGCGTCACTGAGAAGCGATTCGACTCGATCGGTCCGGTCCTCGGCGCGGAAGCTGCCCGAAAGTCCGTCACCTCGATCATCCTCGTCATCCTCGCTATCGTCATCTTCATCACCTACGCATTCCGACAGGTCTCGCACCCGATCTCATCATGGAAATACGGCATCGTGGCGATCATCGCGCTTGCGCATGATGTCATCATTCCGATCGGCGCGTTCTCGATTCTCGGACACTTCGCAGGGTATGAAACGGATACGCTTTTCGTGACGGCACTTCTCGTGGTCCTCGGCTTCTCAGTACACGACACTATCGTTGTCTTCGACCGAGTGCGCGAGAATCTCCGCCACGCTTCTGCAAAGAAGCCATTCGGCGAGATCGTCGGAGAGTCGATCAGCCAGACGTTCACCCGATCGATCAACACCTCTCTCACGACGCTCCTCTCGCTCCTCGTGCTCTACTTCATCGGCGGGGAAGCGACACATCATTTCGCGCTTGCGCTCATCATCGGCATCATTGCGGGTACGTATTCTTCGATCTTCATCGGTTCGCCATTGCTGGTCACATTCCAGAAGTGGGCTGAAAAGAAGAAGGCATAATATACCCACTCAAGGCATTCTTGAAACAAAAGCCGGTCTCGACCGGCTTTTGTCTTAGTAAACAATGTTCGAAAGGATGCATATGGAATCACGATTGGAATATGGCGGTTTTTTGAGAAATACTATGGAGAATCTTCTGTCGGAGTGCAATTCATCGCAGCGGTGGCGCTGGATCGATCTGGATACCGTTCAGTTCGTGCACATATTGCTGAGCGATGGCGATCGTTCTCGCGTATGGGCTCGGGTGACTATGAAAACGGCTTCAGTCTCGATACGTATCGAATGCTCGCCTGAAATCATCGAGTTCGATCAGTTCTATGCCGTACGCATCGTCAGTTCTCTCCGCGAAGCGGACATCGACGCGATGCTTGTGCCGTTCGCTCCGCAGCCGAGCAGGGATGAATATTATGCTCCGATATTGAAGAGGGGAAGTCAGCCTTTTGATTGAAAATAGGCCCTTATTTATGGCCGCGCACATGCATGTGCGCGGCCGCCCTTTTTACCCCGATTTCTAGCCATTTTTGAGTAAAAATGGTCTAAAGCAAAATACTTGTTGCATATCGCTTGACTTTATTTCTGCCATGAGTACAATATACCCCACGCCTTAAGTAAGGTGATTTCAAAGAGCTGTTTGAAAATTCAGAAGTTATGCATTAAAGAAGCAAAGTGTTATCGAAAGAGAGCATGTTGCAAGTTAATGTCTATTTCAAAAACAAATAATTT
>JAQBRD010000017.1 GCA_028286665.1 Candidatus Tayloriibacteriota bacterium
AGATCGTGATCCCGGTCAAGTTCTAAATACCGCAGGGCAGCGGCCATACTTCCCTGCCAGATTCCTTGAAAAATCATAGGTTTGCAGTTATCCACAGCTCTTCCCTTGCAGGTGAACTCTAGTTCACCTATACTATATCCATCACCAGAGTGGATTATCAGAGCTAATAACAAAAACCTATGAGCAAAGCAAAAACAGTCCAAATTATCCGTGCTGAGATCAAGCGTCTCAATGAAGATATCGACATGAAGATCATCCGAGGCCTTTCATATCGGAACGAAGCTCGCCGCCACAAGTCGCTCATCTCACAGCTCGCGCGGCTCACTATGAAGGGGGAACTTCAGCGATACGAGGTCCGCAGCGAAGTGAAGCAGGTCATCCAATCATTCCAGATGGGTCAGATGAAATGGTATCAGCGACCGTTCAATTTCTCATCAGCCGGTTCGTTCGCGTCAGCATTCCTACTCTAATACATGTCAGATTCTCACAAAGACAAAATCATAGGATTCTACCGCCGATACAAGCGCATGCCGGGCTACCAAGAAATTATGGATCTTGTCGGCTTCAAGTCGAAGAATGCGGTGTACAAACTCATCAATAAGCTCGTTGCTGAGGGCGTCGTGCGGAAGGATTCGAAGGGCCGGCTCACGCCGAATCGGCTCGCTGGCGAAGTGCCTATGCTCGGCCTCGTCGAAGCAGGAATCCCATCGGTTGCCGATGAAAGCGTGCTCGATATGATGAGTCTCGATGAGTATCTGATCGGAGGAAAAGAATCGACATACCTTCTCGAGGTGAAGGGCGATTCAATGATCGAAGCGGGTATCCGCGAAAAAGACCTCGTGGTTGCGGTGAAGAACAATGGCGCTGAGCCGAAGCTCGGCGACATCGTCATTGCGGAAGTCGATGGCGGCTGGACGATGAAATACTATCGAAAAAAGGGTGCTACTATATATCTCGAGCCCGCGAACAAGAAATACAAGCCTATCTATCCTCAGGAGAGCCTTAATATCGCAGCGATCGTGAAGGGAGTCATTAGGAAATATTAATCAACTTCGATCATCGGACATATCCATGCCTTCAGAAAAAAATAGCATCAAGAAAAAGCCGCAAGACGGACTTGCGACGATGAAAGATGTGCTTCTCGAATTTTGGAAATCCATGCGCATCGTGAAGATCGGTTATTTTGCGACTGTAATTCTGTTTATCGTAGCAACCATCCTCGGAAGCATCATCGTCCCGCTCTATTTCAAGAAGTTCTTTGATATCTTGTCAGTCTCTCAGGATCCGCATGCTACTGTGCCGCTGCTCATTCACATCGTACTCGTCATCCTAGTGCTCAATGTCGGAGCTCTGTTCTGCCGCCGTCTCGCTTCTTATCTTGAAAGCCTGACATTCGTCCGAGTCTCGGCGGACCTCCGAGAGCGAGCGTTTGCTTATTTTATCGGTCATTCCTATAGTTTCTTCTCGAATAACTTTACAGGCAGCCTTGTCCAGCGCATCGCGAGACTTGCGAGATCGTTCAACAACATAACTGATCGATTCTTCTATAACATAATCCCAACTTCGGTTCGTGTCGTCGGTATCGTCACGGTCCTTTGGTTTACATATAGGAGCCTCGCCTGGGCTCTTGGCGGATGGATCATATTTCTTTTTCTCAGCTCTTATTTCGTCGCTCAATGGAAGCTCAAGTATAGTCTCCTGACTGCTGAGGCTGATTCAAGAGTTTCTGCTGCCACATCAGATTCGATCGGGAATCATACGACGATACAGCTTTTCAGCGGAGCTGGCCATGAGAATAACCGCTTCGTGAAGATCGTGCGGGAGCATGCAGCCTTATGGCTCAAGCGATGGAGCGTGGATATGGTCACTGACAGCATTCAGGGAGTTCTGAGTGCGACCATTCAGTTCGTCGTTTTTTATATAACAATCAAGCATTGGGGCGAAGGGGGCGTCACGGTCGGCGTATTCGTGCTTGCTCAGACGTATATCATCAGTTTGAATGACGATCTCTGGCAGTCGAGCCGCATCGTCCGAGACATGTACGAATCATTTGCCGAAGCCAAAGAAGCTGTCGATATTCTCAAATTGCCGCATTCGATCAGGGACGTTCCGAATGCAGCAGAACTCAGCGTCGCTCAAGGAGCTATCGAATACAGGAATGTCAGATTTTCCTTCGACGATGTCAAATCTGTGGTCAACGACATCTGCCTTTCCATCACTCCGGGCGAACGTGTCGCTTTCATCGGTCCTTCCGGGGCTGGAAAGTCTACGCTGGTTCGGCTCATCCTCCGCTTGTACGATATCGGATCAGGCTGTATCAGCATCGATGGGCAGGATATTTCCAAGGTCACTCAGGAAAGCCTTCGCAATGCGATCAGCTTCGTGCCGCAAGATCCGATCCTGTTCCATAGGACATTGATGGACAATATCCGGTATGGCCGGTTCGATGCGACTGATGAGGAGGTGATTCGTGCCGCGAAGCTCGCGCATTGCGACGATTTCATCAGCAGCTTTCCTCAGGGCTATGAGACGTTCGTCGGCGAGCGCGGAGTGAAATTGTCCGGCGGGGAGCGGCAGCGAGTCGCGATCGCGCGAGCGATGCTCAAGAACGCGCCGATCCTCATCCTCGACGAAGCCACTTCGAGCCTCGATTCGCATTCCGAGACGCTCATCCAGGATGCGCTCGACACGCTCATGAAAGGGAAGACAGTCATCGTCATCGCGCACCGCCTCTCGACTATCCGCAAGATGGACCGAATCGTAGTCATAAGTCATGGCAGCGTGCTTGAGGAAGGCAATCATGAGCAGCTTATTGCTCGGGGCGGCATGTATGCGAAGCTCTGGTCGCTCCAGTCCGGAGGCTTCATCAAGGAAGATGTCGAATAATCATCAGAGTCATGCGCAAGAAATGTATTTTTTTGGCAGCGGCAATACTTATCCTGGCGGGAGTCTATTTGATTTCCGCATCTGGAGCCTCGGTTAGGGCGGTCGTTCCGCTCGAGTCGGTACTCATCGCCGATACTCAGGCGCTCAAAGAGCTCGGCTTGGGCAGGCGAGATTCCCTCGATCAGCGCACGGGGATGCTTTTCATATTCGACCAACCTGGCCGGCATGGTTTCTGGATGAAGGATATGAGATTCCCGATCGATATCGTCTGGCTCGATGAAAATCTCATAGTGACGCATGTCGAAGAAAATATTTCTCCTGCGACATACGACTCGGCGAAGCCTTCCGCGTCTAAAATTTTCGATCCTGAGCAGAAAAGCAGTTTCGTTCTTGAGGTCAGTGCTGGAATCGCTCGAAAAAATAACTATACGGAGGGCAATTCACTCGGTTTCCTGCGTCAATACATTTACACGAAGTAAATTCTGTTTCTCATTGAAATTTTTCGGAGTTATCCACTTTTTTTCCGACAGGATGAGAGTAAAATATACTCTACTTAGCAGTAATTTTAAAAGTCCTTACCCCATGAGCATATCCATCAAAAAAAATGATGGCACTTTGGTGCCATTTAACGCCGACCGCATCAACCGCTCTTTGGAGCGAGCATCTGTAGGTCTCACCAATCCGATCGCGATGGTGACCCAGATCGCTACCGAGACGAGCTTGACGCTCTATAACGGCATCACGACCGATGAGCTCGATCAGGCGACGATCAATGCAGCTGTTCAGAATATCAAGGAAGATATCGACTATGACAAGGTCGCTACCCGTCTCTTGCTCAAGATGGTGTATCGAAAAGTCATCGGGGAATACGACAAGGAGGACGCTGCTGATCTGAAGAAGAAGCATCGCGATGCTTTTCTCACATATATAAAGGAGGGCGTCGCTGCTCGACGTCTCCATACCAATATGGTCGAGAAGTTCAATCTTGGCGAACTCGCCGACGCGCTTGATCTCGAGCGCGATGAGCTGTTCATGTACGCAGGACTCGACGGAGCGGTGAACCGGTATTTCCTGAAAGATACGAACCAGCACCCGCTTGAGACTCCGCAGTATTTCTTCATGCGCGTCGCGATGGGACTTTCATATAATGAAAAAAACCCGACTGAATACGCGAAGAAGTTCTACAACAAAATGTCGCGACATCAGTACATCGCAGGAGGCTCTACGAACCTCGGATCAGGAACTACTCGTCCTGCGCTTTC
Source organism: Candidatus Tayloriibacteriota bacterium (assembly GCA_028286665.1). GTDB lineage: Bacteria > Patescibacteriota > Minisyncoccia > Phycocordibacterales > PALSA-1337 > JAQBRD01. The sequence continues at coordinate 4,149 of JAQBRD010000017.1, forward strand.
GAACTGCTACCTTCTCGAAATCCATGACGACATGGAACATATCGCGAAGTCAGTCGCTGATGTGCTCCTTCTTTCGAAGGGTTCCGGCGGCATCGGCGCATCCGTCACCAAGCTCCGCGCGACCGGATCTCCGCTCAAGTCGAACTTCGGCGGCGCATCGAGCGGACCTACTCCGTTCGCGAAGATCATCGACACCGCTATCCGAGCTGTCATGCGAGGAGGGAAGAAGAAGGGCGCGCTCTGCTTCTATATGGAGAACTGGCACATGGACTTCCCGGAATATCTCGACTGGAAGCACAATGCCGGAGACGACTACGCGCGAATGCGAACTGCCAACACTGCAGTATTCCTTTCCGATGAATTCATGAAGCGCGTCGAAGCAGGCGATGAATGGTATATGTTCGATCCTGCAGACACTGCGGATCTCAACGAACTCTACGGTCAGGCTTTCAGCGCCCGATATGCTGAATATATCGAAATGGCGAAGAAGGGCCAGATCAAGGCTTTCAAGACAGTTCCTGCCGCAGAGCAATATCGACAGATTCTCGTCGCGCTTCAGTCTACGTCTCACCCATGGCTCATCTGGAAGGATACGATCAACAATCGCGCCCTCAACAACAATACTGGTACGATCCACATGTCGAATCTCTGTACTGAGATCTGCCTCCCGCAAGACAAGGAAAATGTCGCAGTCTGCAACCTCGCGTCGCTCAACCTCGCTGCGCATGTGAAGAACAAAGAAGTGAATTGGAGCCGCCTCGAAGAATCCGTACGCCTTGCGATTCGACAGCTCGACAACCTCATCGATATCAACGTTCTTCCGATTCCTGAAGCTGCGAAGTCAGACAGCGAGAATCGGGCGATCGGTCTCGGCGTCATGGGATTCTCAGATACGATCGAGCAGCTCGGCATGTCATACGACAGCGAGCATGCGTGGGATTTCGCCGACAGGATCTTCGAATTCGTCAGCTACATGGCGATCGACGAGAGCGCGAACCTCGCCGCAGAGCGAGGCGCCTACAAGCACTTCAAGGGTTCCGAATGGTCGAAGGGACATGTGCCGATCGATACGCTCCGCAAGGTAGGCGAATCGCGAGGCATTCCCGTATCGATCGATGAGCGAAGCCATCACAAGGGCCTCAATTGGAATCTCCTCCGAGAGAAGGTGAAGAAGGGAATACGAAACGCGACGCTCATGGCTGTCGCTCCGAATGCGAACATCGGTCTTGTCGTCGGTACGACGCCGGGCATCGACCCTCGCTTCGCGCAGGTTTTCTCCCGAAACAAGATTTCAGGAAAATATCTCGACCTCAACCACAACCTCGTCCGAGATCTCAAAAACATGAATATCTGGGAGAAGGTCCGCGAGCAGATCATCGAGAACCAGGGAGACATTTCGAACATTGACGGCATCCCGCAGCATATCAAGGATGTCTACAAGACTTCATTCACTACCTCTCCGTTCGCATACATCGAAGTCGCCGGCCGCGCGCAGAAGTGGGTCGACCAGGCGCTCTCTCGAAACATGTATCTCGAAACCCGCGATCTCGACGAGACGATGAATATCTACACCACTGCTTGGAAAAAAGGTCTCAAGTCTACGTATTACCTCCATATGAAGCCTCGACATACCGCAGAGCAGAGCACGACGAAGGTCAACAAGGCTGAGAAGATGGGCAAGCGAGGATTTGCAGCTGTCGCATCTGCTCGGAAG
>JAQBRD010000006.1 GCA_028286665.1 Candidatus Tayloriibacteriota bacterium
GCTCTACGATCTTCACTATAGAACCGTCAGCGTATCGAATGATGCGGCCGAAGTCGAAGAAGGACGTTCTCCATTCATTGAAATCAGGCACGCGGACGGTTGCGAGCGTGACTGGCGCAAATCGATCTTTCTTCGAATGCTTTTCATATACCGACCTGATTGTTTCAGCCTTGATGACCGGATGATCTCCGTAGAGGACAAAAATGTATTTTGCTTCGGGGCGAACATGCGCGAGGGCGACCTTCACCGCATGGCCTGTGCCGCGCTGCTCTGCCTGATGCGCATAGCGGCCATCCGCTCCGAATGTTTCCTTCACTTTTTCAGCCTGATAGCCGACAACGACCACAGGATCATGCGAGAGAACCCCTCGAACCGCGTCGAGAACGTATGAAAGCATGGGTCGCCCTGCCACAGGCGTGAGAACCTTGGCGATATCGCCGCCCATGCGCGTGCCTTTTCCTCCTGCGAGTACGATGATGTCGAGATCGTTCATGGTATTTTGTCCTGCGTATCATATCGCATCTTGCCTGCCATTGCACGCCGCAGGATTCCATAAGCCGACCTTGTCAGAGCGTGCTTTTTGCTGTGCACTCACGAAGTCGTTCCGGTATCGATACGGCTCGTGACTGTACGTATATTCCCGAGCGAATCCATGCTCGATCATGTATCGGTTGTAGAAAAGTCCGTCAGGCAGCTTGATATACGCCAGAGTCCGCCCGTAGAGGTCATAATCGCTCTTTGACGGGTCTTTTTCGATGAGTACGTCCTTATCGGCCAACAGACGCTTCCCTTCTTCAGAAGCTTCCTTGCCGAAGCATTGGACAGGCTTCCGTCGGTCAACGACCTCAGGCGTATCGATGCCGATGAGCCGCAGCGTGACTTCATGACCTGCAACATCCGCAACCAGCGTATCTCCATCGACTACGCGCTTCACATGATATGGCGTATCAGGCTGAATCAGCTCAGCGAATCTTCCGCGAGGCTCGCTTCTCGTGAAATGCTTGGCAGAAGACCCTCCATATAGCAGCATCCAAGCAGCCAATCCCGCGATGCAGACAAGGACGATCGAGCTCAGAGCACATATCCATATTTTTGTTTTTCTTTTGATCACCAGCACATTCTACTCTGCCGGCATGAAGAACCTTTCAAAATTTCATGAAGAAAAATGATGCGAGCAAGCTAGTCTGCTTTCAATTTTCCCCACTGGACCGAGAGATAGACGAGTGCCGCAATATTGATGATGAGGATACTGTAGTTATTCTGGAGCGGAAGTCGCGTAATCGGCAGGATGAGCTTGAGCAATTGCGGCAAGATGAGCGCCACCCATCCGCAGATGATCGCCCAATTATGGTTCTTCCATAAGCCGATGCCCGCAACGATGAACAACACTATCTCAGCGATGTAAACACCGTATGCATACCATCCAGCGGCATTGCTAGAATCGAAAGTACTGATGAATTTGGAAAAGACGAGCACAAAAGTGTATAGGAGATACGCCCCTTCTGCCAGCAAAAATAGCGCGAGGACATTCTTAATATTTTTTTTCATGAAATGATTGTACCACGGCAATAATCTGCCGTGCCGTCAGGAGGACGTTTTCTCTCGATCTCCATCCAGCTTGATGAGCATTCTCAGATTTTCATTCATCCCATCGCTCACCTCAAGCTGCCGAGGAAAGAGGCAGTCATTTTCAATATCATCGCTCTGCGCGGGCAAGATATACACGCTGCCGGTTTCGAGATGTACTCCGAAGGCAACTTTTATTCCTTCGCTTTTGCATCTTTCGATCAATTCGTCGATCGGCGTCGAGAATCCGGGATGTTGCACCTCCTCGCTTTTTAATTTTTCATATTTTTCCGCAAGAATTCCGGGAAAAGGGAAAGTTTCCCTGCTTTCGAACATTTCTTTGGCCAGAGCGATTTCTTCGATCCGTATCCTCTCCTTTCTGTCCGCATCTTCGAATTGGTTTGGCATTCCTTCTGACATGGCTAAAGCATATCATTAAGCTGCGTAAAATAATCAGCTGCTTCCTGCCAATTTTTGACCCGCAGAACATTTTCAGGCAAATTATCTGTTTTGTTCCAAAAATAATCTCCGAATAGAAGCGACTTGATGCCGTTTTCCGCAACAGCTGAAACATGCTTGATTTGATCATCAATGAAATATTCCGCAGCCATGTTTTTGACCAAGTCACCTTTCGTAAGATTGAGGCCGCTTTTTTCTGAGTCAAAGAAACCGCAGAAGACAATAGTATCGAAAATATCCGGATAATATTTCTGAATCCATTCTTTTGTCAATTGATTTATAGAATTGCGACGAGAAGTGACTGCAACAAGTCTGAATCGTTCTTTTAATTGCTTCAAAGCTTCATACGCGCCATCAATCATGGAGTATGTCGCTATGTGGCCCGATTCATGGTATTCGATTGCTCGCTTCTTGACTTCCTCGTGTTCCACTTTCCATACTTCTGCCCAATGCTCTTGATAATCATCAATGGTCAAATTCGTTCCGTATTTGCGATTGCTATATTCGACAAACGCCGATGCGTTTGCGGCGATGACATCATCAATGTCAATTGCAATAATAGGCTTAGACTTCATCGGAATATTTTACCATGAGAGTAAATGTCAGAGCTTAATAAAAATATTTATTCCGAGTTGAATGCGATCGGCCAATTGGCCGATCTTTCTGCCCATCTGAACACACATGAAGAATAAGCTATTTCCCAACAAGCTCGCGTATGGTGCTTTCGATCTTTTTTCCTTCTTTGAAAACGACGACTCGCAATTTATGAATATACCCCTGAGCATGTATGATCAGATCATCGCCATTCAGCTCATAACTGCTGATAACGAATGTCATCGCTCTGCTCACCTTGAGTTCAGCTTTGTCGAAATAAATCGAAAGAGCATGCTCATTGCTTTGGTTGAGCGAAGCAAGCGGCAGCAAAATCCTCCTCTTCGTGACTATCACGTCAGTCTTGTATTTTATATCCAAAAACCTATTGAAAAAAACCTGAAAGCTGAACAGCCGATAATTGAGTCTTGCTGTATCTGCATTCTTGATTTCCAAGAGGACTACTTCGTCTTTAAGCGCTTCAATATTCATGTGCGGAGCATATATTCGTGAGCCTAATAAAAACCTGTGACCCCACAGAGAGTCGAACTCTGGTTAACGGATTGAAAACCCGCTGTCCTAACCGTTAGACGATGGGGCCGGCTATGCTGCTTTCGAACGCGAATACTATAGCAGTTTTTCATATTTTTGGCAAAATTACCGCATCTAGAAACCTGTACTTGAAACCATGCTTTGTGGTAAGGTATACGGTACTGGAAAGGTGGCAGAGTGGTCGAATGCACTGGTTTCGAAAACCAGCAGGCTCGTAAGGGTCTCGAGGGTTCAAATCCCTCCCTTTCCGCCAGTGAGCGAAGCAAACAATTAACTGAGGGAGGGATTTGAAAGCCGGAAGCCGCTTGGCGGCCGATGCCGGCGATCAGTAGATCGCGCCGGGAGGCGTTCGGGAAAATTTTCTGCAGAAAATTATTCCTGACCAAATCCTCTCTTCCACCATGATATAATCACTCTCTCATGAAAATATCCCTCAACTCCATCCTCATCGGCGTCTCCGATATCCGCAAAGCAGTCCCTTTCTATGAAGCGGTCTTCGGAGTGAAGTTCACCGAAGTCCGCCCGCCTTTCTCTTGCTTCACCATGAACGACATAGAATTCAATGTCGAGGAAATCTCGCCTGAACGTCCTTCCGGCTGGTCGCAGAAATATCTTGGCACAGCCAAGCCGATCGGCCTCGAAGTTGAAAATGCTGACGAATTCCTCAAGCTCGTCGTCACAAATGGAGGGAAAATCATCTCACCAGCTTCCGACAAGTCCTGGGGTTGGCGCGAAGCAGAATTCTCAGATCCTGACGGCAACACATTCATCATCGAGCAGAAAATCGAAAACTAATAAATCACATAATGAACCTCACCATCATCTCATCCTCGCAGCGACCCAATTCCGAATCCAAGCGAGTCGGCGCATACATGCTGAAAGAAATCACGAAGAAAATCGCAGCGGCAGGCGGAGCAGCCTCCCACATCGACCTCCTCGACCTCGGACTTCCCTTCTTCGACGACACGCTCGAGACCAATACTGCCCAGCAGTCGCTCTGGAATCCGATTTCAGAAAAGCTCGCAGCCTCCGACGGTTTCGTCTTCATCACGCCCGAATGGAACGGCATGGCATCGCCGATGCTCAAGAACTTCCTCATGTTCGTCGGCAAGGAACTTGCCAACAAGCCTGTCCTCCTAACGGCAGTCTCATCTGGCATGGGCGGCGGCGCATATCCGATCGCGGAGATCCGCGGCCATACGGCAAAGAATAGCTTCGCATGCTATATCCCGAATCACGTCATCATCCGCAATGTGAATCAATGCCTCGTCGACGAAACCCTCAAGCCGGAAAACAAATCCGACAGCGTCGCACGCGAGCGCATCGATTTCAGCCTCGATACCCTCATCGCATATACGAAAGCCCTGAAAACCATGAGATCGACCGAGCAGACGGAGTGGACCCGTTTCGATACCGGCATGTAATTATGCTAAAATATCTCTGCATATGCTTAACAACCTCATCGCCATCTTCGCCGGCATCGTCGTGGGCTTCGCGACCGCGATTCCTCTCGGACCGGTGAGCATCATCGTCATCCAGCGCACCCTGGCGCGAAACCGCGCAGCCGGACTCATCACAGGCCTTGGCGCCGTCACTGCAGACGCATTCATCGCCATCATCGCAGCCTTCAGCATCCACGAGCTTATCCACTTCCTCGTCCGCGAGCATACGCCGATCCGCATCGCGAGCGGCATCATCCTCCTCGCCTGCGGAATCGTCTGGATGTTCAGCAAGCCCAAAGCGCAGAAGAAGCGCGTCGACACGATCGTCCACAAGATCGAATATTATATTTCAGCGATCATCCTCACTATCGCCAACCCTTTCACCCCGATCAGCTTTTTTTTCGTTTTCTCGAATGTCCAGGTGCATATCGGTTCGAATCTGACCATCGCCACGCTCCTCGTCGTGGGCACCGCCATCGGCTCGATGCTTTGGTGGCTCCTTATCACGCATGTGGCAGAAGTCTACGAGCACAAGCTCACCCCTGAAACCCTCAACAAGATCAACATCTGGCTCGGGGCGATCGCGGTCTTCATCGGCGTGCTCATCCTGAGTCTGACGCTGATACGGGTGTACTTTTAGAATAAATTTGATATAGTGTTCTAGCGGTTTTGAAGTTTGAAACAGGCCGGAAACAATGCGCGGTTAGCTCAGTTGGTAGAG
>JAQBRD010000012.1 GCA_028286665.1 Candidatus Tayloriibacteriota bacterium
GCTCATCGTCGGGATCGAAGGCCTCCAGCAGCTTGCTACCAAGGCCGCCGATTTCCGCATCGAGGGTCCGCTCGGCAACTCGAGCTATCTCGGCGTCTATGCGCTCGTGCATATCTTCATCGCGCTCCTGTTCTGGTTCCGAAATGCATATCATATCCATCATGAGCGGACGAACAATGGCATTTGGAAATTCGATTCGATCGCGCAGCTCATCGGATATACTGCGATCGCCGCCTTCAATGCATATGTGATGTATCACACAGGCACTCGCGGATCATTCATCGGCCTTGCGTGCGGAATGCTCTTCTCCGCGCTCGCCATCGCCATCGTCGAGCGCACGCATAAGGTCATCCGAGGCGTCGGCATCGCGATCGTCGCACTCACGCTGCTCGTCGTCGTGCTTCTCGGATCTTTCAAGAACAGCGACTTCGTGAAGAGCCACAGTCTCCTTGCGCGATTCAGCGCCTTGGCTACGTTCGACGTGAAGGGAGTCCTTTCGAACGAGGGACATGCTCGGACATTGCTCTGGGGAATCGCTTTCGACGGATTCAAGCAGCATCCGCTCCTCGGCTGGGGACAGGATAATTTCGGATACGTTTTCGCCCAGCATTACAATCCGGAGATGTACGGTCAGGAAGTCTGGTTCGACCGCACGCATAACGTCGTCTTCGACTGGCTCATCGCCGCCGGCCTCCTCGGCCTCCTCAGCTACTTGTCGCTCTTCGTCGGCCTCATCTATCTGCTCTGGCGCCGAAGCTCGGAATTCGAATTATACGAGCGCGTGATCCTCACCGGGCTCCTCATCGCGTATTTCGTGCACAATCTCTTCGTCTTCGACAATCTCTCGAGCTACATCATCTTCTTCTCGCTTCTCGCATATGTGCATACGATCGCTGGGAAGAAAGCGCTTCTCCCGAAGCTTGAGAACAGCCAATCGCATGCCGCAGTCTTCGACCCGGTCATCGTCGGATACGTCTGCGTTCCAGTCATCGTGATCCTGCTCGGCGCCTCGATCTATTTCATCAATGTGAAGAGCCTCAAAGCGAATTTCACGCTCATCACTTCCATGATATCCTGCCGCGATCGGAGATATGACGAGGCGAGCGCGCAATTCAAGAAAGCTCTCGCGTACGGCACGTATGACGGACGCTCGGAGATCCGCGAGCAGCTGCTGAGCTGCACGACCAACGTGATAGGCGATCCGAAGGCATCCAACGAATTGAAGGGCGTCTGGTTCAATGATGCGATGGCTGCAATGAAAGCGCAGATCGCTGAAACCCCGGCAGATCCGAGGCCGTACATGATCACCGGATCATTCCTCAATTCGATCGGCCGCTATGAGGAATCTATTCCGTATCTCGAGCAGGGCTTGAAGACTGCTCCAGGAAAGCAGCAGATGATGCTTTTGCTCTCGCTCGATTACCTGAATTTGAAGCAGACGGACAAGGCTATCGCGCTTCTCAAAGACGCGTACGACATCACTCCGAACAATGAGCAGATCAAGCTCGCGTATGCAGCAGGCCTCATCTTCGCAGGAAAGAAAGCTGAAGCCGATGCGATCTTCGGAGCGACATCGACGATCATGACGAACGATCAGGTCATCTCCGCATATCAGCAGCGAAAGGAATACGGATATGTCATCGATGCATACCGTGCCCGCGCAGCTCGGACTCCGGACGATGTTCAGGCGGCCATCGTTCCCGGAATCATCTATTTCAAGATGGGGGACAAGTCTTCGGCGATCCGCGAATTCCGCCAAGTCGCAATCGCATTTCCGAAATACGCCAAAGAATTCAGCCAGATCATCAATGAAATCCAAGCCGGCAGGGATCCTTTCGTGCAGAAGTAGCAGGGGGGGCAGGTTGCCCTTGCACCGAAGCGGCGCTATACTGAAGAAGTGTGAGTATTAACACGGCTAAATCTTCCAAGATTTTCACCGAGAAATGTTAGTCTTCCAAAATAAATGTCTACATGAAATCCTGCCTCGGCGGGATTTTGTGTTATAATGCGCGAGGTTGTTCCAAGCGATGGCGGCGGCTGTACTCACATTTTAATTTAGACATTATATTGGAGCTAACACCCGTCGCCATCAGTTGGCGCAATCATATTCCTGCCATGATAAATATCCAGAACAACATCTCGCTTCGAGAATATACGACATTCAGAGTGGGAGGGCCCGCTCGTTTTTTTGCATGCGTGAAATCGGTCGATGAATTGAAGGAGGCCGTCGCTTGGGCGAAAGGGCAGCGGGGCAGCGATGGCGACGCGCTGCAGATCTTTGTTCTCGGCGGCGGTTCGAATATCGTCGTCTCGGATGCAGGGTTCGGCGGACTCGTGATCAAGAATGAGATTCCAGGCATGGAGTTCTCAGATGAAACGGCAGGCATAGTCATGGCGACTGTCGGCGCAGGAGAAAATTGGGACTCATTCGTCGCGAAGAGCGTCGAGCTCGGACTTTCAGGAATCGAGAATCTTTCGTTCATTCCCGGAACCGTAGGCGGAGGCGCGGTCCAGAATATCGGCGCGTACGGCGTCGAAGTGCAGGGCGCCGTCGATTCGGTCGAAGTTCTCGATGTCGCTCGGAATGAGATCGTCGATTTCGCAGCTGCTGACTGCGGATTCGAATACCGCGACAGCATGTTCAAGAAGAATCCGGGCGAATTCATCCTCACCAGGATCCATTTCAATCTCAAGAAATTCGATCCAGCATATGCTGCCGTGAATGTTTCATACAGAGATCTCAAGGAATATTTTTCAAAGATACCGGAAAAGTCCGCAGCTCCCGAATCGATCACTCCGGCCGATGTCCGCGAGGCAGTCATCGACATCCGCAAGCGCAAGCTTCCGGATTGGACGAAGCTCGGCACCGCCGGATCTTTCTTCAAGAATCCCGTAATCACCGAAGCAAAATTCGTCGAACTCAAGGCTGCATATCCTGATCTTCCATCGTTCCCGGCAGGGAAGGCGACAAGTGAAGTCGTTCAGGGCTTCGTGAAAGTCCCGCTCGCATGGATCCTCGACAATGTCTGCGGCTACCGGGGAAAGATACACTCCGGCGCGATCGGCGTGTATCAGAATCAGGCGCTTGTCATTGTCAACGATTATCTTTCGGCAGGAAACGAAGCGGACAAAGCGGCAGGCACTGCGGAGCAGATCAAATCGCTTGCCGCTGAAATGGCTCAGTCCGTTCGTGAAAAGACCGGCATCGATATCGCGCCGGAGGTGCAGTATATCGGCTGATATGCTATAGTGGTTTTCTGTAAAAGTCGGCTTTTTTCCGTTAATTCCAACATCACTTTTCTACCAAATATGGCATTTTCACTCAAAACTATCTTCGGAGATCCGAACAAGAAGAATCTCAAGAAATACGAATCGCTCCCGGCTCAGGTGAACGCGCTCGAGTCGATCGTTTCGGCGTTGTCCGATCAGGATCTGAAGGGAAAGACTGCGACTTTCAAGAGGCGTCTCTCTGAAGCAAAAAATCTTGAAGATGAAAAGAAGGTCCTTGCCGAAATCCTCCCTGAGGCTTTCGCAGTCGTTCGCGAAGCGGCGAAGCGAACGCTCGGACAGCGGCATTTCGACGTGCAGCTCATCGGAGGCGCGATCCTTCATAACGGCAATATCGCCGAGATGCGAACCGGAGAAGGAAAGACGCTCGTCGCGACGCTTCCGGTGTATCTGAATGCGCTCACCGGCAAGGGCGTGCATGTCATCACGGTCAACGATTATCTCTCTCGACGAGACGCTGTCTGGATGGGCCAGATCTACAATTTTCTCGGAATTTCTACTGCAGTCATCAATCACGACAGCTCGTATGTCTATGATCCGGAGCATAAGGCTGCGGTTGCTGCCGCTGCTCCTGCGAAAGAGGGCGATGAGCTCGACAAGGTCCGCGATCTGACCGGCTCATTCCATGTCGTCCATGAATTCCTGAGGCCGGTAAGCCGACGAGACGCATATCTCGCAGACATTACCTATGGAACGAACAACGAGTTCGGCTTCGACTATCTCCGAGACAATCTCGAATACAATTCCGCGAACATCCGCCAGCGCGAATTCAACTATGCTGTTGTCGACGAAATCGACTCGATTCTCATCGATGAAGCTCGAACGCCGCTCATCATTTCATCTCCTACCACTGATTCGGAAAATCTCTATCAGCAGTTCGCCGAGATGGCCCGCGGCTTCATCGCGGAAGAGGATTTCACCGTCGATGAGAAGCGAAAGCAGATCTCGCTCACCGACAAAGGCATCGAGAAGGCGGAGAAGATCCTCAACGTTGGAAATATCTATACCGACAAAGGCATCAAATACGTGCACCATCTCGAGACTGCGGTCCGAGCGAAGGCCCTTTTCAATCTCAATAAGGAATACGTCATAAAGGAAGGACAGATCGTCATCGTCGACGAATTCACCGGACGACTGCAGCCGGGACGACGCTGGTCAGAAGGCCTCCATCAGGCAATCGAAGCGAAGGAAGGCGTGCCTGTTCAGAAGGAATCTCGCACATTCGCATCGATCACGTTCCAGAACTATTTCAGACTTTACCGGAAGCTTTCCGGAATGACAGGTACCGCGGTCACATCAGCTGAGGAATTCTATAAGGTATACGGCCTCGAAACCATCACGGTTCCGACGCATCACGCAGTCCAGCGAATCGACCGCAATGACCTCATCTTCCAGACAGAGAAGGGCAAATACAAGGCTGTTGCCCGCAAGGTGAAAGAACTCAACAAGAAAGGCCAGCCGGTGCTCGTCGGTACGGTCTCGATCGAAAAGAACGAAGTGCTCTCGCAATTCCTCAAGGCAGAAGGCGTTCCTCATGAAGTCTTGAACGCGAAGAACCATGAACGCGAAGGAGAGATCATCGCTCAGGCAGGAAAGAAAGGCGCAGTCACCATCGCTACCAACATGGCAGGACGCGGAGTCGACATCAAGCTCGGCGGAAATCCAGGCTCGAAGGATCTCTATGAGGAAGTGAAATCGGTCGGCGGACTTTTCGTCCTCGGCACCGAACGCCATGATGCGCGACGCATCGACAACCAGCTCCGCGGACGAGCCGGACGACAGGGAGATCCGGGCGAGACGCAGTTCTTCGTATCGCTCGACGACTCGCTCATGCGCATCTTCGCAGGAGACACGATCAAGAATCTCATGGGACGCCTCGGCGTCGCAGAAGATGAGCCGATCGAGAACCGCATCATCACGCGATCGCTCGAAAGCGCGCAGTCGAAGATCGAAGGCCTCAACTTCGATTCGCGAAAGCATGTGCTCGAATACGACGACGTCCTCAACCACCAGCGAAAGACCGTCTACGAACGACGACGCAAGATCGTCATGGGCACGATCGACGAAGTCGCGGCGAAGCTTGATGAAGTGGTCGCATTGGCGGATGCCGATACGAAGGCTCTCATCGAGAAATCCATCGCTGACAAGATCGCGCAGCTCGGCCGCGACGTCTTCTACGGCGTAGCTCGCCAGGTCATGCTCCAGACGATCGACATGTTCTGGGTTGAACACCTCGAAGTCATGGATTACACCCGATCAAGCGTCAATCTCCGTGCCTACGGCCAGCGCGATCCGCTTGTCGAATACAAGAAAGAGGGCCTCCGCCTCTTCAAGGAAATGAATGAAGCCGTGAACGGCCAGATCCTCGGCCTGATCCAGCATGTCGGCGCGCAAGTCGCGGCACCTCAGCAGGTGGAGCTCAAGGAAGTCCACGAAGGAGCAGCGAAAGCTATCGAATCGAGCAATGCAGCCGGCGGCGATGGCGAAGCGGCAGGCAATCGCCACGCTCGACGCGCGATGAAGAAGGCGCAAAAATAATCCGAAAAAGGTACAATGAAGGGATGAAGAAAACAGCACTGTTCCTCATTCCTTTTTTGTTTTTCATGATCGCGATTTCGCAATCGGTTCCTTTGCGCGCGGATGCGCAGGCTTCGAAAGCTTCCGAGGTCGCGCTCCTTCAGGATACGGTAACTACGGTGAAAGCGAAGGTCGTCAGCATCGAAAGCGAAGAAGTGAGGGCGGTGCCGGGCACCGACATCACGAGCAATTATCAGACGATCAAAGTCCGAATTCTCGAGGGCGCAGAAAAGGACAAGACGATCACTGTCGCCAACGATTACCTGAGCCTGAAGAAAGGCGAGACTTTCTATCTGACGATCACTATCCGCGGAGAAGACGGCAGGGAAATGTATGCGGTTTCAGAGCCATACCGTCTACCTGCGGTACTTTTTTTCGTGGGGCTTTTCATCGCGCTCGTCATCATCTTCGGCGGCATCCAGGGAATCAGAGGACTGCTCAGCCTTGCTGGCAGCCTCATCCTCATCATCTATGTCCTATTGCCCGGAGTGCTGCACGGATATTCGCCGGTGCTCGTCAGTCTCGGTGTCGCTGCGCTCATCATCATCGTCGGCTCGTACATAACGCACGGTTTCAATAAGACGACATCTGCCGCAGTCATCGGCATGATCGTCACGATCGCGTTCACTGGCGTGCTCGCATATGCCGCGGTGCACTGGAGCAGGCTTTCCGGCTTCAGCAATGAGGAGGCAGTTTACTTGAATCTCGATACTCGAGGCTCGATCGATTTCGTCGGACTGCTGCTTGGCGGGATCCTCATCGGATTGCTCGGCGTGCTGTACGATGTGGCGATCGGCCAGGCGATCTCCGTCGAAGAATTGAATCGGGTCGCGCCGCATCTGCCGCGAAGCGTCATATTCAAGCGATCGATCCGCATCGGCAGGGAACATATCGGCGCGCTCGTGAATACGCTCGCGATCGCGTATGTCGGCGTATCGCTGCCGCTCCTGCTGCTCTACATGAAGTCGTCCGACAGTTCGATCGCGCTCACGCTCAATCGCGAGCTGTTCGCGACCGAAATCATCCGCACGATGATCGGCAGCATCGGCCTCGTTCTCGCGGTGCCGATCACGACGCTCATCGCGGTGTGGATGCTCATGAAGCGAGAGAACGACGCATCCGAGGAAGATTCTGTTTCAGCTGAAAAGATCGCGAAGGAACAGGAGGCGATCGAGCACGTCGGCCATAGCCACTAGTCCTGCATTCGAGGTGTGCTAGAATAAGCCAATATGGAAACACGCTCCCAATATTACATGTTCGTCGGATTGCTTATCGGCGCATTCTGCCTCGCTGCGCTCGTCTTCCTGCCGTACATGACGGCGATCGTCATCGCGATCGTGCTCTCGGTCATCTTCAGGCCAGTCCATCGTCTCGTCGCGAGATTCGTCGCAAAAGGAGATCAGGGAAGCACGTGGGCAACGATCGTGTCGATCATCGTCATCGCGATCATCGTCATCACGCCGCTCACATTCCTCGCGATCAGGCTCTATACTGAAACAGGAACGCTCTATCTGAGCCTCACTGACGAAGGCGAACGCGCGCACATCATCTCATCTCTCAACAAGGGCCTCAGCGGCATCGCGCACACCTTCGATGTCACTCCGACATTCAATTTCGATTCGTTCAACGTGACCGAATACATCCAGAGCTTCTTCGATTGGCTGCTGTCGAACATGGACACGGTCTTCTCGAGCGCTGCGAAGATCGGCTTGAATATCTTCGTCATCCTCCTCGCGCTCTTCTATCTGCTCCGCGACGGCAATGCGCTCCGCAAGCAGCTCATCCTCTTCAGTCCGCTCAAGGACGATCATGAGTCCCAGATTCTTGATAAGCTCAAGCAGGCGATCCATTCGGTCGTCTCCGGCAGCATCGTCGTCTCCATCATGCAGGGAATCCTTTCGGGCATCGGCTTCTCGATATTCGGAGTGCCGAACCCTGTGCTCTGGGGAACGATCGCGATGATCGCCGCTTTCATTCCAGGCATCGGCACCTCGCTCGTCATGATTCCTGCGATCCTCTATCTCTTCGTCATGTCGACGCATCTGCACGCGCTCGGCATGCTTATCTGGGCGATACTCGCAGTCGGTCTCGTGGACAACCTGCTTTCGAGCTTCCTCATAAATAGGAAGGTGCGAATCCATCCGTTCCTCATCCTGCTCTCGGTGCTCGGAGGCCTTTCGTTCTTCGGACCGGTCGGTTTCATCCTCGGCCCGCTCATACTCGCGTTCCTATTCGCCTTGATTGAAATATACAAGACGAATCATTCGGCACCATCGCATAATAGCTAAATTGGCATCGTGTGTGCTAGACTCTTATTTCTTCATAATTTTCTCAAAACCATATGTCTTTCATCGACGAAATCACAATTCATGCTCGGGCAGGACGTGGCGGCGACGGCGTCGTGCTGTGGCGCCATGAGCGCGCGAAGGAATTCGCAGGAGCCGCCGGCGGCAATGGCGGAAGGGGAGGCGACGTATACATACGGGCTGTCCGCGATCTTTCGATACTCAACAGATACCGCAACTCGAAGGAATTCGAGGGAGGCAACGGCACCGACGGCATGAGGAACAGCATGCATGGAAAGGACGGAGACGACATCACGATCGATCTTCCGATCGGTTCCATCGTGAAGGATATGCGGAATGGCCGGCTCGTCAGCCTGCTCAGTGACGGCCAGCTCATCAAGATCCTGAAGGGAGGCCGCGGAGGTCTCGGCAACGAGCATTTCAAGGCTTCGACGAATGTCACGCCGCTGCAATCGACTCCCGGAAAGGAGGGCGAAGAATCCGATTTCCATATCGAACTCGAACTCGTGGCGGACGGCGGACTCATCGGCTTGCCGAATGCGGGAAAGTCGTCGCTCCTGAATGCGCTCACGAATGCCGATGCGAAAGTCGGCAGCTACCAATTCACCACGCTCGAACCGAACCTCGGCGCATTGCCGGGAGGCTTCATCCTCGCTGACATTCCCGGACTCATCGAAGGCGCTTCGGAAGGCAGGGGCCTCGGCATCAAATTCCTCCGCCACGTGAAGCGCACCCGCATGCTTTTCCATCTCATTTCTCTCGAAGGCGTCGTCGATATCACCAAAAAGGCCGACAAGGTCTCGAAGTTCGACGCTGATAGCGTCGCCGAAGTATACGAGACGATCCGAGAAGAGCTCAAGAAATACAGCGACGCGCAGGCGAAGATCGCAGAGGAGAGTATCGATGGCGTGCTCGACGAGCAGGCGTCGAATCTCGATCAGAAGCCTGAGACGATCATCTTCACCAAGACCGACGTATTCGGCACTGACAAGAAGGTCATCGCGGCAGGACTCGCAGCTGCGAAGAAATCGATCATGAAAGTCGCCAATGCCGGCAAGAAGCCTGCGAACAAGATCAAGGAAAGCGATATCCTTTCAGTCACCATCCTCGACGATGTCTCAGTGAAAGTCCTCATGGATGAAATCGTGAAGCGGCTCCGGGCATAGCTCCTGCTCCCTTTTTTATTTGGCGAATTTGAAGTACACTAGCGAGCATGAAATACGTACCGACGATCGGACTCGAAGTGCACGCTGAACTTGCGACGAAGAGCAAGATGTTCTGCGCGTGCGTCAATGATCCCGATGAGGAAAAGCCGAACGCGAATATCTGCCCGGTCTGCATGGCGCACCCGGGAACTTTGCCCGTGCTCAATCACGAGGCGATCAAGCATGTGCTCAAGATCGGCCATGCGGTGAAAGGGAACATCGCTGACTTCACCGAATGGGATCGCAAGCAGTATTTCTACCCTGACATCCCGAAGGGCTACCAGATCAGCCAGTACAAATATCCGCTCGTCTCCGGAGGCGAGCTTGCCGGCGTGGCGCTCACGCGCATCCATCTCGAGGAAGACACTGCGCAGTCGACGCATGATGCGCCAGGCCTGCATGTCGCAGACAAGTCGCTCGTGAATTACAATCGCGCAGGCGTGCCGCTCATGGAGCTCGTGACCGAGCCGGTCATTCATGATGCCGAGACCGCGCTCCGATTCGCGAAAGAACTGCAGCTCCTCCTCCGATGCCTCGGCTCAGGCGAAGCGAATATGGAAAAAGGCGAGATGCGAGTCGAGGTGAATATCTCGATCGCTACCCCAGAGGATACTGCTGCGCGGAAATTCGGCACGAAGACCGAGGTGAAGAACATCAATTCATTCCGTGCCGTCGAGCGCTCCATCGTCTATGAAATCGCGCGCCATACGCGCATTCTCGAAGCAGCGGAAATCGAGCGAGCAGCAGGGAAGGAGCCGATCGAAAAAATCGTTCAGGAGACTCGCGGTTGGGACGAATCGTCCCAGAAGACTTTCTCGCAGCGGGCAAAAGAAAGCGCGCATGACTATCGGTATTTTCCGGATCCTGACATCCCGAAGTTGAAGGTGAGCGAGGTCGCGGATTTTGCTCCTGCAGCGCTCACGAAAGAGATGCCCGAACTCCCATGGGAGAAGCGTGCTCGATATAAGACCGCATACGAAATGACCGATAAGGAAGTCGCGGTGTGCGTCGAGTCTGAAATCATTTCTGAATATTTCGAAAAGACGATTGCTCCGTTCTCGTCAGACAAGAAGCTTGTGCGTCTCGCGATCAACTACATCCTTTCCGATTATGTCGGCACGCTCAAGAAGGAATTCGGCGAAGGGGAATTCGTTTCGCACATGTCGATCGTCCCGCCGGAGCAATTCGCGAAGCTCATCCAGCTCATCGGATCCGGCAAAGTGAATTCGCGCGGAGGAAAGGATACGCTCTCGATCATGTATGCCGAAGGGAAGGTTGCGATCGCGGCTGCGGCTTCCGGCGCTCCGGTTTCATTCGTCGATCCCGAAATGCTCGCCGAGAAGAACGGCTTCATACAGAAAAATGACGAAGGCGAAATCAAAAAGATCGCTGAAGCTATCGTCGCGGCGAATCCCGCGGTAGCTGCCGATTACAAAGCCGGAAAAGCCGCCGCTCTCCAGTTCTTCATCGGCCAAGGCATGAAGGCGACGAAGGGAAGCGCCAACCCAGAACTCCTGAAGACCATTTTCATGTCAATTCTCTAAAATCTGCTTATTTTGCTTCATTTATCCCCACTTTTTTGCTCAAAAAAGCCGCATTTCCGTGCTAAACTACTGGGGAATGAACGAGCTACCCTCAAATTTCAGGAAATCTTTCCTCATAACGGCAATTTTGCTCGCCTTTTTTCTCGTTTCATCGAATATTTCATACGCATTTTCTTTCAATGACCTGCTGCAGCCCGCGAATAAGGGCATGCAGGTCGTCGGCAATTCCGCTCTCCAGGCGCTTTCCTTCGAGTCGATCAAATCCTTCATCCCGGATGTCATCAATAGGTTCGCCTCGAATCTTAACTGTACGGTCGATGAAGTCATCGGGCGAGACCTGACTGCGGTGTGCGCGAAAAGTCCCGCAATCCTCGCCTCTCGGAAGGTTCCTGCTTCTCATAATTTGGCTTCTGTCGATCCTGGAAAGGGCGCGCTTGCGTCCAAGGACAAGCCTGCTGCAAATCCAGCTGCTGCAGCTCCGGATCAAACAGTAGCCGCTGCGCCCGCAGTCACTCCAAGACCTCAGACGACAACAGTCCAGACGCAGACAGTTCAGGTCGCTTCTGTTTCTTCGAATCTTTCATCGGCAGAATTCGCAGCTATCCAGCGGCAGCTTGCGGATGTTTTCGAAAGCATCAGGCTGCAATCGCGCCAGATCACCTCGACTGTCGATCATCTCGGATCGGCGTCGAGCGGCGGCGGTGGCAGCGTGAACTCGGACCAGATCAATGGCTCGATCTCAGGCCTCTCATCACGGATATCTTCATTGGCTGCAAGCTCTACTGACGCGGGCAACATCACCGCTGGCATACTCTCAATTCCGTATGGAGGCACGGGGACATCGACCGCTCCGGCATTCGGCCAGCTTCTCCTTGGAAATGCGAATGGCGGATACGATCTTGTTTCGACATCATCCCTCGGAATCGTAGGCGCCGGTTCGGTCGGAACAAGCACGATCAATTTCGGCACGACAGGTCAGCTCGCATATTATGCTTCAGACGGCACAGCCGTTTCAGGAATCTCGACTTCGTCGCTCGGCCTCACTACTTCGAACATTGCCGAAGGATCGAACCTCTACTTCACCGCCCTCCGCGCCTCCACCACCGCCGGCCAGGTCGTCGCCGCCGCGACCTCGACCGTCCGCAATTTCATCTCGTCCTCGGCTTCAGGCCTTACGTACGCACCGAGCACGGGAATATTCTCGCTGACTTCCGGCTTCAATATCCCGCTGTCGGCTTCGAGCACCGAATGGGCTTCCTTCTTCAATGCGCCCTCGTCGCGGATCACGGCAGGCAATCTCCTCTCGTGGACGGGGAACACGCTCAATGTCTCGACCTCGTCGCTCGGCCTCACTACTTCGAACATCGCCGAAGGGTCGAACCTCTACTATACCGATGCCCGCGCCTCGACGACCGCGATCAATGTTCTCGCAGCCACGACCTCGCTGCCGAATATCGCTACATTGGCGGGGCTGACGTCGGCTCCCTCGCTCGCGCTCTCCGCTTCGAACATCACGTCCGGCGTCCTCGCGGTCGCCCGCGGCGGCACCGGCACGACGACTGCGCCGACGCTCGGGCAGATACTCCTCGGAAACTCGGCAGGCGGATACAATCTCGTCGGGACCTCGACGCTCGGGTTCCTCACTACGGATGTGAGCGAGGGATCGAATCTCTACTACACCGACGTTCGCGCAGATGCCCGCATCGCCGCCGCGACCTCGACCGTCCGCAATTTCATCTCGTCCTCGGCTTCAGGCCTTACGTACGCACCGAGCACGGGAATATTTTCACTGACTTCCGGCTTCAATATCCCGCTGTCGGCTTCGACAACTGACTGGAATATTGCATTCGTCAACAGGATCACCGGCGTGAACGGCCCTCTCTCGCTCCTTTCGAATGCGCTCTCGATCACTCGGGCCTCAAGCACTGCAGACGGATATCTCGCTTCGACCGACTTTGCGGCATTCACTGCGAAGGAATCTGCGATCGCCGCTTCTACTACAAGTTCATATTTCAGGGGAGACAAGACATTCCAAGCACTCGATACGTCAGCCGTTGCTGAAAATGGAAACCTCTACTTCACCGCCCTCCGCGCCTCCACCACCGCCGGCCAGGTCGTCGCCGCCGCGACCTCGACCGTCCGCAATTTCATCTCGTCCTCGGCTTCCGGACTGACGTATGCTCCGAGCACCGGCATCTTTTCACTGACTTCCGGCTTCGCCATTCCGCTCACTGCGTCGACGTCTGACTGGGCTTCTTTCTTCAACACTCCTTCATCGAGAATCACTGCAGGTGGCGCCCTCGCATGGACGGGGAACACGCTTAGCGTCGCGACATCGTCGCTTGGATTGACGACGACGAACGTCGCTGAAGGGAATAATCTGTACTATACGACAGCCCGTGCCTCGACCACCGCGATCCAGGTGCTTGCCGCTACGACATCTCTTCCGAACATAACGACACTATCAGGAATCACTTCATTCGGAACCGCAAATATTACGACGACTGCTGCCGGCAGCTTCGCAGCAGGCACTACGACCGTGTCAGGTCGCCTCAGCGTCGGCACTACTCCACCGGCAGCGACGCTCGGCGTGAAGGGAACTGCAGGCACGAGCCCGTTCGTTGTCGCTTCATCGACCGGTTCACAGCTGCTCACGCTGCTCCAGAGTGGAAATCTCGGTGTAGGCACTACAAATCCTCTCTACAAATTTGATATCACCCAATCAGGTTCGGCCAGCGGTTTCCATCTCGGCGGAGATTCGACAGATAAAGGATTGTATATAACGAACGTGCCCGGAACGAATGATACATATTTCGGAAATGTTGCTTTCAATTCAAGCGGTCAATGGGTCTTAAAATCTACATACGGATCATTTACCGGGTTTGATTCCTCAGGCACATCTTTTTATAGCGACAGTGGCTTAACTACCGGCGCTGCATATACTCCGACCCGTCGAATGCTCATTACTCCTACGGGGAACGTAGGAATCGGAACCACCCCTTCGACTGCGAAGCTCGAAGTGGCAGGAGAGACTCTCGGCCAATACTTCACAGCCAATACGCAGACGGAATCTACGCTCCCTCGGCTTGTAAGCACAAACGCAACTTCTACCACGCTCGCAGCACTGACCTCGGTTGATATCGGAAGCGGGAATCTGATGCTTGCTGCCGGCGAGATTGGATTGACTAATACCTTGAATATCTGGGATCCTATCAACGGTGCAAATTCATCATTCATAGGATATGGTGGACAAAATGACGCGTCATATAATCATGAATTCTTCGGGACTATTCATGCGAACAGTGACCTATTTGTGAGCGGCACTTTGGCAAGCGATAACTGGAGCATTGATACCAACGGAAATTTCAACGGAACAGCGTCTAATGCTGGTTACGCGTATGGTGCAGGCTATGCATTTAACGCAGGTTCAGATTTCAATAGTTTTTTTCATGCTAATGGATACCTAGGAGGCACCAACCTCTATGATGATGGCACCGCGTCTTTCGGAGGCGCTGTGAGCGGAGGTTCTTTTGCAGGCAATGGCTTCATTGGCTACAATTTCGGCAATAGCAATATCATGAATTCGGACGCTCCGAATGCGGCAACGGGGTACGTCACGCTTACTGGGGTACCTTCCGATGGTGACATGGTCACCATCTCAGACGGAATCGTTACATATAATTTCGAATTCGATAATGACAGCAATCTCCAGAATGGAGGAGATTATGGAGTGACGATCGGCGGCGGCACGACTGCGACAGCATACGCATTGTATGCGTCTGTGGGTAGTTCCGGGATGAATATGTCATATAGCATCGACGATACGATCGATACGGTTTATTTCACTAATAGTTCATATGGCATAGCTGGAAATGTCACTATTACCAGCACGGCGGCGGATATTACCCTATCGGGCATGTCGGGCGGGTATGATGGCGGAGGCTATACCGGAAGCTATGCGTTCGGAAGCGGAAATACCATTCTTGCCAGCGGCGCGCACATTTTGGGAAGCAGCATAACGAATAATATCGCAGATTCTGTCCAGATCGGCCCAAACAATGCGTCAAAAATAACCATCAACTCGAGCGGGAATGTCGGTATCGGCACGACTACCCCTTCGAATCGACTTTCAATCGGTTCTCGTAACCCAACGGATTCGACTGACAGGAAGGCTATCGAGCTGAATGCCGGAGGTTACGGAGCTCCCGGCGCATACGGCTCGAATTCAAACGGAGACAAGATCATTCTCTATAGGGATGCTGCCGCGAACTATGACTCGACGATCGGCGTCGGCGCTGCGGGGGACACCTGGTTCAAATCTTTCGGTCCTTCTACGACAGGGCAATTCGGCTGGTATACCGGCGGCAGCAGCACAGCGAGGATGGTTCTGGATCCTTTGGGAAATCTCGGCGTCGGCACGACTACTCCTGGGTCGAAGCTTTCAGTCGGCGGCGACATCAATTTCACCGGCGATATATACAGGAACGGCGTGCTGTATTCTCAGACGCTTGCAACAAGCCAGTGGACGACTTCCGGGTCGAATATTTATTACAATACAGGGAGTATAGGAATCGGCACCGCAGCGCCTGATTCGCAATTCCATGTCTCAGGAAGCTCTACCGGAGCGACGATTGTTCAGGGGAAGTTTGAGAATGTGAATGATTTCGGCAGAAGCCAATTCATCGTCACAAGCGGAACTTATCCGAACAATTTCTTTGCTCTGATGACCCATGGCAGTTCCTTCGCGAGCGACAACTATCTGAATGACGGAACTTCGGACGCGGGACTAGGATTGCTCCTCGGTCAGGGCACGCAGATGACTAAATTCGCAGTCGGCACATATGATGCGAAGCCGCTGGCATTATTTACGAGCAACACGGAACGATTGAGTATCACATCGAGCGGCACTGTCGGCATCGGCACCACCACTCCCGCGGCAAAGCTCGCGGTCTCCGGAACCGCAGGCGTCACCACCGACATCTTCTCGGTGGCATCGTCGACGAACGCCAAATTCTTCACGGTCACTGCTGCAGGCAATGTCGGCGTCGGGTCATCGACTCCTTCCGCTAAGTTCGCCATCACCGGCACCGCGGGAACAGCAGACATATTCGCAGTAGCTTCGTCTACCGACGCGCGTCTTTTTACGATCACGAGTGACGGAAAGGTGGGAATCGGCACCACCACGCCGTCGGCTCGTCTCGGCCTTTACGGTATCGCTGGCACGTCGGATATCTTTGCAATCTCGTCCTCGTCGAATTCTCGACTCCTTACATTCACTTCTGCAGGAGAACTCGGCGTAGGAACTTCGACTCCTTCAGCGAAGCTCGCGGTCTCCGGAACCGCAGGCGTCACCACCGACATCTTCTCGGTGGCATCGTCGACGAACGCCAAATTCTTCACGGTCACTGCTGCAGGCAATGTCGGCGTCGGGTCATCGACTCCGATCGGCACTCTTTCAGTGAAAGGATCTGCTGCGCTCGATCCGTTTATCGTCGCATCCTCTACTGATAGCAGGCTCCTCACGCTTAATGCGCTCGGCAACCTCGGACTCGGGACCACCACCCCTTCAGCGAAGCTCGCAGTCTCCGGAACCGCAGGCGTCACCTCCGACATCTTCTCGGTCGCTTCATCGACGGACGCGAAGCTATTCACGGTGAAGAGCACCGGCTTCGTGGGCATCGGAACAGCCGTTCCTACTTCTGCGCTTACATTCGCTGACGCAAGCACGATCGATTCGATCGGAAGCTTGACGATCAAGTCGACGACGACGAATGCCCTCACGCTCGATTCCGGAACGACCGGAGCGATCGGCATCGGTACGAGTGCAAACGCCAAGACGATAACTCTTGGAAACGGCACTGGCGCGACATCGCTCGTCCTCAACGCAGGAACGGGCAACATCGATATCGGCGTCAATGACTTCGCTCGCAATATCAATATCGGCACCGGAGGTACCGCTGTTCAGACTATAGCAATAGGTGGTGCCGCAGCCAACGTCATCACGATCGGAACGACGCAGACCGCAGGCTCCATCTCCCTCGGCGACGCGATGACCGGCGGCACGATCAACATCGGCGGCACCGGCCTCCAGACCGGAACGATCGGCCTCGGCACGGGCACGGGCGCGCAGACCATCAGCCTCGGCACGGGCACGGGACTCAAGACGCTTTCGATCGGAGGAACGGGCGCGAACGTGATCGCCATCGGCAACACGCAGACCGGCGGATCGATCGCGATGGGCGCGGCCATGACCGGAGGCACGATCACCATCGGAGGCACCGGCCTCCAGACCGGAACGATCGCAATCGGCACCGGAACCGGCGCGCAGACCATCAACCTCGGAACCGGAGGCACGGGAGCGAAGACCATCGCGATCGGAACGGCTGCTGTCGCAAACACCATTACTATCGGTAACTCGACAGGCGCTACTTCGATTGCCCTGACTGCAGGAACCGGCGGAATCTCACTCACAGGCAATACCGGCGTCGGCACGACAACTCCGGTAGCTAAGCTCGATATTTATGGAACTGCAGGTGCTGCCGACATTTTCGCAGTCTCATCTTCGACGAACTCGCGACTCATCACTGTTACCGCGGCAGGCCGCATGGGCATCGGCACATCGACGCCCCTGTATCCTTTCCATGTGCAGACAACAGTTGCCGGCGGCGTGGCAGGCTTCACTGATGCTGATGGTACATGTACCGTCGACCCGACCTCGACATCCCTCGTCTGCTCCTCTGACCGACGCCTCAAGAAGGATATTGTTTCTATAAATAGCATCACGGCGCTCGACAAGATCAATCAGCTCCAGGGAGTCAATTTCCGATGGAATAATCAGACGAGCGATACGCTCCGATACGGCTTCATCGCGCAGGACCTTGAACAGATATTCCCAGAGCTCGTTCAGACCGATATCAACGGCTTCAAGAGCGTCGCATACACCGCGCTCACTCCGGTCCTCGCAGAAGCGATCAAGCAGCTCGACGTGAAGGTCAATGATCTCAATGCCCGAGTAAGCACTTCGACATTGAAATCAATGATTCTCGATATGGGTGATTGGGTGGTGACGAAGATCACTGCGCCGTTCGCTTCATTCAAGCATGTCGAAACCGAAACAGCTTCAGTTTCAAATGGACTTGAGATGAAGGATTCGGCGAGCGGACAAGTATGGTGCGTGCGGATTACGAATGGAGAATGGGCAAAGGTTCCTGGCAAGTGTTCGGATGCGGCTCCGGCAGTTTCGACAACTCAGCCTTCAGTAACGCCGGCATCTCCCGCACCAGCAGCAACTACGACGCCGCCAGTTGCGCCGGCTCCAGCTGCTTCTGCAAGCTCGACCGAAGCTGTGCCTGCTACGACTACTCCGGCAACTGCAGATACGACAGTCGCCGCATCTTCGACAGCGCCTTCGGCGATGTCTGCAGCCGATGCGACCTCGACTCCGGTTTCTGCCGCAACTCAGCCTGAACCGACACCCGCGCCTGACTTGCCGGCTGTTCCTGCGCAGGGAAGCACCGAAGCTTCTCAATAATAGAAGTATTTCAACAACTGAGGATAAGTCAGCATTTCCATATTTCAATCATGGTATAATTACGTCGAATGAAGCAGCGACTACCAAATCAACGATGGTTATTTGCGCTAATAGCTTTTGCGATCGCGCTTTTTTCTATTTCTCCGAAAATTTCCCAGGCGTATTTCTCAGACATCTTCAAGGAAGGAGCTTCTGTCGTCATGTCCAGCACTTTGAATGGGATGAATGCTGTCGGAAAATCGACGATCCAGGCATTCTCATTCGAATCGATCAGGTCCTTCATTCCGAACTTCATCAATTCAGCCGCATCAGGAATGAATTGCGGCGTAAATAAAATCGTCGGCGCTCCTCTTCCTGTTGTCTGCATGAAAAATCCGGCATCCGTCCTCGCAGCCGCATCAGCAGACGCATTTGTGCCTGTGCCTATGCCTGCGCACGCGTACGTTGCGGCTGTTCCGGCACCAGCATCAATATCAAAACCGTCTTCGGCATTATCGTCAGCCTCGATACCGACGCGACTCCCGCCTCCGTCTGCGCCGCAGGTCTCGACTCAGACGCAGCTTACTTCAGCAGAGTACGATGCTATTCAGCAGCAGCTTGCGAATATCGCCTTGGGCACCAGGAGTCAGCTTATCCGGCAGACGGACTCCACAGTCGATCATGTCGGCCAGTCCATGTCGAATCTCGCGACGTCGGTCGCGTCTGCAGCGGCGAATGCATCGAACGCTGGCAATATCACTTCAGGCGTTCTGTCGGTCGCGCACGGAGGCACCGGAGCGACGTCAACTCCGACGTTCGGACAGGTCCTTCTCGGCAATGCAAGCGGCGGATATGATCTCGTATCGACATCGTCGCTCGGGATCACGAGCGGCGCCAGTTCGCAATGGACCACATCAGGTTCCAATATCAGCTTCATTGCTGGCAATGTGGGCATCGGCTCATCGACGCCGATCGCGACGCTTTCAGTGAAGGGAACTGCAGGCACGAACCCTTTCGTCGTCGCTTCGTCGACTGACGTGCAGCTCCTTACGCTCCTCCAGAATGGAAGCTTCGGCATCGGCACAAGTTCACCGGTATCGACCCTGTCCGTTGCGGGAAGCGGAACATTCACCGGAGGCGCAAGCTTCGGCGGCAGCGTCGGCATCGGCACGTCTACGCCGATCGCGACGCTTTCAGTGAAGGGAACTGCAGGCACGAACCCCTTCGTCGTCGCTTCGTCGACCGGCGCGCAGCTCCTTACGCTCCTCCAGAATGGAAGCTTCGGAATCGGAACTGCAGCTCCGAATGCAAACGCGATCCTCGACGTATTCCAGGGAGCGAGCACGACGCGCATCAGCAGAACGACGACGCAGTATATACAGTTCACCACGGACGGAGTGGTCAATGAAGTGAGGGGCGTGAGCGTTTCAGGAGGCGCGAAGCCTTTCCGAATCGCGAGCGATTCGAATAGCAGCGGCCTCCGCCTCTTCACCGGCACGACGGATAAAGTGTTCATCGACAACAACGGCTTGGTCGGCATCGGCTCGACGACGCCTTCTGCGCTGCTCACGCTGCTCGGATCAAATGCTGCGACAACGACGCTTTCGATCAGGCCTGCAGCATCGCAGACTGCGAGCCTCGTCAATTTCTATGATACTACTGGAGCGATCTCATCGGTCATCGCCGCTGGCGGAAACTTCGGCATCGGCACGACGACTCCGGGATCCAAGCTTGTGGTGAACGGAGACATCAATCTCACCGGCAATATTTATCAGAACGGCGTCCTTTTCACGGGCGGCGGTGGAAGCTCGCAATGGACGTCTTCGAGCACTGATATTTATTACAATACCGGCAACGTCGGCATCGGCACCAATTCCCCGATATACAAGCTAGACATAGCCGGAACCGCTCATGTCTCAAGCGACCTCACTGTCGGCGGAATCTTCACGACGACCGCATTCACCGCAAATGGAACAGCCACATCCTTCAATGATGCGATAACTATAAATCAGTCTACAAGCTCGACGCGATTTGTCCGTCCTGGAACTCCTGTGTTGCAAGCTATCGACATCACGACTGACAGCAATTCGAATAGGATAAAAGCATTCGCTGGACCCGGCACGAACAAGCAATTCCGAATCGAAGCCGATATCGGAATGACTGGACTTTCGCTGAGAACAGGAGGTTCTGAACGAGTCCTCATCGGCCCGAGCGGAGACGTATCCGTCGGAACGGCATCGACGAGCGCAAGGTTCACTCTCATGGCGTCCTCATCTCCGACGTATGCGATATTCGATGTGACTGACACATCGCGCAATTCTTTTTTCAAAGTCTTCGGCAACGGCTTTGTCGGCATCGGCACGACGACCCCTTCGGCAAGATTCGCGCTCGACGGATTCAGCGGCGCGGATAATGCTAACGCATCGCAAGCACTCGCGATCTATGGTGGTAAGGGGGGTCTGAACAACAACGCGACTCCGGGCGGATTCAGCGGAGGAGGCATAGATCTTTTTGCCGGTCCGGGCGGAGATTCGAGCGGAGGCGGCGTCGACGGCGGCAGCGGAGGTGTCGTCAATATATTCGGCGGAGCAGGCGCATCGAACGGCGATGGTACCGAAAACGCAGGACTCGGAGGCGCAGTCAACATCGGCGCGGGCAACGGAGCTGCTTCTCTGGGCGGCGGCTTAGGAGGGGCGCTTACGCTCGCATCAGGAAATGGCGGCAATGATACTGCGAGTGGATTCGGTCAGCCTGGCGATGGCGGCCTCCTGAGCGTCATTGCAGGTTTTGGCGGATCAAGCAACGATAATTCCGTGAATGGCGCGAATGGAGGAAATGTCATCATCAGCGGCGGAGCACCCGGGGCTGGTCTTGTCGCAGGCTCGTATGGAAATATCATCATGAATCAGAACGGAGGAAAGGTCGGCATCGGCACCTCTACGCCTCTGTACAGACTTCATATCCAGCGATCCGGAGACGGACCGGTCGCAGGCTTCACCGATGCCAACGGCACATGTACCATCGATCCGACGTCGACATCGCTCATCTGTTCGTCCGATCGCCGACTCAAGAAAGATATCGTTTCAATAAATGGCGCAACAGCGCTCGACCAGATCAATCAGCTCCAAGCTGTCAATTTCCGATGGAACAATCAATCGACTGATACGCTCCGCTTCGGATTCATCGCGCAGGATTTCGAAAAAGTATTCCCGCAGCTCGTCCAGACTGACGTCAACGGCTTCAAGAGCGTCGCATACACAGCGCTCACGCCTGTGCTCGCCGAAGCAATCAAGCAGCTTGATGTGAAAGTGAATGCGCTCACGATAGCGACGAGCACTTCGACTTTGAAGTCCATGATACAGGGCATAGGGGATTGGACTGTCGGAAAGATCACCGGAACAGTCGCGTTGTTCGGCGACCTGAAGGCCGACGCGCTGACGGTCGGATCGCCATCGAAGCCTTCGGGCATTACGCTGTATGACGGGGTCACCGGCCAGCCGTATTGCCTCAAGGTGATGAATGGAACAATGCAGAATTTCCCAGGGGATTGTGCAACTCCTACCTCGATTCAGCCTTCAAATCAGCCTTCGACCCCTGGAAACGTCCCTATGAGCACTGTTTCCGATCCAAATACCGCAACAACGACAGTTACCACAGCCGGAACCGCTTCATCAGGCGAAACAAGCACTTCTACGGCTCCAGCAGCCACATCCACCGAATCGGCAGTTACGACTGAAATAGCCACTTCTACAGCCCAGATGCCTGCACCGGAGCCAGAAATAGCCCCAATTACAGCCACGCCTGATCCAACGCCCACACCAGTTTCAGAGCCTGCCGCGCCTGCGCCAGAGGTTCCAGTTCAGTAATTTCATTGACATAACCTGTCAAGTCAGTTACCATTATGTATAAGTAAGTTTTCTCAGTCGCTTACGAAGTTAATAATATATAGACGAGGTATATAGAACCCAAATGGCAAAGAAGCTATACGTAGGAGGAATTTCATACGGCACCAGCGAAGAGACTCTCAAGAATCACTTCGCTCAGGCCGGAGCAGTTGAATCAGCAAGCATTATCATGGACAAGATGACGGGCCGATCAAAAGGTTTCGGATTCGTTCAGATGAGCAATGATGCTGAGGCAGACAATGCTATCAACATGTTCAACGGCAAGGAACTCGAAGGCCGAACTCTTACGGTTAACGAAGCGCGACCAATGGAACCACGAGCTCCACGACGTGATTTCAACCGAGGTGGAAACGGAGGTGGCTCACAGAGCAACTGGTAATCTCACCAACCTCTAAACAAAAAATCCCCGAAAGGGGATTTTTTGTTTGTATAATTTTGTAACCTGGCATCCAAATGCGCTTTCCTTTCTCCTAGTCGAGCATTTCCCACCAGTTGGAAACCGGCGCATGCTTCACGACATTCACGATCTTCTCGATGTCCTCGGTGATGATGAAGAGATTCTCGTCGCCGAGAGAGATGGTCTGATGCTCGGTGAGCATCTGGTGCTTGATGAATACTGCAAGCGGCTTCCAGAAATCGTTTCCGACGAGGATGACCGGAACCCGCGGGATCTTGCGAGTCTGGATGAGCGTGATTATGCCGAAGAGCTCATCGAACGTTCCGAAGCCTCCGGGGAAGAAGAGGTATGCTTCTGCGGCAAACGTGAGGAGCGCCTTTCGCGTGAAGAAATAATCGAGACGCAATTCCGAATCTACGAACTTGTTGGTCGACTGCTCCTGCGGAAGCTTGATGCAGATCCCGAGCGAGCTTCCGTGAGCGGCGCCGTTCGATTGCGCATCGCGGGCGCCTTTGTTCGCGGCTTCCATGATGCCGGGTCCTCCGCCAGTGATGACCGAGTAGCCGAGGTCCTTCACGATGCGATATGCGAGATGCTCCGCAGCATGATAGTGCGAGCTTGTCGGCGTCAATCGGGCAGAACCGAAGATCGTCACGGATTTCGGATATTTCTTGAGGAATTCGAAGCCTGCGCGGAATTCGTCATTGATGTCTTTCAGGTGCAGCTCGATATTGTCCTGGATCGCTTTCGCTGTGAATTGCTCTGGTTTCATGGCGACAGTATATCATATTCGGCCAGGCGCATTCCTCGGCGGCGCACGCATGTGCTATGATAGCCGCATCATGAAATTTTCGATCGAAAAAAGGCTGAAAGGCCTGGCAGGCGAGGACAAGAATCGCCTCGGGCGAGTCGGTGTCATCGAGACTCCGCACGGCTCGATAGAGACGCCGGCTTTCATCGTGGTCGGAACGAAGGCTACCGTGAAAGCGCTCTCGGCTGACGATATCGCCGAGCATGTCGGCGCGCATGCGGTCCTTGCGAATACCTACCACCTCTATCTTCAGCCGGGATATGAGCTCATCAAGCGTGCGGGCGGTCTCGGCAAATTCATGAACTGGAAAGGGCCGACATTCACTGACTCCGGAGGATTCCAGGTCTTTTCGCTCGGCGCGGCATTCAATGCAGGCGGCGCTCGTAAAGGCGGCGTGAGCAAGATCGGCCAGCGCGGAGCGAATTCCACTGCCCATCTCGCGCCAGAACTTCAAATTGCAAACGCAGCAGCCGTTTCAACTCTGAGCGCTTCCGGCGCGACTGTCGACCTCGCTCGGCCGGACCATCGTTCTGACGATGAGCCGTCGCAGCATGAAGCGCTCGCGAAGATCGATGAGGAAGGCGTCACATTCAAATCAGTGCTCGACGGCAGCACGCACCGCTTCACTCCCGAGCGATCGATCGAGATTCAGCACGGCATCGGCGCCGATATTATTTTCGTATTCGACGAATGCACGTCGCCGCTCGCATCATATGAATATCAGAGAGCTGCGATGGATCGCACCCACCGCTGGGCGCAGCGTTGCCTCGATTTCCATCAGGAAGCAGAGGCAAAGAAAGTCGCTGACGGCATCTTGCCGCAGGCATTGTTCGGTATCGTGCAGGGCGGCCGCTATGAGGATCTCCGCAAGGAAAGCGCTCAGATCATCGGCAGCATGACGACTACGGCAGGCGATGGCACGGAGCGCGGCTTCGACGGCTTCGGCATCGGCGGGTCTTTCGACAAGGAAGACATGTATACGACGGTCGGTTGGGTGAACGAAGTCCTTCCTGAAGGGAAGCCTCGGCACCTTCTCGGCATCGGCGAACCCGCGGACTTCTTCGGCGGAATCGAGAACGGCGCCGACACGTTCGATTGCGTCATGCCGACACGCATGGCTCGCAATGGCACGCTCTATACGAGCACCGGAAAGATCCATATAAAGAATGAAAAATACACCGATCGTCTCGGTCCGATCGATATGGATGAAACAGGGAAGAGCCTCTGCGATTGCTATATGTGCGCGAATTATACCGCTGCTTATGTCGCGCATCTTTTCCGCGCGAATGAGATGCTTGCCGGCACGCTCGCCTCGATCCACAATCTCTATTTCATCGTGAACCTCGTGCGAAAGATCCGGCAGTCCATCCTCGATGATCGCTTCGACGAATACAAGCAGGAATTTTTCAGCAAATACAAATCTCCCGGGTCGACGGAATAAATTTTATATCTCCCTCGGCTTATAGTTCTCCGGAGCGTGCTTCAATAGGTCTTCGATCTGTTCTCGGGTGAGGAGGCCTTGCTGCGCGCCGACGTACTGCACGACGGACATCGGATTGACCGGAGCCCAGACGAGCGCTTCGAGCGGAGTATGACCGAGGAGGAGCGCCGAGACGAATGTCGAAGCGAAAGCGTCGCCGCAGCCAGTTCGCTCGTATGGTGGCTTCGGATCAGGATATATCGGCATGAAATAGTAATGGTCGCCATCGAACATATAGGCGCCCTTCGGTCCGTCGGTGATGAGGACGATCTTCGGTCCGAGCGCGCGGCAGCTCTTGAGCAGTTCCTTCATCGCAGCGATATCGGTGAAGCCTTTTTCCTCGAGTCCGAGCACGCGCTGCGATTCCTCGGTGTTCACGATGAAGACTTCGGTTTCAGCATAGATGTCTTTCAGCTGGCTTGCGCCGATCTTCATCTGGAATGTTCCGGGCTGGAAGGCGAGCTTCGTTTCAGGATGCCTCTTCATATATTCTGCGATCTCGACGTGATACGGGTATGACGATGATCCGACCGAGCTCAGATATATCCACTTCGGAGCGGGACCGTTCACGAATGCTTTCGGCAGCTTGTAGTTGTAGTCTTCGTGATGGACGAGGATGGTGCGGTCGACGTCGTACCAGAGGACGTAATGGAAGTTCGTGACCTTGGTCTTGTCGAGGTCGACGAATTTCGCGCCGACATCATTTTTCTTCAGCTCTGCGACGCAATCGCGGCCGTTCTGATCGTCGCCGACATTGGTGATGAGCGAGCTTGAGAGGCCGAGGCGGGCAGCGGAGACGGCTGCATTCGGGGAATTTCCGACTGATTTCACGATATGGACTTCCTCGAAGGGAACCTTGTCGCCGAATTTCATGCAGAGCTCGCATGCGGAGGTGTTGATGCTGCAATTCACATGCGCCTCCTTCAATTTGATGAATGCATCCGTGGTAATGTCGCCGATCGCTATGAAATCGAGTTGTTTGTTGAACATGTGCATAGTATAGCATCCTGCAGAAATCGCTTATGCTACAATATCCCCATGAATACACAGATCAAATCATTGCGGGAGTATGTGAAGGACGCGCTTGCGCGAAAGGTGGGCGTCGGCCATTTCAATATCGCGAGCCTCGACGCCTTCTGGGCGGTCGTGAATGCGCAGGACGAAATGACGAAGGCTGCGCGAAATCTGCCGGACGGAGCGCCTGGCAAGATCGGCGCTGACGAGCAGATCCCAGTCATTATCGGCGCATCGGAAGGCGAGCGCGATTTCATTGGCGTCGATCAGGTCGTCGCACTGGTGCGCAGCGTTCGCGAGCCGTCTGCCGCGAATACGAAGCTCGGTTATCCCAACGGCCGGGCAGTTTTCCTCAATGCTGATCATACCTACTCATTCGAGCGTGTCGCCGAGGCTGCTGATGCAGGCTTCGATGCAGTCATCATCGATCAGACCGAACTTCCATTCGATCAGAACGTCGCCATCACGAAGAAATGCGTCGAGTATGTCCATGAAGTCACGAAGAAGACCGGCCGCGACATCATGATCGAAGCTGAGATCGGTTTCATCGGAAAATCCTCGAAAGTCCTCGATGCTGTTCCTGAAGGTGTGAAGATCAGCGAAGAATTCCTCACAAAGCCTGAAGAGGCGAAGGCATTCGTCGATGCGACCGGCGTCGACATGCTCGCGCCTGCAGTGGGGAATATCCACGGCATGCTCAAGGGCGGCGTCGATCCGGCGCTCAACACGAAGCGCATCGCGGAGATAAGCGCAGCTGCGGGCGTGCCGCTCGTGCTTCATGGCGGATCAGGCGGTTCTATCGCAGATTTCTTGGGAGCTATCGACGGCGGCTGCGGAATCGTGCATATCTCTACTGAGCTCCGCGTGGCTCTCCGCGCTGGCCTCGTGAAGGCGCTTCAGGATAATCCCGACGAAGTCGCTCCATACAAATATCTCAAGCCAGCTCGCGCTGCGATGCAGAAGGCTGTGGAGGATAAGCTCAAGTTATTCAACAAAATTTAATTTCAGACAAACAGCAATGAAGAAGATATTCGTCACGCACGTCATTCCAGAAATCGGGTTGAAGATGCTCCGAGACAAGGGGTATGAAGTCGCCGTCAGCGATGCGGTAAATCTCGAGCAGAAGCATCTCATCAAGGCGCTCAAGAAGGACAAATACGATGCGGTGCTCTCGCTCCTTACCGACAAGATCGACGCGTCGGTTTTCGACGCGTCGCCTACCGCCAAGATATTCGCGAACTATGCCGTCGGTTTCAATAATTTCGATGTCGCTGAAGCGAAGAAGCGAGGAATCGCGCTCACCAACACTCCAGGCGGAGGAACCGAACGCGTTGCCGAGCATGTATGGGCGCTCATCCTTGCGATGTCGTGCCGGATCGTCGAAGGCGACAGCTATATTCGCTCGAACAAGTACAAGGGCTGGGATCCGATGCTCCTCCACGGAGTGAAGCTCGCAGGCATGACACTCGGTATCATCGGCAGCGGGGCGATCGGTGGCGATGTCGCGCGGAAGGGCAAAGGCTTCGGCATGAACATCATTTATTTCGACGTGAAGCGCAATGAGAAGATCGAGGCTGAAACCGGCGCGACATTCTATCCGAGCGTCGACGATGTCGTGAAAGCAGCCGATGTGGTTTCAATCCATGTGCCGCTGCTCGATTCGACGCATCATCTCATCGATGCTCGACGCCTTTCGATGATGAAGCCGAGCGCATACCTCGTGAATACATCCCGCGGTCCGGTCGTCGATGAGGTCGCGCTCGTCGAAGCTCTCAAGAAGGGCATCGCGAGCGGCGGCAAGGAAGGCATCCGCGGCGCAGGCCTCGACGTCTTCGAATTCGAACCGAAACTGGCCAAAGGCCTCGCGAAGCTTCCGAATGTCGTCTTCACGCCGCACATCGCTTCAGCGTCCGATGAATCCCGTGCAGATATGGCGATCAAGGCAGCGACCAACATCATCGAATTCCTTGAAACAGGCACGCCTCGCAACCCCGTCCTTGTGATATAATTTTGTCATGTCTAATGTAGAATTCGATGCTGATGAGCAGGGAGGCGGAAAACTCCAGCGCTTCAGCTCACAATACGCCTCTCAGTACGACGCTCAGCAGCCGAAACGCGCTTCCGGCATGGCTTCGTTGCTGATCAAGATGCACATCATCGACGATCCTGATCAGGCAAAAAACGTCTACGTCGTCGTCCTCATCCTCAATTTCATCGCAGCGGGACTCATCTTCTATTTCTACGTACTCAGATGAAAACGAATCGAGGCTTCACGCTTATCGAGCTTCTGGTCGTGATTTCAATAGTAAGTCTTTTGTCGAGCATCGTTCTCGCATCGCTGACTTCAGCACGTGCAAAGAGCCGGGATACTCAGCGCATGCGCAATTTCCACGAGATCCAGACTGCGCTGCAGCTGTATGCGACAGACAATGGCGGAAAGTTTCCTGATTCTTCGGCCATATTGCTCGACGATTTCATCGACAGCGTCGATGTTGCTCACCCCGGAGGCTGGTCGACGCTCAAGACTCAACTCGGCAGGTATATACGGAAGCTTCCGGTCGACCCGATGAATAACGGCAGATGGAGCGATGCTGTGGGGAATTATTCCTACTCGTATTATTACAACGTGAATACCGATTCTGATTATGATCTGGTCGCGAAGCTCGAAAATGCCAGCAGTCCGTATCGGGCGACTGTACGGCATTACTCTCGCCATTCGAGCGTCCTTCCGGGGTCCAGCGTGCTTTGGGAAAGCGTCCTTCCGAGCGCCGGTTCCAACCTCTTGTACTCTGATCATTGAAAACGCTTGAATTGCCGTTTCTACTTGATTTTTTCAGGCGGCTATAGTACCATGGCCTCCTATGGCAATGCTAACACTTACGACAGAAAAGCGAGACACGAAGGCGGATCTTACGAAGGTCCGAGCGAGCGGGAAGATGCCGGCTGTTTTTTATGGCCCAAAAGAAGCATCGACCTCGATCACCGTATCTCAGACCGAGTTCGCCAAGGTATGGAAGAAGGCGGGCGAATCAGCAGTTATTATCCTTAAGGACGGCTCTAACGAGCATGAGGCTCTTATCCACGAAGTCGACGTTCATCCGGTATCAGGCGCTCCTCGCCATGCCGATTTCTATGTCATCGAAAAGGGAAAGAAGGTAAAGGTTCACATCCCGATCGTCTTCAACGGCGTCGCTCCGGCAGTCAAGGACTTCGGCGGCATCCTCGTGAAGGTCCTCCGAGAAGTCGAAATCGAAGCAGCTCCGAAGGATCTTCCTCATGAGCTCGCAGTCGATCTTTCGACTCTTGTCGAAATGACAAGCACGATCACGGTGAAGGACATCAAGCTCCCAGCAGGCGTCACGCTCGTCGCAGCTCCAGATGAAATCGTCGCTTCAGTCGCAGTCGCGAAGGAAGAAGTCGAAGAAGTCGCTACCGCAGTCGACATGTCGGCTATCGAAGTCGAAAAGAAGGGCAAGGAAGCGAAGGAGGGTGCAGAAGGCGAAGAGGGCGCAGCTCCTGCAGATGCGAAGAAGGAAGGAAAGAAATAATCTCGAGCAATATCAATACGAAGGAACCCCCGCGATCTGCGGGGGTTTTCTTTTCGTGCTAAAATTAGCTGCATATGGCCGCAAATCGGATCTATTCAAAAAAAGCTTTTTTCAGCATATTTCTTTCTGTGCTTATGCCGCTGCTTCTCCTTTCTGTTCTGATCTCTGATCCGGCAAGTTCGGACGCTGCGGGGGGCTGCGCTCCTTCCATCTATTGGTATAAGACTGGAGCGGATGCGTACTGGACTACGCTCGCCGGCAATTGGTGGACGGATGAAGCGCATACTTCGCAAGCGTCAGCATTGCCTGCTTCAGGCGCTTGCGTCGGCACTGTTCCTGACAGTGAAATTCCCATCGTCGTCGTCGATGACGTTCCTGAGGTATCTACCCTTGCCGGGATAGATGCGACAGCTACAGGAATCATTTTTACGAGCAGCGACGGTGCCTCGTTTCCAAACATACATTACGAAATTCAAGGCGATGTCACGCTCAAAGGTTCCGTCGTTCTTCAGGGCGAACTTCACGCTGCGGGCACCATCACATTCGATGGTACGAGCGTCAATCAAGGCTCGCCGGATCGCAATTCGCTCGTGTTCAGCGGAGCGAGCCATAATGAGGCGAATTTTCCTGGAGGCTCCGGAACATTTACGTTCAACGGTTCGAGCTACAATACGGGATTTCTCGATGCAGCCTTCGTCACTTTCAATGGTTCGAGCCATAGCGACGGGGGTATTTTCGGCAGCATAACATTCAATGGATCAAGCTACACTACTAACCAGATAGCCGGCGGCAGCCATACAATACTCAATACTGATCATTATGGCGGAGTGGTGCCTATCGGCGGCGTGCTCACGCTCAATGGAAACCAGAATTGGTGGGCAACTGAAGGAGGCAATGCGTATGATTCGAATGATCAGCTGATCACGTCATTCATATTCAACGGATCAAGCTATCTGCATCAGGATTCACAAGTCAGCGGCGATGCGGTATTCAACGATTCCAGCCATATCGATGGGAGTGTATCCGGCAATGCGAAGATGAACACAGATTATTATGGCGGAGTAGTGCCGACCGGCGGCGTGATCACATTGAATGGGACGCAGGTATGGAATGCACCAGTCACCATGATTACGGATTCGAATGATGAACCGATCACGTCAATCATTTTCAATGAATCAAGCTATAATGCGGGCACTGTTAATGCCATGGCCGCATTCAATGGCTCCGCGTATAATGCAGGTTACATATACGGCACCTCGACCTTCAATGGCGTCAGCTTTAATGGCGCGGGCGGCACTCCTGGTTCGGTAGCGATTTTCAATGCTTCGAGCAGCAACCGGAGCGATGTTATGGGGGAAGCAACCTTCAATGACTCAGCTTATAATACCGGCAACCTCTATAACACCGCCACATTCAATGCATCGAGCAGCAACCTGTACGGAGCATCGATCTACAGTCCTGCGACTTTCAATGGTACGAGCTACAATGAAGGCTACATCGAAGCGCTGACGACATTCAATGCATCGAGCAGCAATGCGGGAGGAGGAATTATCAATGGCGATGCCGAATTCCATGGTGTGAGCTATAACGGCGGCAGCGTGACCGGCAGCGCGACATTCAACGACTCGACGTATAACATATTCAACGTTGCGGTCTTGGCGACATTCAATGACTTCAGCCATAATGACGCAGCTACTGATTTTCCTGCTGATGCGATATTCAATGATTCGAGCTTCAATCAGACCAATGCGGTCGTGTATGGACATGCGACATTCAATGACCTGAGCTATAACCTGGGAACTATCGATTCGGATGCGACATTCAACACGGCATATTACGGGGGAGTCCTTCCTGCGGGCGGGCTTTTCACGATAGGCGGCGGAAAATCCTGGTACGGCAGCGTTGGAAATATTGCATTCGGTTCAGACGATGCCACTATCACGGCATTCGCATTCATGGGAACGAGCACCAACGAGGGCACGGTTTTCGCGACTGTTCCTGCGAATGCGACGACCACCTTCTATGAAGACCTGTCAGAGAACCATGGCATCGTCAATGGAACGAAAGTTCGGCGATACACGTCGAACGCCACGACGACCCGCAATTTCATCACCAGCGGTCCTTGGACGGTGATCGCTGACGGGGCGACGGTCGATCTTTCCGGATCGAGTTTCAATGCGACGACGACTTTCCGGACTCTGAATGGCGGAGCGTTCGGGGTGCTTTCGACTGCTTGCGCCGCTCCATTGCCAGGAACCCTCTCGTACGTCCTCTCCGGGGATATTTCAGGAAGCTGTACTGTAGCTTCGAGCGACGTCACGATCGATGGAAATGATCATGCGATCTCCGGCAATGTCATCGCCAACGGCATCGCAAGCGGCGCATCCGGTTTCAATCTGAATCTTGCCCGCGTCACGGTCGGCGGCACGGTTTCTTCGAACGGTGCCAACGGCACGATCGGAGGATCAGGTGGCACGATCACCATATCCAGTTCGACGGTTGCGGCGGTGAGAGCGAACGGAGGAAATGGAACAGGGAATGGCGGCAACGGAGGAATCATCGCACTGGTAGATTCGACGAGTACGGCATTGAGCGCGAATGGAGGCAATAGCTCGAATAACGGAGCGGGAGGTTCCGGCGGCACGATAAGTCTCGAAAACTCGACATCAACCTCGATCTCGGTCTCTGCGGGAACGGACGGTCCGAATAAGAATCCAGCGCAAGATTCCGGCCATGGCGGCACAAGCCATGCGACAGATACCGCGCCTCCGGTCATAACTCTGAATGGAAGCAGCGCCGTCTCGATCGCCTTCGGCGGCACGTATGTCGAATTGGGCGCGACTGCGGTGGATGCGGTTTCAGGCTCGCGTACCGTGGTCATTTCCGGATCGGTGAATACTGCCGTTGCCGGAGTCTATGTGAAAACATACACTGCTGCTGACGCTGCCGGAAACAGCGCAAGCAAGACGAGAACGATCACCGTGCGTGCCCAAGCTACAGCAGCCAATACTAATCCTCCAGGAGGAGCTGCGACGCCAGCGCATGCTTCATCGCGATCATCCGGTTCTGCTGCCATGCTTCCGACGCTCAATTTGGCTCCGCTTCCTTCATTCAGCAATAGCGTTTCAAACAATCTCGGAGTCTCGCATCTCGGCAACCCTCTCGAAGGCCTCAAGGCTTTCAGTTCGCTGAAGCTTTCCACGCTCTCGTTCAAGTTCGTGCCGCAGATCTCGACATTCGTCTTCGCGCCGCTTCCAGCATCGGTTGCGAAGATACTCGGCAGATCTCCGAAGCTGTCGAACCTCGTCGCATCCGTCGGCGTCTCTCGCGAGCAGGATCTCGTCGCGCTTCTCCGGAACCCGATCCTGATCCCGAAGCCTGCTGCAGGCGACATTCCGCCAGGACTCTTCATCGCGACTGCCTCCAGCACGCCGCTCGAGCTGTATCTCGCCGGAGACGCTGAGCATCGTCTTGCGGAACTTGTCCGGACGCAGCCGGGAACTGTTCTCGATATCGCATTCGTGCCGCTGAGCAAGAGCAGCGTACAGGCCAAATTCCGCGGCAGCCCGATCAAATTCTTCGCATCGCGCACGGCAGAGGTGCATGCAGTAATCGCTGCTCCTGATGTTCCCGGCAGATATTTCATGACTACTTCCGCCGCTCCATTTCCGCTCATCATCGAAGTTGTCGCACTGAAGCAGCAGTCTGCGCCGGCGAAGCCTGAGGCGAAAGGGAAGTTCGGCAGCTGGCTGAGCGGACTGTTTCATTAAGCAGAGATGGGATATACTTAGGGGCATACTAATCTTTAATTTCATATGTTCAAATTCACCACAGGGCTTCTCGAAAAAACTCGTCTCATGTCGAATATCCTGATGTTCCTTCTGCTCATCGGCAACATCTTCTTCAGCGTCCAGTATACGGAGCGGATGAAGGAGCAGGTTTTCGAAAATCAGCTCACAAGCCAGACTGAAGCCGACCGCGCCCAGATATCCCATTTTCTCAAGTTCTTCATCGACACCGTCATCAATACGCAGGGAACCGTTTCCTTCGATGACCGAGTCAAGCTCGAGAACGATATCCGTCAGATCCACAATCCGGAACTCACCAAGCAGTGGGAGGATTTCGTCGGCAGCAAGGATAGCAAGACAGCCCAGCAGAATGCCGTGAAGCTCATGTCGATGCTCGTCGGCAAGATGGTCTAGGCAATACGCGAAGGAAAATGCCGTCGCATGCATGCGACGGCATTTTCGCAATGACCCTTACAAGGTCTTGGCATGCCAAATCCAGCCCCGAGTCCATACTGGATTTTTCGTCAGAAATATTCTATAGTGTTGTGGCGCTTCAGCTATCGGCCGAAGCGGCATCGAAGCTCATATATTGCGGGATCATCTAATGGTAGGATAGACGCCTCTGAAGCGTTTCATCTTGGTTCGAGTCCAAGTCCCGCAGCCAACTTGAGGTAGGTTCGGAGTCCGAGGAGCATCGAATCTGATATAATTACCAATATGAATAACTTATATCTCATCGGCGGCTCTCCGCGTTCCGGAAAGACCATCATCTTTAAGGAGATGATAAATAGGAAACCGATGATCGCCATTTCTTCCGATGCGCTGCGAGAATCCGCTAGATATACATTGACTGAAGAACCATTTGTCAGCATACAAAAACTTTCTTTTGAAGGAGATGTTTCTTTCCATCGGGCGGGAGAGAATAAAGACATATCTCATGCAAAACATTTTTCATACGATATCGACCAAGAAGAACTGACTTGGAAAGCGATTGTCGGATTGATCAACTTTTATGACCGAAAGTCCGGCAACTCTCTCATTATTGAAGGAATGGCGATTACTCCTGAGCGAGTCAAAAGCCTGTCTCTTAAGAATCTGAAGATAAAAGCTGCTTTTGTAGGGTTTACCGATGATTCTCATCTTAAGAATATTCTTGAATATGCCCATGCGAATGAAGATTGGGTTCATAAGAAAATTACGCTTGAGGATGGCGGAGATGATTCTTCCGTAAGGAAATGGTTTAATGAAGAACTTGGCAAGAATAAAGAGGATGCTACTCTCGCAAAGGAATATGGTTACGAATTTTTCTCTCCTCATGAGGGTTCTTTTGAGGAATATACAAATAAGGTGGTGGAGTATCTTCTTGGTTAGTTGGTCATTCCGAGGAAGGTCAAAATGCCATATTCAAACATCTCAGAAAACCCTTGTGGGGTCTAACGGCAGAAGTTCCGAACCCGAGAAGGCCGGAGCGCAGCCGCCATGTTGCGCAGCAACGGCGGCAAGCGAGGCGGGGTCGAGCAAAATCTGCGAAGCAGATTTATGCGTGACCGAGTCCAAGTCCCGCAGCTCGTAATTTACGTGTTAAGATTCGCATATGAATAGCGAACAAATCATAAAGGTTGGGATTGGTGTAACCGTTTTTAAAGACGGCAAGATACTTATGGGAAAAAGAAAGAAAGCGCATGGAAGCGGAGAGTATGCATACCCCGGGGGTCATTTCGAATATATGGAATCCTTCATTGATTCTGCTCAGAGAGAGGTGCGGGAAGAGACCGGTATAGAAATAGATAACATCAGATTTCTGGGTTTGCTCAATCTCAAGAATTACGCTCCGAAACATTACGTTCATATCATGCTTGCGGCAGATTGGAAAAGCGGTGAACCGCAAGTACTAGAACCTGAAAAGTGCGAAGGGTGGGATTGGTATGAAGTTGATAATTTGCCTTCACCGCGATTTGCTACTGCTGATAAGCATATCGAGGCAATAAAAACAGGAGTTAATTTCTTCGATAATTAGTTAAAAGGGCTCCAACTTCCTACCACACGGCCAGCCAAAGAGGCGGATATTAAATTCGACGATGGCGTTTCTGCGCTTCCCGTTTCCTTCTGACGAAATCGCGTTATACTATAGCCCATGTGGATCCTATTCGCCTTCCTCGCGCCAGCGCTCTATGCCGTCGGAGAAATATTCGATGAATATCTGAGCAATCAGGGCTTCAAGAACATCTCGTCGCTCATATTCTTCGCATGCCTCCTCAATTTCATATTCATACCCGTCATCTTCCTCATCGAGCGGCCGATGCTGCCGCCGCTGCACCTGATCTGGCCGCTCATCGGCGTCGCGCTCACGAATCTCCTCTACCTCTATCCGTATTATAAATCCCTGAAGATCGAGGATACCTCGGTCGTCTCGGCATTCTTCTCCTTCGGCAAGATCATCATTCCGATATTCGCATTCGCCTTCATCGGGGAAGTGCTGCAGCTGCGCGAATATGTCGGCATCGCGATCATCATCCTCGGAAACATATTTCTCGCATTCCATGCGACGAAGAAGAAATTGACTCTGAGCAAGGCTTTCTACCTCATCATCTTCGCGTCGACGCTCCTCGCGATCGAAGGCATCCTCTTCAAATACATGTTCGAGCAGGGAATGAATTGGAGCACGGCAGTCGGCGGTCAGCTCCTCATCTCGGGCGTTCTTGGCTGCACGACGCTCCTGCTTTTCAAGAAATCGAGAACCCGCATCATGGAAGACCGCGGGCATTTCAGGAAGAATTCGGTATTCTTCTTCACTGAGGAGCTCTTCACATTCCTCGCACTTGCTGCAGAAACCTACGCCATCAGCCTCGCGCCGGTGAGCCTCGTCAAGGGAATCGGCATGGCCATTCCGATATTCGTGCTTACGTATACCGTCGCAGTCAAGAGATTCAGGCCGAAAGCTTTCCACGAAGACACGCATCGCGGCATCGTGGCGAAGAAAGTCTTCACGTTCGGACTGATCATCGTCGGGCTGCTGCTTATCGGGGTCGCTGATTAGATAGCTGATTCCAACAGCAAAACGCACCCAACAATGCGTTTTGCTTCATTATAGATTTTGCTTCAGACGCTTAGAGTCCGAGAGCGGTCGTAATACTGAACTGAGTTGTCGTTCGCGTGTTTCCTGCAGCATCCTTCGATTCCGCTACCATATAGTACTTGGTCGATGTGCTGAGTCCTGAGAGGGCAATCTCGTGGTTCGTCACAAGAGAAGCATTATCAACGCGTGCGGTGCTTGTCGAATTCACATTGACTGGATTCGTCGCTGAGAAATAGACTCGCGTCGTCGCAGCTTCATTCGTGTTCCAGAAAACCTTCGCTGATGTCGATGCTACGGTCGCGTACAGGCTGGTCATGACTGGTGCTCGGGTGTCTGAAACCGTCGAGCTTGCCTGAGTCGTGAAAGAGAATTGGCCAGATGTCGTCGCATTTCCGGCGTTGTCTCGCACTTCGATGAGCGCATAGTACGTAGTGCTTGCGCTGAGGTTTGAAATCGTTACGTCGTGATTTTTCGTCATCTCATTTCTCACGGCGATTCGCGTAGTCGAAGCTGTCTTCGATGCCGGCGTACTCGTGCTTACGAAGATCTTCGCATCAGATCTCTCATTCGTCGACCATCGAATTTCTGCAGCACTGCCTGTGGTCTGAGTCACGATGGCGCTTATGACCGGCGCGAGCGTATCGTGGGCATCGCGGTCCTCGTTGTTTCGATTTTCATTGTCGCGATCATCATGCGTGCGGTCTTCATTTTGAAATTTATTTGCGATGCCGTTCGGAATATGGCATCGGCCTGACATGTCTGCTGCAGTGACTGCTCCGTTGAGCTTGATCCATCCAGGAGCGATGAGATGTCCGTACGCATGGAAGCAGCTTTCTTTCTGGAGCACTTTGTCAGCGCCTCGGTCATTGCCCTTGCCATTCTCCTTTGCGAAGCTGACGCTCGGGCTCAT
Source organism: Candidatus Tayloriibacteriota bacterium (assembly GCA_028286665.1). Classification (GTDB taxonomy): domain Bacteria; phylum Patescibacteriota; class Minisyncoccia; order Phycocordibacterales; family PALSA-1337; genus JAQBRD01. The sequence goes on from JAQBRD010000012.1 coordinate 37,360, forward strand.
CGCGATCGTCGCTGCGAGCGCTGTTATGGCTGCAAGCTTGCTGAAAGTCATATTGTGTTTATTCATGATGTTTGGGTTATTGGTAATGGTACAAGGCCGATGACGCGGGGCAGCGGCAATCCTTACATCGACAAATAATGGATTATGTTGTATTTTAGTAAATGTAAGAAAGTCATTCCAAGGACGTCTGCCCATATAGGGTCTCCACATACTGATGAACTCAAGCCTCGAAAAAGCATTCATAGACCTCTATGCAAAGGAAGCCGACGCTGTCTTTCGCTTCTGCCTTATGCGCACATCGAATCGCGACGTGGCAAGGGATCTCACGCAGGAAGCATTCACGAAGATCTGGACAAGCATGCAGGACGGCATCGATATTCAGAATATGCGGGCATTCGTATTCAAGGTCTCAAGGAATCTCCTGATCGACTGGTACCGGAAGAAGAAGCCGTCATCTCTCGATGCGATGGCAGATGAGGATATCCATGGTGAGATCGCTCTCGTCGAGGACGGCGCCGAAATGGCCGCAGAGATGAGCGCGGAAGCGAGATTCCTCATAGCGAAGATCGGGGAACTGGAACCGGCGTATCAGCAGGTCGTCTATCTCAGGTTCGTCGAAGACTTGAAGCCGCAGGAGATCGCAGATGCTCTCGGAGAATCGGTGAATGTCATATCGGTGCGGATAACGAGAGGGATCGAGAAGCTTCGGCAGATGACAGGATATGAGAAAGAAAATTCCAAATGAAAAACTTCAATCTACAAAACGCGATACAGGATTTCAAGAAAGCAGGCCTCTCTCAGGATGAAAAGAGGGATATGCTGGCGCGCATCATGCAGAAGCCGGCAGCGCTTCCGATCAAGTCTCCTTTCCTCACCTTTTTTCCGAGGAGGATGGCATATGCGATGGTCGCTCTGTTATTTGTTGCAGGGAGCGTCGGCACATCATATGCAGCGGAAAGGGCCGTTCCGGGAGACGCGCTCTATCCGGTGAAGATACATGTGAACGAATCGCTCAGAGGTGTACTCTCAATCAAGAAAGAGGCGAAGATAGAATGGGAAGCGGAGAAAGCCGAACGCCGCCTTGCAGAAGCTCGCGTGCTCGCGTCGCAAGGCAGGCTCGATGAAGGTGCGCGCAAAGGCATCGAAACTAAGTTCAATCTCCACGCTGAAAAGTTCAGCGAAATTTCCAATGAAGATGGAAGAAGCGACACTAACGAGAAGAACGCCGAGCATCTGCATGATAAGTTCGAAGCCGGAATAAAGGCTGAGACCGGCAAGCTCGACCTCATCAAGGGTTCCTCCGGCGATGTCCAGAAGCATGAGATCCAGGAGCTTGAGAATGCCATCAAGGGAAAGATGCAGAAGATACAGAAGCATATATGAAAAAAATCACCGTATTCAATTTCATAAGTGTCGACGGCTACTACGCGGGACCGAATGACGAGATCGATTGGTTCAAAGCGATCGGCAAGGATGCTGAATATGATGCATATACGCATAGCCAGTCGAGCTCGAATCACACGCTCATGTTCGGGCATACGACGTACGATATGATGAAGAGCTTTTGGCCGACGCCGATGGCGATGGAGAGCGATCCGCATATGGCGAAGATCATGAATGAAAGCATGAAGATCGTCTTCTCGAAAGAGCTGCAGCACTCGGACGATATCCCGGGCTGGGACGATGTCATCATCCTCCGCGATATCCGCGCCGAAGAGATCTTGAAGCTGAAGCGGGAATCGGCACATGATATCACGATCCTCGGCAGCGGCAGCATCGTGCAGCAGCTTTCGAACCTCGGCCTGATCGACAGCTATCAGCTCATGGTCGTTCCGATCGTGCTCGGTGCTGGCAAGAGCCTTTTTGCGAATGCGAAGAGCTTGAATCTGAAATTGCTCGAGGCGAAGTCGTTCAAGAACGGGGTCGTTTCGCTTCAGTACGAGCCGATGAGGTAGATTCCTGATCAGGAATCCAGAGCTTTGAAAGCGTGCCTGATATGCTATGCTTCATGCAATACGGCTTATGAAAATATCTCTCGATTCCGCCCGCCATACCAAGCCTTTAGGCTTCTATCTCAAGGTAAACCGTCAGGACCTCGGCTGGTTCTTTGGCAATGCATCGCTGTATGCGCTCGGTCAGGTCATCATGCTCACGGCGACATACATGCTTGGCAGGACGATCGACGCGCTCTCGAATGACCCGACGCATGCAAAGTTTTTCGCATGGATGTTCATCGCTTGCGTCGTCGGCCATGAAGTCTCGTGGCGCTTCGGCCATATGTGCGAAATGCAGATACTCGGACGCATCCGCAGGAATTCGCAGAAGGCATTGTTCGATCACACGACATCGCTCTCATTCGGCTATTTCGCCGATCGTTTCGCGGGAGAGATCGCGCACAAGATCTCGAGCATCGCTGACAATTTCGAGCGCATGAATATCATCATGACCAACGGCTTCATCGAGGATAGCGTCCTCATTCCGCTTACCGCTATCGCTCTCGGCATGATCCATTGGTATTACGGAGCATTCGTCATCGTCTGGGGAATCGTCATGATTTTCGGCTCGCGGTTCCTCGCGAAAGAGATGAACCGCCGCTCAGAAAAGCTCGCTACCGAAGAGGCAAAGACCATAGGCACCATCGTCGATGTCTATGGAAATATCGGCACGGTGAAAGTATACGGGAAAGCAGGGGATGCGAACCGGGCGCATCTGCAGATAGATGCGGAACGCCGAGCGTATGCCCGATTCGGCTGGTGGGATGTCGTCATGTTCCATTTTCAAGGATGGTCGATCATCATTTTGTGCTCAGGACTCGTGCTCATCACGAGCATCTTGCACGGTCAGCATGCGATAACGGTAGGACAGATCGTATTCGTCTCGACGGCAGGACTTCGACTTTTCAGCATGTCGTGGGAGATGGCACGCAATATCGCCGACTTCATCAGGTATCGCGGCGAATGTTCCCAGAATCTCGCTGATCTCGTAGTCGCACCCGCGATCATCGACGGCAATCACGCTCAGGCGCAAGGCAAGGAAGCGATCATTGTCCATTACGATCATATCGCATTCGGATATGTCGAGGAGCGTCCGATACTCGATGATTTTTCAATCACGATCAAGCCAGGCGAAAAAGTGGGCATCGTCGGACTCTCGGGAGCGGGGAAGACGACGTTCGCAAACCTCCTCCTTCGATTCTTCGATCCGCAATCAGGCACGATCCGCTTCAATGGCACTGATATCCGCAATTTTACCCAGGAATTCCTTCGTTCGCACATCTCGTATATCTCACAGGATACATCTCTTTTTCATGCGACGATATCTGAAAACATTGCCTATGGTTCTTCGGCAGCATCTGAGGAGAATATCGAAACAGCTGCCCGGCTCGCATACGCCGACGATTTCATCATGAAGCTGCCGCACGGCTACAAGAGCATCGTCGGCGAGCGCGGAGTGAAGCTTTCTGGCGGACAACGCCAGCGGATCGCCATCGCCCGCGCACTTCTCGCCGATCGGCCGATATTCCTCCTCGATGAAGCGACGAGCGCGCTCGATAGTGACAGCGAAGGGAAGATACAGAAAGGCCTCTCGATCCTCATGGAGAACAAGACGGTCATCGCCATCGCCCACCGCCTCTCGACGTTGTCTCATATGGATCGGATCATCTTCCTCGAAAATGGAAAGATTGCCGAAGACGGAACTCATGAGCAGCTGCTTGCGCAGAAAGGCAGGTATGCCGCACTGTGGCAGATGCAGGCCGGTGGTTTCCTTCCAGCTTAGTTAAAAATAATAAAATACCATGAACACCATCGCATATTTCGAAATACAGGCATCTGAACCTACGAAGGCCGTAGATTTCTATGGCGCAGTCTTCGGCTGGAAATTCGCGAAGGAAGAACTTGTCCCGATCGAATACTATCGGATGACGGACACCGGCGGCGCAGGTATCATGGGTGCAATTCTCAAGCGTCCCGCAGCGACACCGCCGCTCGAATGTGGAACGAATGCTTTTACTTGTTCTGTGCAGGTTGAAAGTTTCGATCAGACAGCCGCAGTCATTCTCAAAAACGGCGGCCAGGTCGCGCTGCCGAAATTCGCCATTCCAGGCCGATGCTGGCAGGGCTATTTCATCGACATCGACCACAATGTCTTCGGCATATTCCAGGCAGACGAGCGTGCGAGATAGTGCTTCCATTTTCAGGCGAGATTTGCCATACTTATTATATGAAACCAAAAACAATAAAAGTCACGTATTGGATCGCAACGGTTCTCTTCGCGCTCTTCATGGTATTCTCGGGAGTTTCTGAACTCATGATGACTGAAGAAGGAAAGCAGATCATGATCCATCTCGGATATCCGATCTACATGCTGTACATGCTCGGCATCGCGAAGATCCTCGGCACGATCGCGCTTCTGCAGACGAAGTATCAGGTCATCAAAGAATGGGCGTACGCCGGTTTCGCGATCGATATTCTCAGTGCTTCCATTTCAATGTTTTTCGTGGGAGATAATGTCGGCTTGTCTCTCATGCCGCTCATCTTCCTCGTCGTCATGTTCATCTCGTACGGCTTCTGGAAGAAAATGGAACGGTTGAAGACTGCATCCGTGTAATGATGCATTTATTCTGTCGGCCTCTTCGTATTCATGGATACGACCGCCAGCAGACAACCTTTTCTTGTCGACGTGCTCGGCAGAAGGCAGAAAATCCACTTGCGGGTTCTCATAACTCTCTGGCTGTTGAGCGTATCCGCATTCTGGATCTGGTGGCTGTCACCGCTGCATATGGGAGACATGGCAAGGTTTGCGATAAACACCGTCATCCTGGCATGGAATTCGCTGCTGCCCGGTTTCTATTTTTATTTCCTGAACCGGATGAAGAAGCAGAATCCGGATCTGAAGATTCCTCGGCATTGGAGGATCGCCATGGTCGTCACCCGCGCTCCGTCGGAGCCTTTCGAACTCGTGAAGAAGACGCTCATCTCCATGAAATTGCAGGACTTGCCGCATGATACGTGGTTGGCTGACGAGGATCCTACTCTTGAAATACGAGAGTGGTGCGCGAAGCACGGAATATGCATCTCGACACGCAAAGGGAATGCCGAATATTATCAGCAGAATTGGCCGAGAAGGGAGAAGTGCAAGGAGGGCAATCTCGCCTATTTCTACGATCATTACGGCTATCGGAGATATGATTTCGTGTCGCAGCTCGATGCGGATCATGTTCCAAGTCCGGGCTATCTGCATGAAATGATCTTGCCGTTCGTCGATCCGAAAGTCGGGTACGTTTCGGCGCCGAGCATATGCGATGTGAATGCACAGGGAAGCTGGGCCGCCCGCGGGCGGCTTTTCGCCGAGGCGACGCTTCACGGAACGCTTCAGGCCGGATACACCAATGGCTGGGCGCCGCTTTGCATCGGCTCTCATTATGCGGTGCGCACGGAAGCGCTGAGCGAAATCGGAGGACTCGGCCCGGAGCTCGCCGAAGATCATTCGACCACGCTCATGATGAATGCCTTCGGCTGGAAGGGAGTCCATGCGCTGAATGCTGAAGCGCATGGCGATGGCCCGACCACTTTCATGGATTCGATGACGCAGGAATTCCAGTGGGCGAGGAGCCTCGTCATGCTCCTGCTTACAGTCACTCCGGGATGCTGGAAGCGCCTCACTCCGAAATTCCGATTCCAGTTCATTTTCTCGCAGCTCTGGTATCCTATTTTCGGAGTACTGATGCTTGCGGCATACATGTCTCCGCTGGTAGCGGTCATGACCGGCGTACCGTGGGTGCATATTTCATATATTCAATTTCTCGCCTATTCTTTCTTTCCGTTCACGACCGCTCTGCTCGTCGTCGCTTGGGTGAGGAGACAGCATCTGATGCGTCCGGCCGATGTGAAAATATTGAGCTGGGAAGGCGCAATCTTCCAGCTCGTCCGATGGCCGTGGGTGCTATGGGCGACATGCGATGCTATCCGCACTGCGGTCTTCAAGAAGAAATGCGTCTGGCGCATCACTCCCAAGGGCCGAGTCGAAGAGGTCGCGATTTCCCTCAAGGCAATATGGCCGTACGCATCGATAGTCTGCCTCTCCGGCCTGAGCGTGCTTCTCGCGGTGAGGAACCCTGAGATAAAGGGATATTACTGGTTCGCCTTCATCAATTGCTTCGCATATCTCGCCTGCATCGGGATCATCATCGTCCGGCATGTGTTCGAAAATAAGATAGCGATGAATTTCAGGAACGTTTTCCTGCGATGGGGGAAACATCTCGTCATGATGCTCATCCTGATGTTCCTCACCGGCTCGGCAGTGTACGTGCATGGAGAAGACGCGTGGAGCGGAATCACTTGGAATAGCGGCTCGATCCTCAACTGCCGGAACTTTTCTTCCATCTGCGAGCTCGGCGGGACGACGACGCTGGTTGCTGAAAAGAATCGCATCGGATTCGGCGCATACGATCCATCGGAAGTCTTTCAGGGCAAGCAGTTGGCCATCGAGCACGTATTCATTTCCTGGAATTCGTATGGGAAAGGCAGCATCGCGCGCGATCTCGCTGGAATCGAAGGCCGCGGAAGAGAGCCGCTTCTGACCATCGAGCCGTGGCTGGATCCGTCGGTGAGCAGCAGCACGGATGTGCTGAGCGATGTCGCAGCCGGAATATACGATAGCAAGATCAATGACATGTGTTCTGAAATAGCAGCTTCCGAAGCTCCCGTATTCGTCCGTTGGGGACATGAAATGGAAACGATAAGCAACCGAAGCCGTTATCCGTGGGCAGTCGAAGATGCGCCGAAGTATCAGCGGGCGTATCGGCATTTCGTAGAGCAATGCAGGGCAAGCGCGAAGAATGTCCTCTATGTCTGGTCGCCGGCTGGAGATAAGGGTTTGGAAAGATATTGGCCTGGCTCCGAGTATGTCGATTCCGTCGGAATCTCTATCTATGGATTCCCGGAGTGGGATCTGCATTATTTCAAGAAAGTCCGCTCATTCGCGGAGATAATGAAGGAAAAATATGCCCGAGTCGAAAAGTATCGGAAGCCGATAATGATCGCGGAGCTCGGCGTGGCAGGCGACAAGGCGCATCAGCTCACATGGATGCTCATCGCGCTCGACGAGCTGCGCGGCTTTCCGCTCGTCACGAATGCGGTATATTTCAATTCTCTGGATAATCCGAAGGCTTGGGGCGATGGCTATTCGACGCCGGACTGGAGCATGGATCCGAAAGCCTTTCCCACGACGATGCCGATCACTGCGCCGATGATCGCTCCTGCAGCGAACTCCGAGAACCAGTGAATGCTCATCGAGACGCCGAAGCCGATATAGAAAGCATAGAGCAATGCGCCGCATCGCGCGATAGCGCGCTGCCGAGCGCTCGCGCTTTTCGGATAGACATATATGAATGCGAAAGCCATGGCGAAGGCGATCGTCGTGTGCGATGACGGCCAGCCCCAGAATACGCCGTGCTTCAGCAAGCCGAAATTAAAATTGCCGCTGATGTCGGTGATGACGTTATGGATATCCGGCTGCACTCTGCCGGTGAGGGCTTTGTATGCGGATGAAATGACCGAACCGATGATCGCTGCTTGCGCAAGCGCATATCCGGCATTCAGTGCAGCGGTTGATCCCGATGCGCGCTTCCGCAGCCAGCCGATCGCGAGCATGCAGATCGGCACTATGATCGGAACAAGTCCGCCGATAACGACCGCAGGGAAGAATATGCGATCGAGTCCGCTGCTTCTCGTTGCAAGGAAATATTGCCAGTCGAAACCGCTCGCCACGATGATATAGGTGAGCGCGATCGCAGCGAGATGCCATGGCAGATTGCGCATTGAGAAGCAGCGGATGATATTTCGGGGAAGCGAATAGAGGAATCTTTTCATTAGGCAAGTATAGCAACAAATAAAAAACTTCCAGCCGGGATGGCGGGAAGTGGTGCAGGAGGCGGGAATCGAACCCGCATGGATGGGGGGTCACACCCTTTGAAGGAAGCTAGAAGAAGTAGTCAAAAACCTTCATCGGTAGCAATTTAGCCGTCCCGCTTGCGCGTGCATCAACGCAGTTGATGTGCTCTGCCGTTAAGCTACTCCTGCATCTTCCATGGAAACATACCCTACGTGTAACTATATGTCAATGGATATCATTGAGTAAGCTGCCTGCTATAATGAGCCGATGAAACAGATCCTAAAAAGCGCATTTGTATTGCTTGCCATCGCGACCTTCTTCCGCATCAGCGTTCCGCAGGTTTCAGCTCATGAGGTATATGTACTCGATCATTCAGAAATAAATACCGCCATGCAGGCGCCGCGTCCCGATTTCATGCAGAGCATGCGGGATCACCTCGGACAGTTCATCGTATGGGGCCTGATCTTCACGATCCTGATTCTCATTGTCTTCTACGTATCGATAAGCCGTCCCATCGAGCGCCTCATCGATCCTGCGCTCATGTATCTGAAGAAATTCGCTCCGCACGTAGCTCAGGCGACCCTCGGCCTCGCGCTCATGGCAAGCGGCTACTATCATGCGGTCTTCGGAATCGAAATTCCGCTCGGTCCGACATTCGGCTCGCTCGAGCATCTCGTCTCATTCTGCCTCATCGTCGCCGGCGCGATGCTCGCGTTCGGGCTTTTCCCCCGGATCGCAGCGATGTTCACGGTCGCGTTCTTCATCGGCCTCGCAGTCCATTTCGGAGCATACATGCTCAATTACGCGACGTATCTCGGAGAAGCGATCACCATCGCGATCTTCGGCGGGGCGCATACGATCTTCGCGAATAAGCGGCTGTCGCAGATCGCTGCGCGAGTCATCAGTCCTTCATTTCATGCGTACAAGTTCCTGATCATGCGCGTCCTTTTCGGGTCCTCGCTCATCTATGCCTCGGTATATGCGAAATTCATCCATGGCGCGCTCGCGCTCGAAGTCGTCTCGAAATACAATCTGACGCATTATTTCCCGTTCGATCCGGTCTTCCTCGTGCTCGGCGCGATGCTCACCGAAATACTCCTCGGAGTCTGCTTCGCGATCGGATTCGAGATTCGCTTCGCTTCGCTTTTCTTCCTCGCATTCCTCTCGATGTCGCTCGTCTTCTTCGGTGAAGCTGTCTGGCCGCATATCATCCTCATCGGAACTGCGCTCGCCATGTTCCTTCACGGATATGATCGCTTTACATTCTCTGTGCAGATGGAGAAGGACAAGAGCCTCGAGCCGGTGCTCTAGCGAGAAAGTCCAGCTCTGGATAACTCGCGTGTACGTTTCCTTGCGAATAGGCTATACTTATCTCATGCCACGAAGAACAACAACACCAAAGAAGGCATCTCGATCGAAGAAGACGAAGAAGCGTCTCGCGACCAAGAAAGCGCGTTTGGCAGCAAAGAAGAAATAGTTTTGTTTCAAAATGGCTAGTTGGACGAGAATGGAGCCCCAAAGGCTTCATTTTCGTATCTACTCGCGAACGATCTTGAGGCCCCACTTGGTCGCGTTCGGGAGACGTTCTTTTTTTGAAACTCTCAATTGATAGAAAGCGAATACGGTCGTCGTCACAGTCGCAAAGCCTTTGAATATGACCCACTCATCAGGCGTGAGCGATATGCGGGCGATCTCATTGGCGATCGTGAGCAGGGTGAAAAGCACCGCCCATCGGAGCGACATGATCTTCCAGCCGCGATCGCTTATCGAGAAGACTTCCTTGAAGAGCGGCTTCAGGAGCGGATGCCCGAAATAAAGTCCGGTGAAGAGGACGATGGCGAAAGCTGCATTGTAGATCGTGTCTTTGATAATGAAGAAGAACGGGCTGTCGAGGATGATCGTGAGGAGTCCGAAGCCGATGATGCTTGCGCTCACGATGACGGGGAACCATGCGAGCTCTCTCCGCTCGATATATCCGACGACGAGGGCCATCGCGGTGAGCGCGACGAAGATCGCTGTCGCTTTCACGAAGCTGAGCAATTCCGAGGCGATGAGGAAGGCGAGGATCGGCCCGAATTCGATCGAGAGGTTCAGTATCAGCTTGTTTTTCATAAAAAATACAATACCATACTATCATGAGTATGGCAATATATGTCATTTCGCATTCGTGTGAGATGTAGTACTATGGATCTCATGAAGAAGACCTACGAAATCCTCGGCGAAATGCTCAAGCTCAATCCATCGATCACGCACCTCTGCCTGCGGCTGTACGAAAGCAAGACCGGTCTCGCTGCGACGCATGACGATGCGTTCCGGTATGAATGGATCAGCACTGATCTCGCCTCGGATGTTTCAGAAATCAGCGCGCTCATATCTGAGTTCGAAAAGGAGGGCTGGACAGTCGGCCTTGCGAGCATGGTCATGACGACCGAGGGCATCATGCACCTGCTCATGCTCGACTATCTCGTCGCGCCATCGGCCAATGCTGAAGGCGATCTCGCGTGGAAGCTCTCGACCTTCAATCAGAGCGGCGACGTGAACTATCGAATGGACGGCTATCTCATACGAACGAAGAATTCATATCATTACCTGAGCAAGTACATCACGACCGAAGCGAATTTCATCAACTTCCTCGGCAGCGCGCTCTTATTCCGGCATTCTGAAGAAGGCGAGTCGCACATCGTCGATGACATCTGGCTCGGCCGATCCATCAAGCGGCGTTTCGGCACCATCCGCCTCGGCAAAAAAGAAGGAATCTATCCCACGGTCGCAAGCGAGGTGAAATGAATTATTCTGAATTGAAATACTGAAACTGTCGAGTTGTGGATAACTGTTTGCATTTCAATCGTCAAAGAGTAGACTGTATTCAGTATATTTTCCCTGTTCTTCAAAGAAGAATATTTGTCAGTGGTCGTGGATTTCGGTGCGGGTCAGTCAGCGCGCTTCGAAATCCACGACCACTTCAGACATTTCACGTTAGTGAGATTGCGACTGAAAGGGTCGTGGAAAAAACAAGTAGTTGCGGTGTTTCAAATACAATGAAAACGTTAATTCCACGGCATAGCCTATCCTCGCGAATGCGAGGAAGCGGCTTGTTTGCCTCGATAGTCGCTATCGCGATATGTGGCGCATTTGCCACCCAGACCGTCCAAGCTTCGCCTCCGCAGACATCTCATGGAAGTGCTGCGCAGATGGTCGCTTCGGCTCCGTCAACAACGCTTGTCGCGAATGATCGGCTTGTTGCCTCAGAACCGCCAGTGCTCGTCGATTCCGATCAGTTCGGATCGATCACCCAAATCGCGAGTATCATTGCGAGTCCTCAACGGCAAAATTCCGCCGTGACGACTATCGGACATGCATTATTGACCGCCACCGGCTCGGATTGCGTTGCTCAAGCCACGATCGGCATTGATCAATCGTTTACCACTGCAAAGGAGGTTGTTGGGCACGACCACGAATCGGTAGGTCAGATTCTCGCATCCTGATAATAATCGCGCGAGTAATCGCTCAACCTTCAACCCTTAACCATGCGGTCGCAGGTATCAGTCTAATCAATGACAAATATTCTTAAGGCAGGGGAACGCAAAGCCGTCCCCCTGCCTTTTGATTTTCCTGCATAAGCCCCTGTGCTACACTATTCTTATTACCATTCATCTATCTCTATGAATACTTTCAATGCGAAATTCCGCAGCGCCGCTTCAAAGATAGCATCATTTTGTGCAGTTGCAGCGATCATGCTCGCGCCTGCCGTTTCATCTGCGCATGTCGTCGTAACTCCCAATACGGCAGCAGGCACGTCCTATCAGACATTCTCGATAGGAGTTCCGTCGGAACGCGAAAGCTCGACAGTCTCGATTCGTCTCGCCATTCCAGAGTTGCTCTCAAGCGTCCGTCCGAATGTGAAGCCTGGCTGGAAGATCGATATCCATTCTGCGCAGAAGGGAACATCGACTGTCGTGACGGAGATCGTCTGGAGCGGAGGATCGATCCCTGCAGGTTTCAGAGACGATTTCGCCTTCAGCGTGAAGACTCCGGCATCCGGTTCCATCATCTGGAAAGCGTATCAGACCTATGCCGATGGCAAGACCTTCGCCTGGGATGCGCAGCCGGCCGCTGAGCATGGACACGATCATGAAAGCGTATCCGGGCCGTACTCGACGACGAAGATCATTGCTGCTCCTGCGGGCGCGATGATGCGTGACGATGATGGTGGAGATATGCATATGGATAGCGACATGCATGACAGCGATGCTTCTGCTGCGCCCAGCCATGCCGATCACTCGACGCATGACCTCATCCTGCCGCTCATCGCTATCGGGCTGGCGCTCGTCGCGCTCATGGAGATCGAGAAGCTGCATAAGAAGATCAAATAATTCGAAATGAACTCAAGGATCAATGCGCAAATCATCGCCAACTGCCGCCTCGTCATGGAGGCGTTCAAGGCCGGCAAGCTCGGCCAGACGCGCATGCCGGAGGATTCGAATCCATGGTTTTCGAGCAGAGCGGCTCCGACAGGGAAAACTTCTGCCAAAGACTGCGAGATGCGCCTCGCGTATTTCACGCTGCCCATGGCGCTCAACTATCAGCGCGACAGCTACAAGCTGTGGGAAGCCGCGCTCAAGACCTTCAATGATCCTGAAACGAGGTTCGTATTTGATGTCGCCGCATTGACGAAGGCATCAGAAAGCGAAGTGCGTGCGGCGCTCACGAAGCACAAGGTCGCGCTCCAGCCGAACAAGCATATCGCGACATGGCGGACGATCGCGCGCACCATTCATGAGCATTGGGGATCGTTCGAGAAATTTTTCGATGCAGTCGATGGAGATTTCCTGATACTCAAGCGCCTCGTGAATATCGATCACAAGAAAGGCTTCCCGTATATTTCCGGCCCGAAGATATTCAATTACTGGTCATTCATCATCACGACGTATGGCGGCGTGCGGCTCACGAATCGAGGTCATATCGAGATCGCGCCTGATACGCATATCACGCAATGCTCGGTGAAGCTCGGCGTCATAACCGCGCTCGAAGCAGAAGCGCTCGGCAAGGAAGCCGTCTCGCTCCGATGGCGAGAATTGCTCAGCGAAAGCGGCATCGATCCGATCGACATGCATCCGCCGCTCTGGTTCTGGAGCAGGAACGGGTTTATTTTCGAGCTTTGATTTTCAGCTGATTTTATTGAAGAAGCAGGTGGCGCTTCCGGTGTGGCATGCTCCGATGCCATTCTGCTCGACGACATATATGAGAGCGTCGCTGTCGCAATCAGCATATATTTCTCTGATGATCTGGGTGTTGCCGCTCGTCGCGCCTTTCACCCATAACTCATTCCGCGATGTCGAATAATAGGTCGCGATGCCGGTTTCGATAGTCTGCTGCAGCGCTGCATCGTCTGCATATGCGAGCATGAGCACTGCGCGCGTCTGCGAATCCTGCGCGATCACGGGAACAAGCCCGCCGCGCTTCTTGAAGTCGATAGTTTCCATGATTCTTAATAGATTATCTTATTGAGCGGATACTCGATGATGCCTTCGGCGCCGAGGCGCTTCAATTCAGGGATGATCGATTTGACCGTCGTTTCGGGAAGGATTGATTCGAGCGAGATCCAGCGCCTGTCCGCGAGCGGGGAGATCGTCGGCTTGCGAAGCGCCGGCAGCGAGCTCAGGATCTTCGGCAGGGAACATTTGCGAATGTTGAGCTTCAATCCGACCATGCCTTGCGCATCAAGCGCGCTCTTCAGAAGAAGCGAAATCGCTTCCATTTTCTGACGCTTCCAGCCATCTTTGAAGCTTTCCTCGTTTGCGATGACGCGCGTAGTGGATTCGAGGATCGTTTCGATGACTCGGAGGCTATTCGCACGAATGGACTTGCCGCTGTCTGAAAGCTCGGCGATGGCGTCGACGAGGTAGGGGGCTTTCGATTCGGTCGCGCCCCATGAGAATTCGACCTTCGCATCGATGCGATTCTTCCTCAGGAATTTCTTCGTCACATTGACGAGTTCGGTGGCTATCGTTTTTCCTTCGAGGTCCTCGATCGTCCGGATCTCTGACTTTTCAGGAACGGCGAGGACGAGCTTCACCGGGTTGCTGCCTTGCTTCGAGTAGATCAGTTCTGAGAGCTCGCGTACCTGCGCGTCGTTTTCCTCGATCCAGTCCTTTCCGGTGATGCCGAGATCGAATTTGCCTTGCTCGACATAGCGGGGGATTTCCTGCGCTCGGATGAGCGTGCACTCGATCTCAGGATCATCGATGCGCGGCGCATATGATCGGCTGTCGGCATCGATCCTGAAGCCGGCCTTGGCGAATAATGCGATCGTCGCTTCCTTGAGGCTGCCTGCGGGGAGGGCGATCCTGAGCTTGTTCGTTTTCATCTTGTTTTTTGTTAGTTATTTTTGTAAGTAGATTTATCATGTCTGCGCAGAGAAAAGCGCGAGAAATATGCAGAGAAAAAGCCTCTTGCAGGAGAGGCTTTTTCTGGAGATTGGATTCCGACGGAAAAATGCCTCTTTACTGCAAGAGGCTGCTATGGATGTTCCCTTGTCGGATTACTGCTGTCATGAGAATGAGGATATCATGCTGATCGCTCCTTGTCATCTCGGAGCAGTCTTGACACGGAATTTAAGATGCTGCATCATATCTAAATGAAACACGCCATCAGGCAGCGTTTTCCAAAAAAAGCCGCTTCTGTCAGCATTCCGACGCAAGAAGACATTCTCAAGGAACCTCTGTTCCGAAGGGCAACCGCGGGGTTCGTGCGGCAGCATGGCGGAAGATTCGCTCAGGAATTCCTCGCGCATGCCGAAAAGCTCGGCTTGGTCAGCGAAAAATCCCGCTTCATGTGCCAGAGAAGCCGCTTCGTAGAAGGAGCATATCCGAGCTCTCCGGACTGGCATTTCGATGTCATTCCCGGTCTCCCGAGCTCGATCGAGGAGCATGTCACCAATCCGATCGTCTCGGCGATCTTGTGCGCATGCTCGCCTGATCGGGTTTCGACTACCGAATTCATCAGCGAAGGAACGGTCATCATTGACGATGGCTCGAATGAGCGGCAGCACTACAAGGGCGGAGAATATCTCCACGGTACCGGGGGCAAGGTCAACTTCTTCCATCGGCAGATCGAGGACGCGATCAGCAGGGGAGAAATATCGGCGCAGTCGCTCGAGCCGAATCATATCTACGTCTACGATTCATCGTCGCTTCACCGAGCTTCGAAATTTACCGTGTCAGGAGGCTACCGCCTGATCATCCGCATCACCAATGCTCCTGATGGCTTCATGCAGGAAATTCCGATAAATGATCAGATCTTGACGCCCGAGCGCGATCAGTACATCGTATTCGTCGACGGATCCTCGGAGGTGTTCGAGAAGCGCTTCATTTCCTAGTCGGCCCCCGTCTGCTATGATGGATATATGCCTCCGGAAATAACCCAAGAACATATCGATCGCCATGTCCACAGGGGCCTGAAAGCCAGAGTCCGCATCTATTTGTGCATATCCGTATTGATCGTCATAGCGATCGTCTATCGGATCGTCGCGCATGGAAGCGCAGGCTTCTATCCGGTGATCATCTTCATCGTCGGCATCGTGATCGGGGTCTTTCTCTCGAAGATGTTCAAGATCTCGTGGGATGAGCAGGCGCAGAAAGTCATCTCTCGCATCGATATCTACGGCTTTCTCCTGCTCGCTGCATATATCGCATTCGAATTCCTCGGCGAGCGTTACATACACGAGCAATTCTCAGGCTATGATGCCGCGACGATCGTCCTCGCGCTTGCCGGCGGCGCCATCCTCGGACGAGGATGGGGAATAGGCCGCAAGATGCTCCAGGTGCTCGGCGAGAATATATAAATGCGCATGAAAGAATTCCTCATCTTCGGCTTGAAACAGGCGCAAGCCTGCGTATTCGCGGGGTCATTCTTCGTGCTCCTTTTCCTATCGAATCACATCCCGCTCGAAATGCTCGGCATCGCCCGATACGATTTCCTGTTTGTCGCCGCACTCCTCATCCAGCTCGTCCTGTATCTCACGAAGCTCGAGACGAAAGACGAGGTGAAAGTCATCTTCCTGTTTCATATCATCGGCCTCGTCCTCGAGCTCTATAAGACCAGTCCCGGAATCGGATCGTGGAGCTATCCAGAATCCGGGTTCTTCAAGATCGCGACCGTTCCGCTCTATAGCGGCTTCATGTATGCTGCGGTCGGCAGCTACATGAGCCAGGCCTACAAAATATTCAAGATGGAATTGAAGGATCAGGGCAAATATATCTACAGCATCATCCTGGGCGTATTGATCTATGCGAATTTCTTCACCAATCATTTCATCCATGACATCCGCTTCATCCTCATTCCTGCCGTCTTCGTCTTGTATTGGAAGACCCGTGTCTATTTCACCGTGACGGAGAGGCGCCGCTCGATGCCGCTCAGCATCGCATTCCTGCTCGTCGCATTTTTCATCTGGATTGCGGAGAATATCTCGACGTATCTCGGCGCGTGGCAATATCCCGATCAGGTGCATGCCTGGACAGTCATCTCGACGCAGAAAGTCAGCTCGTGGTTCCTCATGGTCATCATCAGCTTCATCATCGTCGCGTACCTGAAGCATTACAAGAAAGACGTGCTGAAAATAGGGAATTGATATGTTGGCGGATTTGGCTATACTTAGCCATATCACTATGCGAACACTTAAGGAAAACCCAACCCTCGCGGATATCCAGGAATACGTCGGGGTTCTTGAGCGTGAGCTCGGCTTCGACAAGACGACTACGAATCTGCAGAGCGCACTCCAGCTCGGCGAGGAAGTGGGCGAGCTCTTCAAGGCGATCAGGAAGGCTGAAAAGATGCGCGTCGCCGGCGATGCGAAGATCGGTTCGATAGACGAAGAGCTGGCAGATATTCTCATATTCATTTCGGCAATCGCAAACCGCTACAGCATCGATCTCGAGAAAGCCCTCCGCAACAAGGAAGAAATCAATAAGAAGCGGGAGTGGAAATAATCTACAATCATCTATGAACACGAAACCATCGAAAGTTTTCATTATTCATGGATTTGACGGAAGTCCGAATGGCGGATGGAGACCTTGGCTTATGGGCGAATTAGAGAAATCCGACATATACGCGTGCGCCCTCTCGATGCCGACTCCAGCTGAACCTCTTTGCGACGAATGGGTGGAAGAGATAGGTCGGCATGTGCAGCGGAACAGCGACGCAAATATTTATCTGGTCGGCCATAGCCTCGGAGTTCCTGCGATACTCCGTTATCTCGAATCCATGCCTGATTCAACGAAGCTCGCCGGGACGGTCCTTGTTTCAGGTCCGTGTACTCAGACGAAGAATGAGAAGCTCAAGCATTTCTTGGAGAAGCCCTTCGATTTCAGCTCGATACGATCGAAAGCTGGTAAAGTCGCAATCATTCACGGAGATAATGATGAAGTCGTTCTTGTCACCGAAGCGCACATCCTTTGCGAAAAGCTTGGTGGGGAATTGCACATTGTGAAGAACGGAGGCCATCTCAATGGCTCATCAGGATGGTTCGCGCTTCCGGATTGCCTCGCGGTTCTTAAAAACTGGATCGACTGAAAGAGCCCCGCCCGTTCTGCGGCATCGGCCGTATGCAGGAAAAACCCCTCAAGCCTTTCAAGAAAATCGGCCCGCTTTTCATCTCGGCGCATTTCAAGGACGCGAAAGATCCATGCATCGTTTTTGACGGCCGCATCTGGCATATCTACGGTTCCGGCGGCAATGTCCGCAAGGAAGAATGGAAAGTCCTCCATGCGACCGCGCAGTCGATCGAAGGTCCATGGACGGAACAGGAACCGGCGATCCTGCTCGGCCTCGACGGTCCGCATGTCGCCGCGCCGAGCGTCGTCTACGATCCGGCTGACAAGCTTTTCCATATGGCCATCCAGAAAGACTTCATGATGATCGGCGGGGGAATCGAGTATCTTGTCTCGGCTGACGGGAAGAAATTCACCCTGACGCATACGCTCCTGGACCCGATCTCGGATTCGTCGGAGGCCGGCCTGTATGACCCGCATTTTTCTGAAGCAGACGGCAAGAAATACATGGTCTATGCCGGCATGCCGTCGAAGATGACGTATGCGCGCGCATTCACGCCGCAGCCCGATGCGTATCTCGCCGAAAGCGAATCCGGCCTCTGGTCCGGTCCGTGGAAGCGCCTCAAGAAGATCCTCGATCATGACGATATCGCCTGGCATCACAATAGCCGCGAGCACGTCGATTATGAATGGGGCATCGAAGGCCCGCAGATCGTCGCCCTGCCGAACGGGAAAGTCCTGCTCAATGCGACCTGCTTCATCGAAGGCGAGCGGCGGGGAACCCGTCAGCGGGTTTTCTTCGCGCTCGCCGATCGCCCCGAAGGTCCGTATCGAAGCCTCGGCCCGGTCATTCCTCCGGGCGCTTCGGATTCTGCAGATCAGGAATGGGAATCCGGAGAGAACGGCCACGCGAGCGCGTACGTGAAAGACGACATCCTGCATCTTTTCTATCAGGCTCGCTCGCGGAAAGATCCTGATCCGAGGGCCAATAATTGGCAGTACGGCCTCGCGCTTTTCAGGCTCGATGACATGCGGTGATTTTCTGTAATTTTTGCTTTTGCGGAACGACTTCATCAGTATGAAACATTTAATCACAGGAATTTTCGAATCAAGGGACGCAGCCGAAAAGGCCATTAATCATATTCATAACGAATTGAAGATTCCGAATGAGGATATTTCCTTCATCTATCGGAATACGAAGGGGGAGATACGCGAAGTCGATACGAGCGCCATCAGCACGAATACTCCTGCCGAAGGAGCGAAGACGGGAGCCGCAGTCGGCGGAACTCTCGGAGCCATCGCCGGCCTTGCGGTCGTAGCCGGACTCATCCCGGTCATCGGACCGGTCTTTGTCGCCGGAACGCTCGCATCAGCTTTGGGAATCGGACTTACCGGAGCAGTCGGCACGACCATCGCAGGAGCGCTCACCGGAGCTGCCGCTGGCGGACTTGTCGGAAGCCTCGCGAGCATGGGCGTCGGAAAGGAGAATGCACAGCGTTACGCTGACCGCGTCCTTGCGGGAGACATTCTGGTTGCGGTATATTCGACGGACCCTGCGAACGTCGCGACGCTCATGGACAAGACCGGCGCGGTCGAGATCAACAAATACGCTCCGAAGATCTAATCAGCGCGGCTTCCGCGCATTCCGAACCAATGAACCGCTACGGACCGAAAGCTTCGAAGAAA
Source organism: Candidatus Tayloriibacteriota bacterium (assembly GCA_028286665.1). GTDB lineage: Bacteria > Patescibacteriota > Minisyncoccia > Phycocordibacterales > PALSA-1337 > JAQBRD01. The sequence continues at coordinate 56,487 of JAQBRD010000012.1, forward strand.
GTCGGGAAAGCCATGCATGAATACAAGCGCGGCGATTTGAAGATGGGCAGAAGCGGAAAGAAGGTGAAGAGCCGCAAGCAGGCCATTGCCATCGGCCTCTCCGAAGCGAAGAGATCCGGAGCGAAAGTGCCTCCGGCGCCGAAGCGTTCCGTATCGCGCAGCAAGCGAAAACCTATCAGATAATCATTTCAACCACATGAAACAGCCGACGAATCTAGCTGATCTTTTCGTGATCAAGCTGAAGACGCTCTACGACATCGAAATCGAGCTTGTGAAGGCTATTCCGAAGATGATCAGGAAGGCAACGGACGAAGAGCTCGCTGAAGGCCTGTCGATGCATCTCGACGAAACCAAGCAGCATGTGCAGCGTCTCGAGAACATCTTCGAGATGCTCGACGTGAAGCCGGGCAAGATCAAATGCGAAGCGATCCGCGGGCTCGTCGCAGACGCGCAATGGGTAATGGATACCATCGAAGACTCGATCCTGCTCGACATCAATATCTGCGCAGCAGCAGGCTATATCGAGCACTATGAGATCGCGGGCTATACGACTGCATACGAGTGGGCGAGCAGCCTCGATGAGGAAGAGATCGCCGATATCCTCGGTGAGACCCTCGCTGAAGAGAAGTCCGCCAATGAATCGCTTCTCGAGCGTTCAAGCGCGCTTATTACTGGAACGCTCTGAATTCATCGATGCAGATCGCATGAAAGCCCCGTACGTACGGGGCTTTCATGCGTACTCGCTTGGTGTGCTCGAGATCAATTGGTCCGAAGGCCAAGAGGTCTTCTATCTTGTAGCGTTGGTGCTTGTCCCGTACAAGAGCGAGAGCCATCCGCGCGCTGCAAAATCATTGGTCATTCCTTGTCGCGTCATCGGTCCGAAATATCCGGTCGATGGGACATTGATGCTTGCCTGATACTGCGCGAGCGCCGCCTTCGTCATCGGTCCGAAATATCCGAGCTGCACGGTTGCCGGCACGTTGAGATATCCGAGCTCGGAGAGGATTCCCTGAAGCTGGACGACGTCATTGTTCGACGAGCCGGTCGTGAGATTCATATTGTCGGCGAGAAGAGTGAATTGAGGCTGCGATGCGAGCGTAACGGACATGTATTGAGCATGAGCTCCTTTCACGAATGCTCCGGCGCTTGCTGCTGCCGCAATGATGGCTGCTGCGGCTAGAACTCCCTTGATATGTTTCATAGTATTTGATGAATTTAATTATAGGGCATACATTACTGATAATACGTGCCTTTACGTGACCTTTATACTCTATATATGACGTATGTTCTTCTGCTGGATTACATGCCTTCTGAGTGCTACAATTCGGCCATGGAAATGCAAATGGATATGAAAGGATTGGACAAGGCGTGCGCATGCAAGTCGGACAAGGTCGCCGGAGCATGCTGCAAGAAGGACGAGAAATGCCCATGCGGTTCGAACGAGAAGGTGAGCAAATGCTGCGTTGAGCGAATGACTGAAACCGCTCAATCATCAAATGCCTAGCCGATCGAATACCCCACAGCAGCAGACTCGCATCTTCGAAGACTACAGGAAAGCTGTGGCGTTTGTTGAGAGCTTCTCGAATACGTCCCTCCGCAATAACTTCGGCCCCGAGAAGCGCGATCCCTCCTTCTATCTCGACCGTCCTCGCTGGTTCTGCAAGCTCATCGGCAATCCCGAAGCTGCTTTCAAGTGCGTTCATATCACCGGCACTGCCGGCAAAGGCAGCGTCTCGACGATGACGCACGAGATCCTGCTCGCTGCAGGGAAGAAAGCCGGCCTCTTCACTTCGCCCTATGTCACGACGACGATCGAGAAGTTCCGCGTCGGCAATGCATATATTTCTCCGAAGGAATTCGTCGAGACAGTCGAATATCTGAAGCCATTCATCGAGCAGGCGAAGTCCGGTCCGTACGGCGCGCCCTCGGCATTCGACATATTCGTCGCTATCGCTTTCATCTTCTTCAAGAATCACGGATGCGAATGGGTCGTGCTCGAGGTCGGCCTCGGCGGCAGATATGATTCGACGAATGTCATCGAGCGTCCGGCAGTCACCGCGATCACCAATATCGACTACGATCATACGGAAATTCTCGGCAAGACCCTCGGCCTCATCGCGTACGACAAGGCTGGCATCATAAAGAACGGCAGCGCATTCTTCACGACCGAACAGCGCCCTGCGCTGCTCTCGCTCTTCCGGAAGATCTGCAAGGAGCAGGGGGCGACTTTCAATCATATTCCGAAACAGAAAAGCTATGCCGACTACAACCGCCTTCTCGCGAGCAGCATCGCCAAGGCTGCCGTCAGCGCGTATGGAGGCGAAATCACCCAGGCGCAGATCGATGCGGGACTCGCCCATGCCAAGCTCCCGTGCCGCTTCGAAATCATCCAGGAGAATCCGCTCATCATCCTCGACGGCGCGCATAATCGCGCGAAGATACAGAGCACTGTTGAAAACTTGAAGCAGCTTCGCCGAAAGACAAAGACGGCGGGCGGCTTCAAGCGCCTCATCGCCATCGTCGCTATTTCGGATACGAAGAAGGACAATCGCGCGATCCTCGAGCCGCTCGCCGCCGTCGCTGACGTGATCTACGCCACCTCGATCGAGAAAGGCGAGCGGCGGTCAGTCCACCCTGCGGCACTCCTCCCGTATATAGAGAAATACAAGAAATCAAAAGCCACCGTCGAGGTCGTTCTTGATGCGCATATGGCGCTCAAGAAAGCCCGCGCCGCCGCAGCGGCTTCAGACTGCATCATCGCCACCGGTTCTTTTTTCCTTGCCGGAGAACTCCGCACCGAATGGTATCCGGAGGAATGGGTACTCGAGCATCTGAAGAGCTTCAGATAAGAAGTCTTACTTTTTCGCAATTTTCGATCGCGAGAATTCTCCCCACTCTTTCAGGAAATCAGAGCTGCTCCACAGCTTGCTCAAGCCGACGCCGGATACGATCTCGATGCCATGATCCTGACAGACCTTCCATTCGGGAATCGTCGATTCGTCGATCCGATCGCCGCCTTTGGTGAAGACGTGCGGACGGATTCTTTTCAATGCTTCGCATACTGTCTGATCGCCTTCGATCTCGAAGGGAATGACATAATCCACGCCTTTCAGATATGAAACGATCTGGCAGCGCGTCTTGATATCCATGAACGGCTTGCCTTTTTTCGCTTTCAGGAAGCTGTCGCCATTCACGATGACGACGATGGTATCGCCGTATCGCTTCGATTCATGGATGCAGGAGATGTGCCCGGGATGGATCGGATCGAAGCCGCCGGAGGTGCAGACGATCGTGCCGAGCCTTTTGCCAAGCTTGAGCCGCAGCGCGTCGAATTCTTCGAAGGAGATGATCGGAGCAGGTTTCATCTGGTGTTCGTTATGGAATCAGTATATCGCGGCTTCGAAAAAGAGAGTAGCCCGATCCGGATATGATATAATAGCTGGAACTTGCCACTTCGTAATCAATGTAAGAGATGAAACCAGTCACTAATTCATATGCGCGCGCTGATTTTGCGATAGCAATTCTCATTGCTGCGATATTGTTCGTCGGCTTCGTGCTCTACACCGTCCAGCCGGTATCGGCCAGCATGCAGCTCTGGTTCCTCCTGCTCCCGATCGTCATCATCATCGGCTCGCTGCCGCTTCTTTTCGAGATCATCAGCTCGCTTTCGCGCGGGCATTTCGGCGTCGACATCATCGCGCTCGTCGCTATCATTTTTTCCCTTTCCACGGGCGAGACGATCGCGGGAGCCATCGTGCTGCTCATGCTTTCCGGAGGGGATTCGCTTGAGCATTTCGCCCAGCGCCGAGCGAGATCGTCCATCGAACGCCTCCTGCAGCGGGCGCCGACGATCGCTCATCTTCATCGTCGCCAAGAGATCGTCGATGTGCCGGTAAGCGAAATCAGAGCCGGAGATATCCTCATCGTGAAGCCTGGCGAGATCATCCCGCTCGACGGAACGATCATCGAAGGCATGTCCATCATCGATGAGTCCGTCATCACCGGAGAGCCGCTTCCTCGGGATGTCCTCGCGGGAAGCCAGATCGTGAGCGGCACGACCAATGGCGCGGGTCTCATCAAGTTCCAAGCGTCGGACTCATACGAGAAGAGCGTCTTCGCCGGCATCCTTCGGCTCACAAGCCAGGCCGAAGCTCAGAAAGCACCCATCATCCATCTCGCCGATACCTACAGCGTATTCTTTACCGCAATCACGTTCGCGATCGCATGCTTCGCCTGGATCATCAGTCCGAAGCTCGCTACTGCAGTGCTTGTCGTCGCCACTCCGTGTCCGCTCATCCTCGCGGCGCCAATCGCGTTCATCGCCGGCATGGGCCGCGCCGCGAGGAAGGGCATCATCGTGAAGCATGGCGGCGTCTTCGAGACGCTCGTGAAGGCAAAAGCTTTCTTCTTCGACAAGACCGGAACGCTCACCTTCGGCATACCGTCAGTCGAGAAGGTCATCGTGCTCAGCTCTTCTTCCGAAGGCAAGAAGGATCTGACTGAAAAGCAGATCATTCGGGACGCTGCTTCGCTCGAGCAATTCTCGACGCATGTCCTCGCGCAGGGAGTCGTGACGTTGGCGAAGGAACTCGGCATATCGCTCATGACCCCTGACAATATCCAGGAAACTGTCGGCGGCGGCATTATCGGAACCATCGACGGCCGGCAGTACGCGATCGGAAAGCTTTCATTCATCGCGTCATTCGGCATCGCCATGCCGCAGCTCGCGCAGCTGGAGAAGCCCGGCAAGCCTGCAGTCTACATCGCCTGCGACGGCAAGCTCATCGGCCAGCTCATCTTCTCCGATAAGGTCCGAGCGAACGCGCCTGAAGTCCTCAAGCGCATTTCCGATGCCGACGTCGAAACGATTCTCATCACCGGCGACGCGCAGGAGCGGGCAGCGGAAGTCTCGAAAGCTCTCGGGTTCACTGGCGTGCGCGCGAATTGCCTTCCTTCTGACAAGGTCGCCTGGGTCCAGGAATTCGAATTGCGGAATAAGCCCGTCGCGATGATCGGCGACGGCGTGAATGATGCGCCAGCTCTTGCTGCAGCTTCCGTCGGCATCGCTCTCGGATCGCATGGCGCGACTGCCGCCACAGATGTCGCCGACGCGGTCATCATCGTCGACGACATCAGCAAGGTCGCCGATCTCGTCGACATCAGCCGCCGCACCATGCGGATCGCGCGCCAGTCCATGGTCGCCGGAATGATACTGAGCCTGATCGCTATGGTCGCCGCTTTCCTCGGCTTCATACCGCCGGTCCAGGGCGCGATCCTTCAGGAAGTCATCGATGTGCTCGTCATTTTCAATGCGCTGAGAGCCTTGTAAATCAAGGGTATTCGGAATCTTTTCCGTACCGCGGGATATGCGAAATATCCTTGCTTTTTATTTTTAATGGTGGTATAGTATATACGTAGGCGAGCACATCGAATGTTCACCACCCTCCTCATCATTTTGAGGATTCGCCAGGATCATTTCATCTTTGAAATCTTCCTCCGGCATTGATCTGTCTGTCATTTTTTGTTTTGTTTCCAGCCTGTTCCTCGGTTCCTCCATGCATGGCCACGACTCTCCTAGTCGTGGCCAGCTTTTTTATATTTATGCCGATAGCGGTATACTATCCATATGATCTACTTCATCCTCTCATTCGTCGGCGGAATCCTCACGGTCCTCGCGCCATGCGTGCTGCCGCTCTTGCCAGTCATCGTCGGCGGTTCGATCTCGAATGGGGCAAATGACAAAGGCCAGGCTGGAACGCAGCCTGCTGACAGGAAGCGCGCGCTGATCATCACGATATCGCTCGGCATCTCGGTCATGCTCTTCACCTTCATCTTGAAGGTGAGCACGCTGTTCATCATGATCCCGCAGTCTGTCTGGACATGGATCTCGGGCGGCATCATTGTCATCTTCGGCGCGATCACGCTGTTCCCGAGCCTCTGGGAAAAAGTGAAATTCATGTCGAAGCTCAATCGCTCGTCGAACAAGGCGATGGGCGCAGGCTACATGAGAAAGAGCGTGCTGGGCGACATCATCATCGGCGCGTCGCTCGGTCCGGTCTTCTCGACCTGCAGTCCGACGTATTTCGTGGTCCTCGCGACGGTGCTTCCGATGAGCCCGCTCGCCGGCTTCATCGATCTTCTCGCATATACCGCCGGCCTCTGCGGAGCGCTTCTCATCATCTCGCTTGTCGGACAGAAAGTCATGGCGAAGCTCGACATCGCAGCTGATCCGAAAGGCTGGTTCAAGAAGACGCTCGGCATCATCTTCATCATCGTCGGCTTCATGATCCTCGGCGGCGCGGACAAGAAGCTCGAGGCATGGCTCCTCACGTCCGGATTTTTCGATGTCACGAAGATCGAGCAGAGCCTCCTGCGTTCGGCTGACCAGACTGATATGCCGATTCCGCCGTCGACGACCGATGTCATCATGGGAACTTCGACCGAATCGAGTGCAGGGCAGGCGTCATTCCTAAGCGCTGCCGAAAAGGCAGTCCGGTTCAAGAAATCTCCCGAGATCGTCGGCGCGAGCGGCTTCATCAATACGAAAGGCCTCGGTGCAAATCCCGCTGACGATCATGCGTCGATTACCGTCGCGCAATTCAAGGGAAAGAAAGTCGTGCTTCTCGATATCTGGACATACAGCTGCATCAATTGCCAGCGCACGCTTCCGTACGTCGAAAGCTGGTACGACAAGTATGCCGATACGGGCCTCGAGATCATCAGCATCCATACGCCGGAATTCTCATTCGAGAAAGTGCAGAAAAACGTAGAGGATGCCGCGAAGCGTCTCGGCGTGAAATATCCGATCGTTCTCGACAACGACTACTCGACATGGAACGCGCTGCACAATCAATACTGGCCGCGCAAATATCTCGTCGATATCGACGGCTACATCGTCTATGATCATATCGGCGAAGGGAATTACGATGAAACCGAGAAGGCGATTCAGAAAGCCCTTATCGAGCTCCATGGTCGCAATGGCGAAACGATGCCGATGCCGGCAGTGACTTCGTTCTCGACGCCGGCTGCTGGCAGCATGAAGCCCGTGAGCTATGACGGCGCGCGAGTCGGCAGTCCCGAAGTGTATTTCGGTGCCGGCAGGAACGAGTACTTGGCGAATGGCCGACAAGGCATGAGTGGCGATCAGTCTCTTGTCGCGCCGGATGCTTCGAAGGCTCAAAAAAATGCTCTCTATCTCGGCGGCACCTGGTCATTCGAGAGCGAATTCGCTGAGGAGAAATCAGCGAGCGCAGCAGCTCCGGCTACCGTTCTCTTCAGATACAATGCGAAAAATGTGTACATGGTCGCGAGTGCCGACAAAGCCATCGCGCCGAACGGCGTCGAGATCGAGGTGTATAAGGATGGCGTGAAGCAGTGCGGCGTAAGCGGTGCCGGCAATTTCTGTTCAGCTAATTCATCAGCCCCTTCGGTGATCATCAATGCCGAGCAGCTCTATCAGCTTATCGAAGGCGACAGCTACGGCGAGCACACCCTCGAGATCCGCATCAAGAAGGGCGGACTGAAAGCCTTCACGTTCACCTTCGGCTAGCATCATATGCTATCGAAATAAAAAATATATGAATAAAGAAATAAAAAATAATGAAGTCGCGATTTTCGGAGGAGGCTGCTTCTGGTGCACGGAAGCGGTCTTCAAGATGCTCAAAGGCGTTTCCGCAGTCATGCCTGGCTATGCAGGCGGCAAATTCGCCAACCCCACGTACGAGCAGGTCTGCGATGGCAATACTGGCCATGCCGAGGTCATTCATATCGAATACGATCCGTCTGTCGTCGGCTACGACAAGCTCCTCATGGTCTTCTTCGGCTCGCATGATCCGACTACCCGCAACCGACAGGGGAACGACGTCGGCACGCAGTATCGTTCCGTCATTTTCTATACGACGCCAGAACAGAAGGCGATCGCAGAGAAATTCATCGCAGACATCAATGCCTCGAACAAGGACGGCAAGCCGATCGTGACAGAGGTCGTGCCGCTCGAGACCGGAGCTGACGCACCAGGCGGCTTCTATCCAGCCGAGTCATATCATCACGACTATTTTGCCCGCAACAAGGGCAATCCGTACTGCGAAGTGATCATCAATCCGAAGCTCGAAAAAGTTCAGAAAATGTTCGCAGATCTTATCAGCGATAATCAATAAAATATATGGAAACAAATATGAATGAAGACGAATTGAAAGCGAAGCTCACGCCCGAGCAATACAAAGTTCTCCGCGAGCATGGCACCGAGGCTCCTGGCAGCGGCAAATATCTCCATGAGAAGCGCGAAGGGAAGTATCATTGCGCAGCGTGCGGCAATGCGCTCTTCTCGTCCGATGCGAAATTCGAATCCGGCACCGGATGGCCGAGCTTCGATCAGGCGCTTCCTGGCGCGGTCATCTATGAGCACGATAGATCGTTCGGCTCGAATCGTACTGAGGTTCTCTGCGCGCAATGCCGATCGCATCTCGGGCATGTCTTCGACGATGGTCCCGCTGCGACGACGGGCAAGCGATTCTGCATGAATTCGGTGTGTCTGGAGCTGGATCAGGATATGGGGGAGAAATAAGCAAAATCCATAGTTATATAAAAGAACTGGCGCCATCCTCCACTCGGGGGTTGGCGCCTGTTTTGTTATTTGGAAGGCTTTCGAATCGTGTTCAGACTGGTGCGGGCAAGCAGCCTAATCCAAGACCTGGGGAATCTTTTCCAGATTTTTGTCCCGATTCGATAGATGCCGCTTGCCGTCGAATTTGCTCCAAGGCTCGTTTCGAAACGCGATCGAGATATTCGATGCTGCGTCGAACGAAGTTCGTGGCATCGTCGATGATTTCGGCGAATCGTTCGATCAGAGTTTTTTCGTTGGTCGAGAACCGGATCATACGCTTCAATTTCTCTGGCATAGGATCGGTTGCTGCGATGATAACGAATGGCTCATTTCGCGATTCGACTTCACGCATGACATCGCCGATCTCTCGGTGATGGTTGTGCCATCGGGTTTCCACTCGCGCATCGTCGGGCCGCGGATTGCCGGTCATCTGACGCACGAGGATGCGAAGCCTGCTTTCATCGAGGCTGATCGTAAAACGAATCGTTTTGACGGTCATGCCTGTCTCTGAAAGCCACTTTGCTTGCGGTCCAGAGCGGAGCGAGTCAAACAGGATGCAGGTTCTTCCGAGGCGAAGCTCGTTGATTATTTCGAGCATGAGCGCGAGAATCATGAGATCGTCGCTTTGGAGGAGACCCTGTTCCTGGATGTTGCCTTTACCGCCGGCTGCGGCTTTTTCATCTGCGGCTTTGTAGCGGAGGCCTAATGGCGAACCTGCTTCAATGTGCATCTTGATGAGTCCGGTCGTGCTGACGCTTCCGAACCTGCGTGCGGTTTCCTTGCTTGCCACTCTGAGTACCGCCTTCGTTTTCCTTACCATTTCGCTCTTCCCAGCAGCTACTTCGCCGAGGAGATTTACTGCGGTAATGCTTTTGAGGCGATACTTTGCCGTGGCTCGTTGGTACATGCCAGGGATTTGATCCACTGGCGTCATGAGCAGTTTGTTTCTTGGGTGCATTATGTGAGTCTCCGTTTCCGTCGTTTCAGTTGATTTTCTGGCGTTCCAAATAATTCTATTTTTTATGGAAAGAACGCCGCTGAGAATCTTACCACTTTTGAGTGATTTGGCAATATCTTGAAATGAAATCATTTTCATTACTTCTTTAAGAGTTTTTCATGCTGCTTGTGTAGACTGGCTTCATGAACAGGATCGCCAATACAATTCCAGAACAGATCGATATGCTGCTCACTGATGCGATCGGGCAGGGTGCTTCTGATATTCATATCGATCCGGGAGAGCAGAGCATTCATATCAGGTATCGCATCGATGGGCTGCTTCGATCGGTGAGGGAATTTCCGAAGAATATCCACCCTGAAATCATTGCCAGGATCAAGGTCCTCTCAGGTCTTCGCACCGATCTGCACAGCACGTCACAGGACGGCAGGTGCAGATTCGTCTCGGGAAAGATCCAATGTGATATGCGCGTCTCGGTAGTACCGACGCAGTTTGGCGAAAACACTGTCTTGCGGATGCTGCCGATGCGTCGCGAAGAAACCTCACTCGTTTCGCTCGGCTTCACTCAGGAGCAGGAGTTGCTCATCAGGGAGTGCGCACAGCAATCGCACGGAATGATTCTCGTCACTGGTCCGACTGGCGCAGGGAAAACTTCTACGCAATACGGGATCATTTCACTTGTTAATGCATCAAATCGAGCGATAGTGACTCTTGAAGATCCGGTCGAATACATGCTCCCTGGAGTGCGCCAGATACCGATCAATCCTCGGCATGGGCTTTCGTTTGCTCATGGATTACGCGCTGTGCTGCGACAAGACCCCGACGTCATCATGCTCGGTGAAATACGCGATGCAGAAACAGCACAGATCGCAACGCATACTGCGCTCACCGGGCATCTGCTGATTTCTACGCTGCATACGAATAGTGCTGCAGATGCGCTGCCTCGTCTCATTGATATGGGCATCGATCCGTATCTTGTCGCGTCGACGTTGTCGCTCGTGATCAATCAGCGGCTTGTTCGGCGCATCTGCACCTCTTGCTCAGCAGCAGGCTGCGGAGATTGCCGGCAGACCGGATATCGAGGAAGAACAGTCGTTGCTGAAGTTCTGCAGATCGACGAAAAGTTGCAGTCGTTCATCATGCGTCGATTGCCGCGCAATGACATCGTGAAATATGCGCAATCAATCGGCATGCGTACCATCTACGAAGAAGCGCTCGCCAAGGTCGAGGCGGGCATTACGACGCGAGAAGAGGTCCTTCGCGTATTGAGCGTGCCAGCCGAATCCTGATCTCATAAATTACCCAATTAGATGAATACAAAAATATCATCATCGCAGACGATCGCATGGGCTCAGCG
>JAQBRD010000009.1 GCA_028286665.1 Candidatus Tayloriibacteriota bacterium
TCCGCGCTCGCCTGCTTGATCGCCAAGGCATTGCCCACGACGTCGAACGAATCGCCGAAGACGAAGTTGAGGACATCCCAGTACTCCTTCTGATATTCTGCCGTGTGCCTGATCTTCGTCGAGAAGATGAAGACGTAGAAGATCACGCCAGCGAGGAGCACGAGCGCGAGCGCAGGCTTGAGCGAGAATGCGATGCCGAGCGCGATGACGATGCTGAGGATCTGCGGAGAGAGGTCGATGACGATGCGGCCGGCGATGGTCTCGAGCGCGCTGGCGGCTCGGTTGATTTTCGTGCTGACTTCGCCGATCTTATTCGTCTTATGGAATGAAGCCGGCAGGAGGAGCAGGTAGCCGAAGCCATTCGCGAGATAATCGAGCCAGATGGTATTCGAGAATTTCTCGCTCAGGATATTGATGCGCCAATCGAGAAGGTATGCTGAGAGCTGGAGGATGCCCCACACCAGGAGCAGCGAGACATAGAGCGGGACAGTATATGACAGGATAACCACAGTCTGCGGGCTCGAGATGACGTCGAAGAATCGTCCGATCACGTATGGGACGATGCCGTTGCCGATCGCGGAGAGTATGCCCATGATGCTCAGCACCACGATCTCTCGCTTGTATTGGCTGATGTATTTCCAGAGGACCTTGATTCCGGTTGCGAGATTCTCTCTGGTGATTTTTTCGATTGGTTCGGTTTCCATATATTATATTTTATGAAGGAATATTCTGCTCTTCTTTGGTGATGTAAGTCTGATGATCTTGCTCCGCTCGCTCATCTGTGCAAGCAGCGCATCGAGCGATCTTGTCTCACCTTTGTTCCATACTAGTTTCAGGAATTTAAAGCTGAATTTCTCAGGACTCCCCGCGAGTTCCGGACGCGGGTCTTTCCGATGCTTGAGCCACCGGAGTATATAGCGTCCCGATGCAACCCAGCGAGGATAATCCAGATATATAACCGTATCTGCACGATCAAATATGACTGATCGCGCGCCCTTCGTTATATACCCTTCGATTATCCATTCTGTTCCGGAACTTATTTCCTGGAGCCTGAGTACGGTTTCTTCGTCTCCGACATAGTTCCACCCGGGCTTCCACATGATCGAATCCATGAAGAAAACAGGCAAACAAGTCCTTTCTGCGAGCTTCCGAGCGAAGGTGGATTTCCCTGACGCGCTCACGCCGACTATTGCGATCTTTTTTCCGAGATTGGGCATATGCGAGGATTATTCGAATGAGACCAGCCAATCGCGAATGGCATCAGCCAGCTGCTGCTCATACCCGTCATAGCCATGGTTCGCATCGCCGAGGATATTCGTTTCGACCCGAGGACTGTTCGCAAGAGCCTTCGCGAAGCGCTCCATGGTTTCATCCATTGGAACAGTGAGAGCATCGTCTTTCCTTCCCATGATGGCGATTGCTGGACAATGGATCTTGCTGAGGGCAGCGAGCTTGTCCGCAGGATCATAAAAATTGAATATCCCGCATTTCGAATCATCTCCGAAAAGGCTTAGGTAAGTCGCGGCACTGATCGGATATTCATCCCAGACCTGATTCGGCATGAGCTGATCGCCCTTTCCCGCAGCGATCATCTGAGCAGCAGCCTCGATCTCGCTCGCAAATCGCTCCTTATTCGCCCGGACGAGGCCGAGCATATCCGAAGGCGAAAGGAATAACGCAGACTGCACTCGTCCGTCATTCGTCTCAGAAAGATAATACGCGAGCTTCGCGCAGCCGAGACTATGTCCGGCCATATGTATCTCGGTGAAGCCTTCTTTCTCGAGGAAGTCTATTGAAGCCGCGACATCGAGCGCTGATTCTTCGAACTTCTCATATGCATTGCCGATGCGGATGAGCGTCTTCTTTCCATCGACCATCTTCGATAGATCCTTGATCGCTTCGCAGCCTCGGTTGTTGAAAGCGAAGAATGCGATGCCATTGTCAGTGAGCGTCTTCGCGATGGCGTCGAGGAACGCATTCTCATAAAAATTCCCTTCCATTCCATGAATATGGCTGAGCACTTTCTGGCATGATTTTTGTCCGGCCGGCGCCTCCGGTTCATACAGCAAGCCGACGAGCTCGATCGAATCCTTCGTATATATGCGCTTGAGAGATGTCTTCATATTTCAAATCATCGCACTAATTCGCGCAGTTATCAATATGAATGGCGTGAGAACGAAAATTCGAAGCCATTTTTTTTAACACACTATATAGGTACTTGTAAATAGCATTTGCTCGGCCCTTTCTATGCATATTTTGAACAAAAATAGCCCTGAAAATCAGTAATACTCTCGTGCTGCATTCGGCTAGGAATTAAAGGTCGAATATTAACAAAACAACAATAAAAGTATGAACAAAACAATTACAAAGATACTCCTCCCCGCCCTCATCGCAGCATCGAGTCTGGCGGCAGGAATTGCTTTCGCACAGGTCTCGACGACTACGGATATGAACGGCTACGTGACGAACAACCAGACAACCAGCACTCAGACAACTGCCAGCACGACAGCAACGAGCACTCAGGCTACCAGCACGCAGGCCACGAGCACCGATGCGACTATCCAGATCATGATGCACGTATGCAGGGACAACATCAGGAATATCAGCGACCTGCAGGCGCTCGAGGCCGGAAAGAATCCGGTAGATGCTTTCATCGCTGCAGAAATCAGCTGTCCAGTGACCGCCCTTCCAGGAAATGAAGCGGCCGCGGGCACGATCGCAGCAGCTCGAACTGCATTCGACTTCACCGTCATGGCTGAGGGCGCGACCAGCAGCCAGCGGCTTGCAAGCTCGACATTCATGCAGCACATGATCAGCGAAGCAGACGTCCAGCGGGACTTCAATGGCGACGGAGCGGTATCATCGAGCACAGCGCTCGACATCTCGCACTATGAATTCGCGCATCTGATGTTCGGAAGCAGCTCAATGATGGCAAGCACGACTGCAAGCAGCAGCCGAGTGACCATCACTGAAACAAGCCTTCCAGCAGGGTTCGTCTTCGGCACGGTACGATTCACCCCGAACGAGCTCATGCAGAACAATGACAGAGACGCACTCGTAGCTACCGACACGGCAAATGCTCGCATCGAGCTCGATATGAACAGGGATCAGGACAGGACGGTCATGCTGCACGTGTATAACTTCATGACCGGAACCTCGACGGCGACTTCTACCTCTACGGCTACAAGCACGACCAGCGGTTCGAACGGTTCAAGCGGATCGAACGGCACCGGCTCAGGCACGATGACCGGCGGAACGACGGCAGGTTCAGGCAGCGTAACCACGACAGGCGGCGGAACAGTGACCATCACGACGGGCGGCAGCCAAAGTGGGGGCATCAGTACTGGAATCTTCGGCAACGGCAGCATCGGAGGCGGCAGCGTAACCTCTTCGACGAACGTACCGAGATCCATCATCCAGAATCTCAACTCTGTACAGCAGCACATTCAGACTGTCTTCGACCATATTCACAATCTGATCGGACAATAAAATGCACCACATAGCTCAAGCTACAAGGTAAGAACCGCCGAAAGGCGGTTTTTATCTGCAGCGAAAGTTGAAATAGGAGGATGATCCGCCCGTCTTATACTATGCGACCCTTATTCGCTAATATCCTACCACCATGCCAAAAATGAAAAAGAACAGCAGAGCCAAATCTCGCACGAAAACAGCATCGAGAGCAAAATCAAAAATGAAGAAACCCGCGCCGGCGAAGCAGCCGAAAAAAGAACTTGCGACCATGCAGGATCTCTTCCTCATTCAGATGAAGGACGTCTACGACACCGAAAAGCAGATCGCACAGGCGCTGCCGACCGTCATCCGGAAAGCAGCGGCGCAGGAATTGAAAGATATCCTCAGCCACCATCTCGAAGAGACCGACGGCCAGATCGAGCGGCTTGAGCGCATCTACGAGCTGATGGACATGTCGCCGAAGCGCAAGCCCGCCCTCGGCATCAAAGGCCTCATCGACGATGCGAAAGAAATCTTCGCTATGAAATCCGAACCGGATCTGCTCGATGCAGCCATCATCACGAGCTCGAGCCACATCGAGCATCATGAGATCGCCGGCTACCGCGCCATCATCGCCTGCGCAAGGCTTCTCGGCATGCCGCCGGAAGCGATCGAGCTGTTCCGGAAGAATCTCGAGCAGGAAGAAAATATGGATGAAAAGCTCTCAGAGCTCGCGAGCGGCAGCATCAGCGTGGACGCCGGCGAGCCAGCGAGCGTGGAGGATGGAGGTATCGTGGCGATGTAGCGTACCACTACTGGAGACAAACGAATCGGCTGCGGGCACTTGGTGCCCGCAGCCGTGGATTCACTTGATGCTCTCAACTACCTTTCTGCCAATCTGCAGCAGAATCCCTTTGGAATTAGTCAGCTTCCCGCCATGGAGAGAATTTCGACGCTCGATCTGCACGATAGGAAGGTCATGAGGCTCGAGTAGCTTGATGTTGCTCGCCTCATAAGGTTCGCCCCGAATGTTGTTCACTACGCATGCGCTGACCTTTCCGTTGAAACGATGGATGATGTCGCGGACCTCGAAGGTCTGCGTCACCGGACTGTATTCCGGGATGCAGACGAGAACGAATTTCGCTCTGACGATCGATTCGACTGCCTGCGTTATCCTCGCGCAATAATGATCAGCCTTCTTCATATAATCCCCTTTGAGATATGCTCCGATATCGGGCCACTTGGCACCGATCGTCATGAGGGAGACCATTCCCTGATTGCTCAGGTTCCGGAGGCTGCGCACGGTCGTGTCAGCATTCGATAGCAGACGCTCGAGTCCGGCAGTCGGTTCGACGTCGATGATGACATACTCATATCCTTCATCTTCAAGCTTGCACAGCATCGACACAAGCGTCAGGAACTTCTGCAGCGCAGGGATATCAGTCGGAATTCCGAAGAAACCGTTGACCATGTCCACAAGCGGGACGAGGCCGAAATCTTCGGGAAACTGAGCGAGATACTCCTTGAGTTCCAGGCGCTTTTCTTTGGCTTGCACGATGGAGGTGAAGCTGAGACTCTCGACGACGATCACATCGAGCTTCGGATATGCATGACAGATGTGATTCGGTCGGACACCGCCTGTGAGACCGAGCGTCTTGGTAACACTGTGTCCGCCATCATAATCGATGACGGCTGTTCTGTAGCCTTGGCCGGCATAATAGAGCGCGGTAGAGACGGCGACGGTAGTCTTTCCGACTCCGCCCTTTCCGCATTTCATAATGGTTATCATACGTAACAATGTGCTGTGGTTCAGTCTTTCTTGGATTTGGTTATTGGTGAATGTCCCTGAAGCCCGATTTCCTGCCATACTACCCCGCTATGCTAAACAAGTAAAGTCAAGAAAGATGCCCCAGATCATTCCACGACTCGATATGCCATCGCCCATTTTCTTTGCTGTGACTCAATTTTGAGACGCCGGTATGGTCGACGAGAAGCGTCTTGTTCATCGCCGTGAGCATATCCTCAGTGATCTGTTCGCCGAACATGAGATATGCAGCAAGAGCGCGCATGAAGATAGCATGGCTGACAAAGACGAAGCGACCATCAGGCAAATTTTCGAGAAATCGCTTGGTCTCGGCGAGACGCAGCATGAGATCATCGAAACTCTCGATATTTGCCCACTGATCAGGAGATGCGTATGAGACTTTTCGCTCCTTGATGAATTCAATGATTACCGGCTCAACCGCGGCGACCTTCGAAATCGCATCAGCAGTCTGCCGTGCACGGAGGATCTTGCTCGTATAGAGTCCGTCGATTTTCTTATGCTTGAAACATCCGGCTGTGAGTTCGGCTTGCAGAATTCCATTTTCAGTCAAAGCAGCATCGCCCGTGAAATCTCGGTCGACATTCGATCGCGCTTCGGCGTGGCGAATGAAATATATTCGAGTAATCATGTTTGCGAAGTATAGCATCATCCGTCAATCCGCATAAAAAAGCAGCCCGCATTCCACTGAGGAATACGGGACTGTTTGATCGCTTGCGTGGCAAGCTCGGCACTATGCCTTGAGCTGCGCGAGACGAGGCGCGAGCAATGTATCGAAATTACCGAGTGCACGCAAGATCGATGCATCGGCGAGCTCAATCGTCTGAGGGAATGCGAACCAGGCATGGAATGATATCCAATTCCTGAATCTGCATTTGCGTTCAGCTATCGAATCACAATATTCCGGCATGCCGGCCGCTTTCCAGCTCTGATCAAGAGTAACGGTTATGAGATCGAGTGCATTCGTCACCGATCCGAAAGAGCACCAGACCCGCTCTTCATCTAATTCGATCCCGGGATCGAAAACGCCGTCGAGCACGCATTTCTCGATGAAGGGTTCTCCGAGGAATCGATCTTTGCCGAAGAGTTCTTCGATTTTCGGCGGGAGGATGAATACTTTCAGGAGAGAAAATCCCCGATGCGTATCGATGTAGTGGGCGCGACGAACAGGACTATGCGAAGCATCCGTCGATCCTTCGCCGCACTCGATGCCGCTATAATTGACATCGCTATAGCTTACCCACCGTTTCTCAGGCTGAGTATCGACAATGAGCATCGCCACGATTCCATCCGCGCTTATCTGAATAGGCGTCGGAATGAAATACTGGCTCTTGAAAAGCCGATGATGTTCTACCAAAGCAGAGGGCGGACATTGAAGATTATTCCTTTGCAGCGGAATAAGGCTGTTTTCGTTAGACATGGCTTCCTTTCAATTTGAGGTTCAGTTGGTTTAGCACAAAGTACCACGGTCCTTACTATTTCACAATCAAATCAGATTACGAGACCGCAAGTTGCCGGTAAAGCCTCAAGCGACGAGTCTTCCCTCGAAATATCGATTCTCGATCTGATCGACTGCGGCGGCGAACGGCGTCGCCTTGATGATTTCGAAAGCCTTGTCTTCGAAAGGCTTGAAGCTGATTGGAAGGATATTGATAAGCTGCTTCGATGCAGACTCGTTCGGGAATATGGGATTCTTGATATGGCCGAGACGAAGCAGATACCATGCGGCTACAAAAAGCGAACACGGGTATTTCTTCGCTCTGACATAGTCGCCGATCTGATTCTTCAGGCGATCAGCGCCGATGAGATGCAGCACCTCGTCGCATGATGGCATGAGCTGCGATTCCCGGAGGACGATATCGGGCTGAAATCCTTGCCCGCGAAGCCATTCGGTGAAAGTCGCATAGTCGAATGACGGATCAGGAAAAGAATAGTCGTCGACCATGACGACAAGAGAGATATTCTTGCCCGCATGCTCTTTCGTCACGCTGCTCAGAATCTCAAGCGAAAGCTTCTGCTCATCTCCGATATGATTGTTCGTATAAATGTGCGCGTATTCGATCGATAGGTCTTTACTCATATGTGATATTTTTATTCAGTGTAGCATAGAACGATATCCCTGCTATCGGACCAACCATACCGACAAAGAAAAGTTCTTCCAATGGCACATGCCCGATGCCGCCAAGCGAAACCGGGTCAAACAAATATGATCCGGTGAAAAGCCAATATCCGTGATATGTCGCGATCATTTCGAATAAGAAAGTG
>JAQBRD010000002.1 GCA_028286665.1 Candidatus Tayloriibacteriota bacterium
TCCACATGGCACTATCAGCAAAGAAGACCGTCTCATGCATCATTCCTGCATATAATGAAGCGAAATCCATCGAGAACACGCTCCGTGTCGTGACGAGCATTCCTGAATATATCACCGAGGTGCTCGTCGTCGACGACGGCTCATCTGACAATACGCAGAATATCGTGAAGAGCTTTCCGAACGTCCGCCTGCTCGTGAATGAAATGAATCAGGGAAAGAGCAAGACCATCGCTCGCGGCATCAGGGAATCATCCGGCGACTATTTCCTCATGCTCGATGCAGACCTCATCGGACTCGATGCGCAGAACATCATCGATCTCATCAGGCCGATCGCTGACGGTTCCGCCGATGTGACCATAAGCATCAGGGCGAATACGCCGGACTGGATGAAGAAAGTCGGCGTCGATTTCATGTCCGGCGAGCGGATGCTTCCTCGGCAGGTCATCATGCAATATATCGATGCGATGAGCGAGCTGCGTGGCTTCGGCCTCGAAGTGTTTCTCAACAGGATACTCATCAAGCATAAGCTCCGCATCCGTTCGGTCATCATGGATAATGTCCTGAATGATATGAAATGGAAGAAGCGCGGCTTCTGGAAAGGGCTGAGGGCTGAGGCATTCCTCTGGTATCAGCTTTTCAGGACAGTGTCCCCGGTCGAATTCGTCGGTCAGAATGTGCGGATGCGGAAATTACTCGTGAAATAAATACCACTCGCATGCAGCAGAAAAAGTTCAATTCCGAATATTTCAATCTCTGGAAAGAGTTCGGCTATTTCGCGTTCCTCGGCATCCTGCCTCAGGACCGAATCCGTGAGAAATCAGGAAGAATCCTCATCGTCGCGCCATGCCTTATCGGCGAGTTCGCTGCGGCGATTCCTGCAATATTCGATTTCATTGAGCGCAATAAGGACAAGAAAGTCGATCTCCTCGTCAATCCTGTGCTCAAGGATATCGCCGAGAGGATAGCCGGAGTCGGCAGCGTCTTTCTGACTTCATCTATTTATGGCCGCGAATGCGATGAGCTCCACTGCGATGACCAGCTTTCCGGATCGTATGAGCGCATCATCGTGCTTCGCATGAGCAGACAGGCGTATGAAACGGTAAAGGCTGCGGAATCCGCGTTCGTGCAGACGCCGTTCTGGCCGCTAATCGGATATACGATCCATCTGGTCTATTCGATGCTGCTGCGCCGCACGCCGAAACGATGGCGCACGTTCAATTTCGAATTGCTGAAAGGGAACGATCGACACATTCCGTTCGAGGCGATGTTTTCCTTCAGTGAGGAGGACCGGAAGCGAGTCGCTGACCTGAAGCTGCCGAAACGCGGCGTGATCATCCATACCGGCACGAATTGGCCGATGAAGCATTGGGCGAAAGAGAAGTGGGTCGCATTGCTCAGGAAGATCCATGCCGAATTTCCAGACATCTCAGCTATCTTCATCGGCGGCAGCGAAGATGCTGAGGATTACGAGTACATTTCATCCTCGGTCGATTTCAAAGTGACCTCGCTCATACGGAAGACGAGCCTCGTCGATCTGCTGCTCATCATGCATGCCGCCGAAGTTTTCATCGGCATCGACAGCGGTCCGAGCAATCTCGCGCACCTTGCCGATCTGAGAAGCGTCACGATCTTCGGTCCAGGCCCGCATATGTATATGCCGACAGATCCGCGGGACATCGCGCTCGACAAGAGCGATGGCAGAGGAATCTCGCAGCTGTTCTTCTCAGTCGGAAAAAACAGCCTCATCGAATGCATTGCTGCTGACGAGGCATTCGAGGCCTTCAGAAAGCTGAAGATATCATAACTATGCTACTATGATTCTCATGAACATCATCGTCGAACGATACCGGCCATATGTGCGGCACAGGGAATTCTGGTTCTCGCTAGTCCTTTCGACTCTCCTGCTTATCGGCAGTCTTTTTGTGAACTATTTCGCCGGAACATACGCGACGCTGCATGAGAGCAATTCGGTGACCGATCTCATCCTGAGCAATATCCGCGTGTATGACGTCGATTTCGTCTTCGTCTGGGGTGCGATCGCTTTCTGGGTGCTTCTCATCTCCCTTTTCCTGTTCGAGCCGAAGAAGATCCCGTTCACGCTGAAAAGCGTGGCGCTCTTCGTCCTCATCCGCGCGCTCTTCGTGAGCCTGACGCATATCGCCTCATTTCCGACGCAGGTGCATATCGATCTTACCGGCATCATCAGCTACTTCACTTTCGGCGGAGATCTTTTCTTTTCGGGCCATACCGGACTGCCGTTCCTTGCCGCGCTCGTCTTCTGGAAGAACCTCCGGCTCCGCATCATCTTCCTCGCGCTGTCGGTCCTCTTCGCATTCGTCGTGCTCATGGGGCATCTGCATTATTCGATCGACGTCCTGTCTGCATATTTCATCACATACGGCATCTGGGTGCTTGCCGAGAAATTCTTCAAGAAGGATCTGCTGCTGTTCAATAGGGAGATGTAAAAATCAAAGCCTCGCACATCATTCTTTCAAATGTGCGAGGCTGTAGATCGTTTCGGGAATATCTTGCTTATTTTTCGAGCCGCTTCATGTATCTCGGCAATTCCTCGATGGAGATGGTTTCCTGCCTATGCGTCTCGGTATCGCGGACGATGACGCTCTTTTCCATCGCTTCTTTCTTTCCCATGATGATGGTGTAGGGGATGCGGTTCTTCTCGATGAGGGAGACCTGAGCTCCGAGGCGGTCCTTGGCAAGCGAAAGGTAGAGCGGGATCTTCACTTGGCGGAGGGATTCGATGATGCTGAGCGACATGAGCTTCGATTCGAAGCCGAGCTGCACATATGACGCGAACGGCTTCTTCGTCTTCTTCAATTCCTTGCGGAGATCGACATGGTTGCCTTTGACGAGGATGGAGAGTCCGACGCCTTGGACCTCTCGCTTGAGGCCGATCTTCTTCGCGAGGCCGTCGTAGCGGACGCCGATAGCGAGGATCTTGTGCTCGCCCTTCTTTTTTTCATCGTAGTCGGCGTTGACGATGGAGAATATCGTTTCGGCGCAGTACTTTCGATTGCCGACGAGGTGATCGTTGATGCGATACGGGATGCCGAGCTTCTCGAGATATTCGAGCACTTCTTGGAAATGCATCCGGCTCGCTTCGGTGAGATAGTTCATCGACTTCGGCGCGTTCTGATTCACCTCGACGCACTTCTCATTCTGGCACATGAGCAATTCGAAAGGATCCCGTTTCAGGGCCTGGCGGCATTCCGCGTGCATGTCGTTCACGTGCTTGCGATAATAATTGGTGAGCTCCCGATTGAAGCGGGCGATCGAGTCCTTGTCTCCGATGCTGTTGATCTCGACGGCGATGTTCTCGTAGCCCTCTTCCTTGAGCATGGTGCGGGCAGTCTGGATGAGCGTCGCTTCAGCGATGCTTCGGGAATTGCCGATGATCTCGAGGTCTGCATAGCGGGTATATGCGCCCGGCTTCCTGATCGAACCCTTGAAGGGTTCCTTGAAATAGAACATGACCGGCTGCGGGAGCTCATTCATCGATTCATCCTGGTACATGCGGAGGAGCGCGGTCTTTTCTTCGACATGGAGCGGAAGCTGATCATGTCCTTCTTCGTCATCGATGAAATCGCCTTCCATGAGCGACTTCGCATGGTCGAGATCGATCTTCTTTATTTCAGGGCTTTTCTTCGGCTCGAAGCCGTAGTAGACGGGAATCTCGCCGATCTTGTCGAGATGACTATGCTGGAGGAATTTCGCATCGCTGCTGCCCATTTTCGAACCTGCATTTTTCATCTGTGATTTTGACATAAAATTATTTTGGCTCTACTTGCTTACCCGGGAAGACCGAGATCTTGCTGAGCGGCAGAAGGCGGAAGATCGGCCTTCCGGTGATGAACTTGGTATCGAGCGGTCCCCAGACATGAGAATCAGAGCTGTGGGAACGGTTGTCTCCCATCACGTAGTATTCGGTCGGGCCGAGCGTCGTGCGGAAATTATCATGAGCCCAATTCTCCTTGCTGACATACGGCTCGTCGAGCTTGAACCCGTCAGGGTATTCCTTGGTGATGATGGTGATGATGCCGTCATTCGATACGACTGTTTCGCCAGGAAGGCCGATGATGCGCTTGATGAAATATGTCTTCGGATCGCGAGGGTATTTGAAGATGATGACTTCGCCGCGGGCAGGCTTCTCGAAATGATAGCTGATCTGGTCGACGATGAGGTATTGATTGTCAGCGAAGGTGTTGTCCATCGATTCGCCCTTCACGATGAACGGCTGCGCGATATAGAGGCGGATAGGGATGACGATGGCAAGGGCAATGACAGTGAATTTGACGATCTCTTTGATGAAACTTTCTTTTTTTTGAGGAATAGGTTCCATGTTGTCAGTGCGATCTTGCGAAATCTCCGAACATGAAGACATTGTATCTCATTTCGATCGTTTGACACAAGATTTGCAAGCGTGTCGCAACGCTATTATACTATCCGCATGACATACATCATCGCAGGACTCGGAAATCCCGGAGAAGAATACAAGGACACGCGGCACAACACCGGCCGAATGATGCTCTATGCTGTCGCGAAAGCGTGCGGTGTCGCCGAGGATGATTTCAAGCTCGATGGGAAGCTGAAGGCGCTCGTCGCGACTGGCGAAATCGGTGCCGGCAAGAAAAAGGAGAAGGTGAAATTCATCGCTCCGGATAATTTCATGAATAATTCCGGCAAATCGATCGGACCGCTCGTCACGTCGCCGAGCCTCGGCGGCGGCACGAAGGGGAGCCCGAAGAAAGCAGAGCAGCTCATCGTCATCTATGATGATTTCAGCCTGCCGATCGGCCGCATCAGGATCTCATTCAATCGCAGTTCAGGAGGGCATAACGGCCTCGAGTCGGTCATCAAAGCTGCGAAGACCGAAGCGTTCATCCGCATCCGCATCGGCGTCGCTCCGGAGAAGGCGAATGGCACCGCAAAGGTCCCGTCAGGAGACGCTGTCATCGAAAAATTCATCCTCACTCCGTTCAAGCCTGCAGAAGTCGCCGAGCTCAAGAAGATCGCCAAGCAAGTCGTCGAAGCCGTCGAGATGCTCGTGACCGAAGACCGCCAGAAGGCGATGAGCGTATTCAATGCGAACTAATTTCGGAGGCTGTGCTACTATATTCGCATGAAACCTTATTTCATTGACTCATTTTTTAAAGGCGTGCTTTGGAGCATCGTCCTCTTGTATTTCTTTGCGCTCGGTGCTTTTGTTGTGGATCAGATTCACTTAAATCGCCCGATACTATCCTGCCCGCACTATGATGCTGCAACCAAACCCTGCTCATTCGCATCCTTCATTTCCAGCCCGCTTGAGAATATGTTCATCTTCACCGTATTTACTGCAGGTATGGACCTTATTATCCCGGCTCTCATAATCGCGAGCGTACTGCACTCCACTAAGATGCGTAAGTACAGACCTAATTGACCGGTTCTTTTCTGTCTGCGTTCTCCGATTTCTTCTTGAGGAATATCTTCGCGAGCACTATCGAGCCGACAGTAGCAATGACAGTAATCATGACTGCGTAGAGAAGCTTCGCCTCGATGGAAGAAAGGCTTTCGAATAATTCGACGAAGATGAGCTTGAGCACCTGATCCCAGGCGATCGCCGTGATGAAGCCGAGCGACGCGATGACGAGCAGCGTCATCTTCTGGAAGAAGTCGCTGCGGATCTGCCGGACCTCGTATTTCTCGAGGAATTTTTCCATATCCTTGAAGCCGATCTCGAAAGCCTCTTTGCCTTGTTCGTTTTCATTCATAGGGAATAAGTATAACAGAAAATTCCCCCGCCATGTCGTGACGGGGGAATCTGGGGTAAGGCAGCTGATCATTCTGCTTTGGATAGCATGCCGAGCATCGGCGGGATGTATTTTCCCGCGTCATCTTTCTGCATCCTGAAGTATTTATCGGGCGATTTTTCATGCCCGAGGATGACATTCTGGCCGATCTCTGGAATTTCTCCACACCATTGGCCTTTCGAGATGATCTTGTCGGTCTTGTCTCCGGATCTGCGGAGAATTATTCCGAAGAAGGATTTTTCCGGATCAGGATCCGCTATTTTCCGATATCCGGCTACTGTGTACGGCATGGATTCCACCGTAGTGCCTTCGGACATGTTTTCGAAGCGGATCTGAAGTTTTTGTCCGAATAATTTCCAATCTTTTTCATGCTCAAGTGCCGGTTCGTTCGCGCCAGGAGGCCAGGATGCGTCGAAACCTTTGTGATGGAACACTCCGTGCACATGGGCGAGTACTCCGTTATCGTCATACTGCATGGACATCTTGCCTTGGTCGAAGTCGAGGACGATGCCTGTTACGACATGTTCCTTAAGTTCCTTGCTGACGCTTGCGACGGATGCGGTATATGACCCTGGGACTTCCTGAGCTTGTGCGGTACCGATGAGTTCTGTCGTAGCGAGGAGTAGGGTGATCGCAAAGGCGATCGATGGTATGCTTTTCATTTGATTTGAAGAACTGAAACGGGCGATTTTCCTGAATAGGCGCCGTGCTCAGAGAGCATCGGCTGATAACCCAATTTAGTATATTACAATTTTTATTGTATATGTCAACTAACAGAAACGTCCCGACCTGATGGCCGGGACGTTTCTTAAAAACTTTTACTTCATCCGAAACTATGCCTTCTTCTCCTTGTCTACGAACGAGAGAGCCATCTTCTGCTCCTTCGCATCGAAGAGAGTTATCTTGAAGCCGTATGACTTGCCGAGTTCGAGCGACTTTCGGAGCTTTTCCTCAGATCCGAATTCGCTGACATGGACGAGTCCTGCGATGCCTTCTTCGATAGAAGCAAGCGCACCGTGCTTGTTGAACTTGATGATGACGCCTTCGACGAGCTTGTCCTTCTTGTATTTCTTCGAAGCTTCGGTCCAAGGATTTTCCTTGAGAGCCTTGATAGAAAGAGATACCTTTCCGTCCTTGATGTCGATGACCTTCACCTTCACCTTCTGTCCGACCTTGAACATGGTTCGAGGGTCTTCCACGAGCGACCAGTCGATCTCAGAGATGTGGACGAGTCCTTCGAGTCCTTCTTCGATTTTCACGAATACGCCGAAGTCGACGATGCCGGTGACTACGCCGTCGAAGATGTCTCCGACCTTGTACTTGCCGATGATCTCCTTCTTGTCCTTCGTTTCAGGATTCTTCTCAGAGAAGATGAGCTTGCCTTCCTTCGGAATTGCAGAAATGATAGAAACTGAAATCTTCTTTCCGACGAGCTTTCGGAGCTCTTCGAGGATCTTGTCCTTGTCTCCGTCAGCTACGCGAGGGTAATGCTCAGGCTTGAGCTGCGACGCAGGGAGGAAGCCTGAAATGCCTTGCCACTGGATGATGAGACCTCCTTTGTTCGCTTCGAGAACTGGGAGTTCGAGGATGAGCTTCTTGCTGATCGCTTCTTCTGCTTCGCTCCAGATGAGCGCCTGTCGAGCTTCCTTGAGGGAAAGTTCGATATAGCCGTCCTTGTTCTCAGTATCGACTACCTTCGCTGCGATGACATCGCCGATGTTGATCTTCTTGATGATGTCTCGGGCTGTGAGGAATTCGCGGCCGTAGATGATACCGGTACCCATCGGCGCGAGGTCGATGTATACGGCTGATTTCTCGATATTGATGACTGGGCCTTCGACGATATCGCCGACTGCGGCAGGATTGGTCGTCGCGTCGAGAAGCTTGCCCATCGGGCTGTTCTTCTTCGCTTCGATCGCTGCGGTTATTTCAGCTGAAACTGCCTTCGCAGGTCGCTTCGCCTTCTTTTCTGTCTTCATGCCACCTGACTTCGCCTCAGATTCTGCTTTTGAAGCTGCTTTCGCATCCGATGTAGCCTTGATATCTGCTGCGTCGGTAGCCGCTTTCTTCGAAAGGAGCTTTTCCTTGAGTTCTTTTAACATTATGAATTAGTGCACAATCCGCTTTTTAGCTAATAAAATAAAAGGTGCGGGGTTATGTGCGTCCGGCAAATATACTCGAAAACGGGGGATTTGTCCAGGATTTCCTTATATATTCATATCATATGACCAGATCCAAACAAAAAGGCCCGCCGCCTTCATGTTTCCACTTGTAAATGTGGTAGTAATGAGGGAGGCAGGGGCCGGGGTTGCTTCATCGACCTTGGGGGAAGTGAAGCGGGGGACGTGGGTGTCCTCTGTTAGTCCGATAGTATTGGACTAAGGTGTCGGAGGCGATTCAGGATGTGTTCGAGTTACCATCATCAATCAACCAACTTTGTTACTCTTCCCGAAACGGCTTATGCAGCACGAAACGAGGTTCGAGAAAGATAATAGTACAGGGGCGTATTTTATGCAAGCCCTCTTGTGCACACCCCTGATCTCTGGCTGAAAGTCTGAAAATTTTGCAAAAATTTTTCAGTAGTGTAAAATTACGCCGTTTTGCGTTACAAATTGATCAAAGCAACCCCATGCGAAATTTCCTCACCAAAGAAAAATATAATTTCTGCCACGTGCTCCTCGCGATCGCATTGACGGTCATCGCATGCCTCATCGTGCGTTTGCCGATGAATTATCTCGCACTCTGGGTCATCACCGTATGCGCAGCAGTCGGCCTCACGATCTACGGCTTGCTTCATATGCCATAAAAAATCGCAGCCGCGACGACTGCGATTTTCTTATTTATTTTCTAGCTCCGCTGCTTCTTCTGAAGATACGCGATCCAGAAATTCCGCTTGTAGGATCGTCCGGCGAATTTCGTGTAATGCGTTTCCTTGTCGAGATAGAGGATATCGAACCCTGCTCCGGCATACACCCAAGAGAAATCTTCTTTTGAAAAAACCCGTTCGGTCAAGCCGAGTCCTGGCAAGATATAGGTATCTTTTTCAGGACCCGGATTCATCTTGATGAGGTTCTGCGCATTCGCATCGCCGTCTTTGCAGAGCGCCCTGACGAACAAATATCCGCCAGGCTTCAGCGCGCGGTGGACTTCGGCAAGGTATGTCGCGCGCTCTTTTTCATTCAGTGAGTTCGATGAGGTGACATCAAGCGCGATGTCGAATGATGCGTCAGGAAAAGGAAGCTTCTCGCCGATGCTGTGCTTGAAATACTGGCTCTGCTCCTCGACTTCCATCCCGTACGCCTGCGCTCGAGCTTCATTGAGGGCAGTTTCGGATATGTCGATGCCTACCGCGCGGTTGGAAATGTCGAGCGTGCAGATATAATTGCTGTTCTTTCCGTTGCCGCAGCCAAGGTCGAGGATGCTGATCTTCTCGAGGGGGAAGGGCAGTCTTTTTGGCCCAAGGCCCGACTTTGCTAAGTCGCCATCATTACCAGGTTCACCCCGTCGGATCCAGCGGAGGAATTCCTTCACGGATGCCTGCGGTTCATTGCCGCCGGTGACGAGTTTCGGCTTTCGGTATTCGCGTTCCCAGATGTGCTCTTGCATGCCATATAGCATACCACAAGGAATGTGCGTTCGGGCAAATATCGTGTTCAGCTGCGGATCGGCTGGAAAAAAAACCCCGCGCTTGTTAGAATAGCCCCACATATGATTATCACGTATCAAGGAGGGGAGTTTTTCCGGGTGCAGTTCGGCGACATAACCATCGCCTTCAATCCGGTATCGAAGGATTCGAGCCTCAAGCCGGCTCGTTTCGGCAGCGATATCGTGCTCGTGTCCGCATACCATCCTGATTTCAACGGCATCGATCAGGTCTCCCATGGAGACAAGCAGCCGTTCGTCATCTCCGGTCCTGGCGAATATGAAGTGAAAGGCGTCTTCATCAAGGGCCTTCCTTCGGTTTCGCACTATGGCGTAGGCTCGAAAGGCGCCGCCGCGGGAACGACCGAACTCGTCAATACTATCTATACGGTCAGCCTCGAGAACATGAACCTCTGCTTCCTCGGCGCGATCGACACGTCGGAGCTCAAGACTGAGACTGTCGAAGCACTCGATGAGATCGATATCCTGTTCGTTCCGATCGGCGGCGAAGGCGTGCTCGAGCCGGCGAAAGCGTACAAGCTCGCCGTCTCGCTCGAGCCGAAGCTCATCATTCCGATGCACTACGGCGATGTCGGCGCGAAAGACGCGCTGAAGGTCTTCCTCAAGGAAGCCGGAGAGAATCCTGATCCGGTCGCGAAGCTCACCCTGAAAAAGAAGGACTTGGAAGGGAAGGAAGGCAACGTCGTCATCCTTGAATCGAGCAAGGAATAATGGTACAATTCAAGCATTAAACACTCATATTCATCATCATTTTATGAAGCGACACCTCGAGAATTTGCGCGCGAAGCCGGACCACGTGAAGCGGAATATCGCTTTCGGGACTTCGCTCGGCATCACTGCGATCATCTTCGTCTTCTGGGTAGTATCTCTCACTGTGCAGGCTCCTTCGGTCTCAGCTTCGAATGATGACGCGTTAGCAAAAGTCGAATCGCCATTCTCATCGATGTCGGCGAGCGTCGGAGACGCGTGGAGTTCGATAAAGGACGTCCTCTCAGCATATGGCAAAGGCACTTCTCAGCCTGCAAACGCCCTCGAAGTAGTCCCAGGCAGCAGATAACAATAATCAATCAGATCGAATAGCATAAGAAAAACATGGCAAAAGGAAAAAACGGATCAGAACGACCAGAGGGCGAAGCAGAACCGATACTCCGAGACCCGGCGCTCGGCATCATCACGCGCAGCATCACGACAGAAATGCGCGAGTCGTTCCTCGATTACGCGATGTCAGTCATCACTGACCGTGCGCTTCCCGATGTTCGAGACGGCCTGAAGCCGGTGCATCGACGCATCCTCTACGCAATGCATGAGAAGGGTCTTACGTATTCAGCAAAATTCCGAAAGTCAGCCGTAGTGGTGGGAGACGTGCTCGGTAACTATCACCCGCACGGCGACGTCGCCGTGTATGACTCGATGGTCGTGATGGCGCAGGATTTCAAGATGCGCTACCAGCTCATCCAGGGACAGGGCAACTTCGGCAACGTCGACGGAGACTCGGCTGCTGCGATGCGATATACCGAGGCGAAGATGTCGCGTCTTTCAGCCGAGCTTCTCCGCGATATCGAAAAGGAAACCGTAGACTTCCGTCCGAACTATGACGGCACACGAAAGGAGCCGACCGTCCTTCCGACAGCCGTTCCGAACCTCCTCCTCAACGGTACCCTCGGCATCGCCGTCGGTATGGCGACAAACATCGCTCCGCACAACCTCACCGAGGTCATCGATGCGACGCAGCATCTTCTCGAGAACAAGGAAGCTACGACTGAGGAAATCCTTCAATTCATCAAGGGTCCTGACTTCCCGACAGGCGGAATCATGTACGGCGAAAAGGACATCCATCATGCGTATACCACCGGTCGCGGCGGCATCGTCGTCCGAGGCGAAGCAGAGATCGTCGAAGACAAGAAAGGCCAGTACTCGATCATCATCACCTCGATCCCATACCGAGTCGTGAAGTCCGATCTCATCATGAAGATCGCCGATCTCGTCCGGGAAAAGGTCCTTGAAGGCATCAGAGCTCTACGAGACGAGTCAGACAAAGATATGCGCATCGTCATCGACCTGAAGCAGGGCGCGCATCCGGAGAAAGTCCTCAATTTCATATACAAGCACACGCAGCTCGAGGAATCATTCCATGTGAACATGGTCGCCCTCGTGAATGGCGTTCCGCAGACGCTTTCCCTCAAGTCATTCCTCGAAGAATTCATCATCCATCGAATCGACGTCATTCGACGCCGCACCCAATTCGATCTCACGAAAGCAGAGGATCGAGAGCATATCCTCCTCGGTCTGAAGAAAGCCCTCGACCATATCGACGAGATCATCACGCTCATCCGCGCATCGAAAGACGCTCCTGAAGCGCATGCGAACCTCATGAAGAAGTTCAAGTTCTCGGACAAGCAGGCGACTGCCATCTGCGAAATGCGCCTTGTGAAGCTTGCCGGCCTCGAGCGGAAGAAGGTTCTTGACGAATTGAAGGAGATCCAATCGCTCATCGAAGAGCTGAAGAGCATCCTCGCGAGCGAGAAGAAGGTCCGCGGCATCATCAAGACCGAACTCACCGACATCAAGGCGAAATACGGAGATGCGCGCCGAACCCGCCTCGTGAAGCATGGCCTCAAGGATTTCAATCCAGAAGATCTCATTCCAGATGAGGAGTCCGTTCTCGTCCTCACCAAGGGCGGCTATATCAAGCGAACGAATCCTGATGAGTACCACAAGCAGCGACGCGGCGGAGTGGGCGTCGTCGATCTCGATACCAAGGAAGAGGATTTCATCACGCATCTCGTGAGCGCTAATACGCACGCCGAGCTCCTGTTCTTCACCGATCTCGGAAAGGCATACAAGATCAAGATGTTCGAGATCCCGGAAGGCAAGCGCGCTACTCGCGGCAAGTCGATCATGAACTTCCTGTCGCTGAGCGAAAGCGAGAAGGTCACATCCATCCTCCCGATGCCGAAGACGAAGAAGGAAGCCGACGGCCTCGCGCTCATGATGGTCACCAAGAACGGCACCGGAAAGAAGACGTCCGCGCAGCAGTTCCACGATGTCCGTCGCTCAGGCCTCATCGCGATCACGCTCGACGCAGGCGACGAGCTCATCTCCGTATCTTTTATTTCAAAGGGCGATGACGTCTCTATCGTAACTGCTCAGGGACAATCGATCCGATTCGAAGAATCAGATGTCCGCGAAATGGGCCGCAATGCAGCCGGCGTCCGCGTGATCAAGGTAGCGGAAGCAGATGAAAAGAAGAAGATTCCAGCTGACTATGTGATTTGCGCCGATGTCGTGCCGAAGGATGCGAAATCTCCGATGCTCTTCGTCATGACCGCCAATGGCTATGGAAAGAAGACCGACCTCTCCGAATACAAGGTCCAGAACCGAGGCGGCTCAGGCATCCTCACTGCGAACGTCACGAGCAAGACCGGCATCCTCATCGCTGCCCGCGTCGTCACTGAAGAAATCGCAGAGATCGTCGCGATGTCAAAGCAATCCCAGGTCATCCGCGTCGACATCAAGGAAATCCCATCGCTCGGCCGATCCACCCAGGGCGTCCGCGTCATGAAGCTCCGAGACGGGGATTCGATCGCAAGCCTCATCTGTCTCTAAGTCTCGTCTTAAAATTCGGCAGTATCTCCATAAAAAGCGCCCAAATAGGGCACTTTTTATTTTGCTGCTGCTCCCATGTTTTATAAGCCAGTGAACCTGTGAACAACCCCGCATAGCACGCTCGGGCATTGCGCGCTATAATAAAGCCACATTTCATATTCATATGTTCTCCGACCCAATAAAAAACATCGCCCAATTCGACATTCAGGACGGCATGAAGGTCGTCGATATCGGCGCAGGGAGCGGCTTCTATAGCCTCGAATCGGGAAAAAAAGTGGGTCCTCGAGGCATGGTCTATGCCGTCGATGTGCAGCGCGATCTCCTCGACAAGGTGAAGAATTCAGCAGGCCTCCTCGGCATCCATAATATCGAAACCGTCTGGGGAAATGCCGAGAAGATCGGCGGGACCAAGCTTCGCGAGTCGATTGCCGACCGTACAATCCTTTCCAATGTCCTATTCCAGATCGAGGCGAAGGACCGAGACAATCTCGCGCTCGAGCTCAAGCGCATCACCAAATCCGGAGGCAAGCTCATGGTCATCGATTGGGAAGCGGGCAGCGCGCTCGGTCCGAGGACTCTTGTTCCGAGCATGATCGCCGGAGCCATATTCGCGAAGGCAGGCTTCGCGCTCGAAAAGGAATTCGACGCCGGCGACCATCATTACGGACTCATCTTCAAGCGACCATAACACCATGACCAAATTCCAAGCAATCCTGATCGCCGCATTCATTCTTTTCACCATCGTCGGTGCCGTCATCTTTGCGACATTCAAGGGCAAGAATTCCACGCCGCAGCTTCCGGCTATCCAGATCTGGGGAACATTCCCTTCGGATACCTTCAATCTTTTCGTCCAGCATCTGAACATAAGCCGTCCTGAGGGCCTGAAGATCAGCTATGTCCAGAAATCTCCGGAGCAGTTCGACAAGGACTTCATCGAGACGCTCGCCCGAGGCGGCGGTCCCGATGCAGTGCTTCTCCCGCAGGAGATGGTCCTCAAGCATCTCGACAAGATCGTCCCGATTCCGGTCACCGTCATTCCGCAGCGCAATTTCATGGATGCATATATCCAGCAAGCGGAGAATTACATCACTTCGAAGGGCATCATCGCGCTGCCGTTCAGCGTAGATCCGCTCGTCATGTATTGGAACCGCGATTCGTTCACCAATGCCGGCATACCGTCGTATCCGAAATATTGGGATGATTTCGGCGAGATCAGCAAGAAGCTCACGGCCAAAGACGAGAATTCGAATATCAGGAAAAGCGCGCTCGCGCTCGGCGAATTCAGCAATATCACGCATGCGCGCGAGATCTTCGGCTCTATCCTCATGCAGGCAGGCAACCCGGTGCTCAAGGTGGTGCAGGAATCGAACGGAGAAGGAGGATTTTCAGATTCCGCTCAGAGCATGCTTGCGAATGCTTCTATCCAGGGCGGCGATCGCTCGAATGTCGCGCTCAATTTCTTCATCAGGTATTCCAATCCAGCGGATCCAGATTATTCGTGGAACAGAGCGCTCCCGCAATCAAGGAATGCATTCCTTTCCGGCACGCTCGCTACGTACTTCGGCTTCGCATCCGAACTGAGCAGCATCCGGGGGAAGAATCCGAATCTCAATTTCGACGTCGCTCCGTTTCCGCAGGCGAAGAAGGGCCTGCTTCGCGTGACATATGGAAAGATGTACGGCTTCTCCATCGTGCGGAGCGCGCATGATCAGGCGGCAGCACTCTCCATCCTGAGTTCGCTCGTGGCTCCGGAGGCTCTCGCATACCTGAGCCAGCAGACATATCTTCCGCCGGTGCGGCGCGATCTCGTCGCGGCAGGCAATGCTGATCCGTATCTCGCCAACTTCTATGACTCAGCGCTCATTTCCAGGGCGTGGCTCGATCCCGATGCTGCTGCGACCGGAGACATCTTCCAGGAGATGGTCGAGTCGGTCACGAGCGGCCGCAAGCTCGGCTATGAGGCGATCAAGGATGCCGATACGAAGATCAACCTGCTTATCAGCAATATTTAATATATGAAATCAAAAATCATCGCATTCCTGCTCCTTTCCCTCATGCTTGCGGTTTTCGCAGGACCTGCCGTCCTGCTCGGAATCCCGCTTGCCAACGCTCAATCTGCAGGCGCTGAGCAATATCCGGGCCTCGTGAAGTGCGACGGCGTGGTGGACGGCGCGTATGAATACCAGGCAGATCCGAACAAGCCCGATTCGACATCGACGATCCCCGTCTTCGTCCCCGCGAAGAATTCCAAGCAGAAGCTCTGCAACTTCACCGCTTTGATCGAAGAGATACAGTTCCTCATCAATTGGCTCTTCAAGATCGCGGTGCCTATCGCGATCGCGCTCTTCGCATACGCAGGATTCCTCTATATGACCGGCGAACCGGGAAAGATCAAGACTGCAAAGAGCATGTTCTCGACAGTCGGCGTCGGCTTCGGCTTCATGCTCATCTCGTGGTTTGTCATATACACGGTCCTGCATTGGCTCGTCAGGCCAGGCCAGGGTTTCGATGCATTACTCAAATAAATATCATGAAAAAAAACCAAAATAAAACCGCGTTCCTGGCACTTGCAATCGCAGCGATTCTTTTTGTCCCAGCCTATGCGGGGGTCCATGCAGCCCCGACGACTTTCACCAATACCGGAGGCGACACTTTCACTAATACTGGCGGCGATACTTTCACCAATACCGGAGGCGACACCTTCACTAATACGGGCGTCGCAAGCAATCAGAGCAATCCCTGCGGCCCGAGCCAGAGTTCAGGTTCAGCCCTCCCTGGAATCTCGAATCCGCTCACCGCATGCAGCCTCGAGGATCTTCTCGCCACTGTCGTCGACATTGCCATGAATATCGGCATCGTCTTCGCAGTCATCATGATCATCTACGCTGGGTTCAAATTCATCTGGGCGAGAGGGAATGCAAGCGAGCTTGAAGCTGCAAAGCATCTCTTCATGTATGTCATCATCGGGCTCGCGATCCTCATCGCTTCGAAAGCGATCGTCGGCATCATCAAGAACAGCCTTCTCCAGGCGAAAGTCGTCGATCCGAAGGTATTCAATCAGAGCAAATAATCATATATAATATAGCCTATGAAAACAAACATCATCATCGCTCGCGTATCGCCCCTCATCGCAGCCGCATTGTTTCCGCTCGTGACATCCGCATTTACGAAGAATCTCTGCGAACTCGTCAATATCGTCATGTATTATTTCGATGTCGCGATATACATGATCATCGCTCTCGCTACGGTGATCTTCATATGGAACGTCTATAAGTATTTCTTCAAGCCGGATGCGGAGAGAAAGGAGGCGGGCCTCTATGTCATGTACAGCGTCATCGGATTCTTCATCATTCTCTCATTCTGGGGTCTCGTCAATATCGTCAAGAACACGCTCAATCTCGATACGAATGCGCCATCGAGCTTCGGAACTCCTTCAAGCGGCAGCAGCTGCAGCAGCGCCCCTGCGAACAGCGGCCTCAATCTCGATAACCGCGCGCCGATAACTGCGCCTTCTATGCACCTATAGAGGCGCGTGATATACTTGCGCAATACAAGAGGCAGATTATTCAAATTAATATTTAGCATTATTTTATGAAATCAATGAAGAAGTGGATTGTAGCCGCACTCGCTCTCGCGCCAAGCGCAGCATTCGCTCAGCAGATCACGGACATCAACGGCGTCACGTCGAAGATCACGAACATCGGCAACACCGTCGTCACGATCCTCATTTCGCTCGCCGTCATTTACATCATCATCAACGTCGTCCGATACCTCATCATCGGCGCGGGAGATCCAGCAAGCCGAGCGACAGCAGGCCATGCCATCATCTGGGGCATCGTCGGTCTTTTCGTCATCCTCTCTATCTGGGGCTTGGTACGAATCCTCACGAATACCTTCAGCACTCAGAACAACGCTCCGACCACTGAATTGAATAAGATAATGGTCATTCCTCCTCCGCAGATCTAATAACCGTCACCGGCCTTCACTCCATGAACTTCGCCTCGATAGTCTCGCTGATCCTCATGCCTGAGATAGCTCACGCTGATACTGCGCAGGCGACTGCCGTCACGAAGACCATCCTCGGTCCGATCATGACGTACATCCTGCAGCCTGCGTACATGCTCCTGGTGGCGCTCGCAGTCGTCGTATTCATCTGGGGCACTGCGCAGTTCATCCTGAGCGGGGAAGATTCGGAAAAGCGTTCCGAAGCTCAGCAGCATATCCTCTGGGGAGTCATCGGCCTGTTCATCATGTTCGCGGTATTCGGCATCGTACGATTCGTCGGAAGCACTCTCGGGGTCGATGTCCCGCTTTTCTAAAGAGGGAATCGCAGTCATTGAAACATGTGAAAAGAGTAAAGGGCGGTCGCATATGTGCGCCGCCCTTTGCCTATTTCTACATGCCTGCAATGTGCATCCGGTTTTCTATGCCGGAGGGTTGTGGTCAGTGCGCCGGATTGGCGACTGGCCGGGTTCTTGTTATCTGAATATACGGCCGAGCCATGCGGGGATGACCTTTCTGATCATCGTGGATCATGACTCGGAGCTGGCCGCCGCTGTTCGCCATCTTGACGTAATCCGCGGTTCCGTAAGGGCCTTGGACCATGTAGGGACCCTGGTCAATAAAGCCCGTTCGATCGTCAGCTATCGTGTAATACCTGACGTATGCACCCATGGGTTGTACGTCGATGCTCTCGCCGACAGCGACATCGTCATACAGGTTCCGAGTGAGCTCGGTTTCCGATAAGTAGATGTTCGTCGTCGTCGTTTTCCATTCCAGCGTTCCTGTGACCAGCACTGGCCGCTGTTGCTGCTGGCGATCAGTCTTTTCGGCGGTCACGAGGGTCCTGCTGCTGGTCGTCGCGGCTCTGACGTTTCCGTCCGTTCCGTCGTTCCAGAAGAAGGCTATTCCCACGATTATTCCTGTCACGCCCGCTATCACCATCGATTTTGTTATCTTCATTTGTAACCACTCTCTTTCTTTTTTGTTTCTTTGTTTATTTCTTATCTTTTTTCCCACCCTGGACTTCGATGGTATTCTTACCACCGCCTTTGCCTCCCAGTGTCAGCGTAGACATCTGGCCAAGCGCAAGCACTCGTTCCGCCACGATCTGTTCGCGGACTTTCTCGATTGACGGGTGTTTTTTCGGATCCAGTCTCTTGAGTTCGTTGAATCTGCGGATCGTCTCTATTTCGATCGCAGCATGGGTAACCGAAGAGGATGCATTGACTTCCATTGCAGCCACGACTCCTTTGCGAGGAGTAGGCTTCGCCGTGCACCATTCGATATCGATGGGAAAATCGGAGTTATTACGCTCCATTCCGTCGATCATTTCCATGACTCTCTTGCCGATATTATTCTCACCGGAGCCCGAATTTAAGACTTCTCTCCAGTTCATTTTACAGCAGATTTCCTTGAGCACCGGCGCAGCGCTTGCTTTCAGTCTTGCCTTGAGCGCTTCATCGGTCATGTTCGTGTAATTTACCAGTGCATGAAGATCCGGTATGATTCCGAACTCCAGCTCTATGTCGAACGGCATGCCCTCGCTCTCGAACTCGCTCTTGTCTTCGCTCTGGGGGCTCTGATCATCATCAGACATGGGCTTCGAGAAGACGTCCTCGACCTTGATCGATATTACCTTCTGCTTCATCGGCACCTCTACGTGCTTGATGAAGAAGGGGAACATCGGATTGAGGAAGACGTACCCCGATAAGGGAACTTCGATCTGAGTCCCCCAGATCTTCAGAAATGCGGCGACGAAAGTGTCTTCTTCTTCATCTTTCTTCTTCTCTTTTTTTCCTATCTTCACCGGTCCAACAATGGCCCAGATGAAGCAGTAGAAACAGAGAGTCGCGCCGATGGCAGTCATCCTGACATTGTGCGATTCCGCGCCATGACGCAGCAGGCGATAGCCTGCATATGCCGTGACTGCGAAGATGAGAAGGAGTATCTGGCTCGCTGGGTTCATCACTGATTTGGTGGGTTCTTTGGGTTCTTTCGTATTCGATACTTCTTGCATAATTCACTTTCTTGTTGTCAAAGATCAGACGCTGATCTCTGTGTTGTATGTATATATAATAACATTTTAAATATGAAAAGTCAAGTAACATGCATGGCTATATATGAAGGTCTTCGGCTCAGACATATGCAACATATACAAATCGAGCGCAGCATCCTTGGGAGGTTGCTGCGCTCTTTTTCGATTCGATTGCGGGTCCTTTCATTCCCGCTGGTGTACTAGTTTAGGGGTCTTTTACGAGGATGACGCTATCAAGAGGCACGCTCTTGCCGTCTTCCAAGGGGCGAATGTCGATGGTTTGACCATCGCGCCGCTCGTGCTTATTCTCGTCCGTCATTTCTACGCCGTCGATCGCGATCCGAAGTTCGTTTGCCTTCTTGAACTTCATGTGCCAGTTTTTCTCGAGCTCGAATACCCAGTGTTTGCCGGGTGGCAATACTGCGAGGTCTGGACGGGTCTTGATCAGCTTGATCGAGCCGTCATCCAGCGCATTCGCTGCATCTCCTGCTTCGCACGGGATCTTCACGGTCAAGTCGATCGGGAAGTCCTGAGGAAACCGGGGTTCCGGCTGACTGAGCTGTATGCCTCCATCCACATATCCTTCGGGAGTCATTCCGGGAGGGATTCCGTTTCCGTAGACGATCACTGATGTGGTCTCCGGAGCGTAATGATTCTCTTCGTGATAGACGAATCCTGGCTGCGATGAGACGGTCGCTTTGCCGGCAGAGACTTGCGTCCTGCCGTCGCCGCCTTGCATCGCAATCGCATTCATTTTTGATAATGCGGCTGCAGCTTTCGCTCGTCTCGCAAGCTCGGTCGCCGTGATCTGTCCGGGTTTCGCCGGAGCAAGGCCTTTCCCATCGGAATCAGGCTTCGCTTTCGCAGTCGCGTTGGTTGCCGAAGGAACCGGTTTTGTCGGCTTCTTCGGGGGCTTCGAACTCGGCTTCGCTGGCAAGCCAGTGCCGCTGATGTCGAGGCTTCCATCGGGAGTCGCTGAATCGCCGGCAGCCGAAGCTTCCGCCAAGTCATTGGTTTCGCCCGCTGTTGCAGTCTGCTCCTGAACCTTCGGATGTTTCTCGCCATGCTCTTTCCATAACTTGCTGATACTGGGGACAAGAAGCCAGGCTAAGACGTATCCGAGGAGAAGCACGAGCACGCACGCTCCGATCAATTTGGAATGTTTCAGCCATTTCTGCCACCATTTCGGCGGCGGAGTCGGCCGCGTACCTGCCGCTGGAGCAGGTGCTGCTGCTGCGGGTGGTGTCGGTACTGCGGGTGGTGTTGGTGCCGCAGGTGGTGTCGCAGGCGCTGGTGCAGGTGCTGCCGCTGGAGCTGGAATTGGAGCAGGAGCTGGAACTGGCGGGGTAACTCTCATGATACCAGGAGTTACCTCGTCGATAACGACGATGTACTCCCGCGAAGTGTCTGAGAGACTTTCGAGTATCCGTGGTCGAGTGCTCGGTGATGTTGGTTTCTTGTAACCGCTCACTTTCAGCGCAACCCATTTCCCCTTGAAAGCGGGAAGGAGCCTCGCTGAGTTCATCGACCATTCGTTGGTGGGCAACCGACCGAACTCGATCGGTTTTGACCCTGGTACGTATTTCCCTGCCTTGTCGCGTTCTTCTGCGGTGACCTTCCATTCGATCATTTCTAGATCTTTAGGCCATCTGAAAATCCATTCGCCCGGTTTTTTTCCAGGCAGGATTTCAAACTTTCCGGTATCGATAACTTTCATGGTGCTTTCCTTCTGCTGTCCGGCTTGCTATCGCTAGCTCCGGCTATTGTTGATGATGAATTGACGAAGATCACCTGACCTTCTAGGTTTTCTGTTGTGCCGTCTGAAAGACGTACAACTTTCGGTCTATGCCTAGTATATTAACATTATAAGTTATAAAAGTCAATAGCAATTCATTTTGCATCGAATAGTCGCAGAAAGCAGGCCGGCTGTGGGTAATGGGCATTGAGTGCGGGACGGCTCTCGTATATAATAGATAACAACATCCACCATGAATACCAATATCAAAGCAACGCATATCGTCCTTACGGAAGCGATCAGCGACTATGTCGACAAGCGCTTTCAGTCGGTCAAGAAATTGCTCGAGAATGATCCGACGGTCAAGATGGACATCGAGCTCTCGAGGACGACGCAGCATCACAAGAACGGCGAGATCTTCAGGGCCGATGTGCATATCGTCGGAAACCATCTCGATGCGTATGCGAGCGCAGAGAAGACCGACCTGTACGCCGCGATCGACGTCCTTCGCGATGAGATCACGCAGCGCATCACTGCGACGAAAGGGAAGCGCATCGCCGCGGTCAGGAAAGGCGGAGCGAAGGTGAAGAATATTATCAAGCAGTTCTTCGGACAATCAGAAGAATAAGCACAATACATTTCATATATGGACCCCACGAAGCAGCAAATAAGCCCATGGACAGTGATCGCGATAATCGGTTTCCTGATATTCGTGAGCGTCCTTTTCTATCTTTCGCACAAGACGCAGAATATCGTCGAAAATTCGCACACTTCTGAAAAAGAACAGCTGATCAGGGATATCAAATAGTCCGGCCGGCAAGAAATTGGCTGTACGGCATTTCAGATCTTCCTTCGGGAATGACGCGCTCTATCGTGAGCGCGTCATTTTCTTTCGAATAGGCCGCTGCAGTGATCTTCACGCGGGTCTTCGCGATGCTGCCGTCGGCGCTCTTGTTTTCAGCAAAAAAATATACGGAAGGCCAGTCGTGGAATGCCTGGATTTTCCGGAAGGTCTCATACGGACGGTCGGCGATGTCCGATTCGCGGATCTCGGCGTCTTCTTTGGCGAATTTCTTGGTGAAGGTCGCAGCGGCGTGATCCTGCTCGATTTCGGGAATCTTTCCTGCCGCCCAAGGTTCGATGACGCTCGCGAGGAGCTCTGCTCCTTCATGCGCCATGAGCTTTTCCATCTCTTCATTGATGAGCCATTCCGAAATATGCACCTCGCGCTGCGCGACGATAGGGCCGTGATCCATTTCAGCGTCGATGCGCATGATGGTGACGCCGGTGTCTTTCGCGTCATCGAGGATCGCTGACTTGATCGGAGATGCGCCGCGATATTTCGGGAGGATCGACGGGTGGATGTTGAGCGTCTTGTGCTTCGGGAGGTCGAGGACAGCCTGCGGAATGATCTTTCCGTATGACATGACTATGAAAAGGCTTATGCCTGTTCCTTCCGAGGATGCTGCAGGCTTCATGAGATCGGAAAGCGCAGAGACGAATGCGTTATCGAGCTTCGCCGGATCAAGCACGGGGATGCTGCGCGCGTTGCCCCAGACTTTCACCGGATTGGGGGTCATGACGAGCTTGCGGCCGACCGGCTTGTCCGGCGTCGTGACGATGAGGGATGGAACATGGCCGAAGCGTTCGAGTTCGTCGAGCACATGGACCGAGATGATGGAGCTGCCGAAATAGGCGAATTTGGTCATGATATTTTTTTGATGCGCTAGTCTTTCTTTTCCGGAGGAATTTCTTCGAGCTGCGTGGCTTTGTCGATGAAGAGGGTGCCTTCGAGGTGATCAGTTTCATGCTGGAAGATCTGCGCGAGGAGTCCTGATGCGCCGCGTTCGATGATCTCGCCTCGTTCATTGTATGCGCGGACGGTGGCTTTGACTGAGCGCTTCACCTTGCCATAGAGCCAGCGGACAGAGAGGCAGCCTTCGTCGAGCGGCATCTTGTCTCGGGAAAGCTTGGTGATGGTCGGATTGATGAAGACGAGATCGGCGCCGATGCCGTCTGTCGGAAGCTTCTCATGCTCGAGTGCGGCCTTGAGCATCGCGCCGGATACGACGAAGATGCGGAGCGGCACGCCGATCTGAGGCGCGGCGATAGCGACGCCGTCTTTCTGTCCGGCGAGCGTGATCTTCATGTCCGCGATGACTGCGTCGATGCGGGGGGTGCCGATGTCCTTGAGCGAGACTGACTGAGCGAGTTCGCGGAGGACCGGATCGCCGCTCTGGACGATCGGGCGGACTTCGCCGGATTGTTTTCGTTTTTGTTCCTGTTTCATTTCTTTCGGTGCGATTTTTGCCATGGATATACTGAAACTGTACTAGAGCAGGCTGTCCGGGTCAACTTTTACCGTGACTGACGGCGGGAGCGAGCGGAGCCTGTCGATGAGCGGCTTGTCTGGCCATTCGGCGCGAGTGAGGCGGAGAAGGCCGTGGAGGACCTGATTGCCTCGGACTGTCTGGGTGAAAGCAGGGAAGACGTCGATCACTCGGGGCTCGAACATCGATTGGATCGAAGCCATCTCTGCGACGATTTCATCGCGCTTGCCTTCGATGGTGATCTTTATGAGCGTCGAGAATGGCGGATAATTGTA
Organism: Candidatus Tayloriibacteriota bacterium; assembly: GCA_028286665.1. Classification (GTDB taxonomy): domain Bacteria; phylum Patescibacteriota; class Minisyncoccia; order Phycocordibacterales; family PALSA-1337; genus JAQBRD01. Next base: position 23,454 of record JAQBRD010000002.1, read on the forward strand.
TTTCTTCCGCTCATCGAGAGTGAGGCGATAGAAATCGGAAAGATTGCCCTTGAGCGCATACTCGAACAGCTTCTCGTCGGGCTTGCGAGTCTGGACGATCATTTCTTTGGCGGTGCGGGCGCGCATGCGGACGAGGGTGTAGAGGATCTTTTCCTGGATCCTGAAATCAGGAAGCGCGAGCATCGAGTCGATGGATACCACGGCGGAATTCTCGACCTTCTCGTGCACGTATGAAAGCATCATCTCGGTGCCGAGGAGGATGCTGCCGGGCTTCGCTCGGAATTTCGCGATGGCTGCTTGGACGAGCTTGTCGCTCGGAGTCGCGTCGGCGTCGATGCGGAATATGGAAACATCGGGGAATTTGTCCTTGATCTTCTCCTCGACGAGATCGATGCCGATGCCGACGGTGCCGAGCTTCCAGCTGCCGCAGACTTTGCAGTACTCCTCTGTGCTCCGTCGCTCGCCGCAGTGATGGCAGAGGAAGAAGCTTTTCTCTACGGATGCGCCGTTCTTGGGAGTTGCTTTATGCAAGACTACCGGCGCGCTGCAGGTGGAGCAGGTGACGATGTTCTGGCAGTCGCCGCAGACGGTCGCTCCGGCGACGCCCCGGCGCGTGGCGAAGATCATCATGTGCTCGCTCTCGTCCTTTGTGCGCTTGATAAGCGCTTCGACTTCGTCGGAGAGGATCTTGAAGGTGCCTTTCGCATTCTTGTATTGGCGCATATCAATGAGCTTGTCTCCGGCGGTCGAGAGCGAGCGGAATTTGAATGGCGCTGCCTGAACGACGGTGCCTTCTGATTCGCGCCAGAGAGTTTCGGCTCGGAGGAGCGTGTCGCCGAGGAATATCCTGATGCCTCGGTGTTCTGCGATGAGCTCTGCGATATATCTGACATCGAAATACGGACGTCGCTGTATCTTGTAGCCGCGGGCATTTTCCTTTTCGACGATCATGACGCTCAGGTCTGGCCGGTCGATCGAGAGGAAACCGCCAGTCGCCACGATGACGACCGGATGCTTTTCGTTCACGATGGTATTCCATGTATCGATGATTTTTTTCTTCGGCATGTCGCCGTGGATGAGGAACGCATATCCCTCGATGCCTTTTTCAAGGAGTTCGAAAGACCGCTTCGCGTCTTCAATCGAAGGAGTGATCATCATTACGGAGGACTTTTTCGCGAATTCCTGGCGGATGAGGCTCTTCCAGGTGCTGTAGCGCTCTTCGTCATCACCTTGGACTGCGTAGACTTCATGGAGACCTTTCAGGTTGGCTGTTCCGATCGTCGCGACACCCTCGATGGCTGCTTCGTCGGATTTCGGAAGGTTGAACTTCGAAGCGCTCTTGAGGATATAGTCCGGTATGAGCGTATCGAGGATGCTGCCGAGAGACGTTGCGTAATACGTCGCGGCTTCCTGGGCAGCTTTCATGAAAGGCTTCGAAAGGAGCTCGACCGCATTGAGCTTCTCGATCTTCCGCAGGGCATACGGCGCATTCTTGATTTCGGATTTGATGTCCTCTGCTTTTCGCACGCCGATGACGATGCCGGGCACGGTTTTCGAACGGAGCGGCACGTCGACAAGCGCCCCGAGCGGGACGGGTTTCGTGGTGAAATATGAGAGGGTATCTGCGCCGATGCCCCGGGTAATCGGTATGACTTCGATGATGTTCATATATATGAAGGTATGCGGCGCCGATGAGCGGCGGCATGCGTACCATATTTATACACTAAAATACGGAACCCGCCAGGTCTTTTGAGGGACGAGGCGGGTATCGGGTATTTAGTGCTATTCTTCGATCACATGTTTTGCTGATAGTGAGGCTGGGACGAACGGCTTCGTTCTTCGCGAATGCGGAGCAGGTCGTTGTGATATTTGACGCCCAGCAGGAATATCAAGGCAAACATGATGATCGTTATCCATAGGTACGCTCGCGCGTCTGATTTGATAACGGCCATAGGGTCGATTCCTCCATTTCAAGCTATGCGCGGAGCTGTGGCTCTGGTTGCACGAGATGCGCATCTATCCCGTTCTTGTTTCATAAACTCTACTCCGATCGAGAGAAGGTGTCAATGAAGCCGGACATATCCTTCATTTGGTTTGTAAAAGCCGCTGATACGAAGTAAAATGGATGCATACTCATCACCGATCATATATGAAGAAAGACACACTTATCGTCGAAGGACTCGCAGGAAAAAAATCGCTCAATGGCGAGGTTCGAATCAATGGAGCAAAGAACGCTGCATTGAAGGTTATGGCCGCCTCGGTTCTTTTCGATGGGCCGATGAAGCTCATGAATGCTCCGCATACGGAAGATACGAATCGCGTCGCTGAATTGATCACGATCCTCGGAGGAAGCGTCGTCATAGATAAGAAGGAGATCACCATCGATGCATCCTCGATCGATTCCACGGATCTTGACCCCGACCTTGCCCGAAGCATGCGCTCATCAGTGCTCCTCACTGGTCCGATGCTTGGACGATATGGGAAAGTGAAATTTCCAGTTCCGGGAGGATGCGTCATCGGCGCTCGTCCGATCGATCTCTTCATCAGCGCATATGAGAAGCTTGGTGCGGAAGTGAAACTCGAAAGCTCGAAGGGTGGCGATCAGTACGCTATCACTGCGAAGAAGCTCAAAGGTGCCGAAATCTTCTTCAATCTGCAGACAGTCACGGGAACTGAAACGATCATGATGGCTGCAGTGCTTGCTGAAGGGAAGACGGTCCTCAGGAATTGCGCGATGGAGCCGGAGATCACTTCGCTCGCTGAATTCCTCAATAGCTGCGGCGCGAAGATCCATGGAGCGGGAACCACGACGATCACGATCGGCGGACTTGGTTCCGGAGGCCTGCTCAAAGCGAAGCATGCGTATGAAACGATTCCAGACCGAGTCGAGACTGGCAGCTTCCTCCTCCTCGGCGTCCTTTGCGCGGACAATCTGAAGATAACGCATTGCAATCCCGAGCATATCGAGGTCCTCATCAGCCATCTCCGCGAATCTGGCGCGAATATTATCGTGACCAAGGATACTATCGAGCTTCGCGACAATGCGAAACTCAAGAATAGCTCGCTCAAGCCTTTCAATATCCGCACGCATGAATATCCAGGATTCTCGACAGACCTCCAGGCTCCGATGACCGTATTCCTCACGCAGGTCGGTGCAGATGAGATCAATCCGAATAGCGGCGCGCGCGGCGAAAGCATCGTTTTCGAAACTATTTACGAAGGTCGCTTCAAATACGTATCCAATCTCGAGAAGCTCGGCGCTCAGCTCACCGTCATGAATCCTCGCGAAATTCTCGTGAAAGGCGGCGCTTCGCTCAAGGCTCCTGAGCCGGGAGAAGAACTCGAAGCCTATGATATTCGCGCAGGCTTCGCTACGATCATGGCAGCGCTCGTCGCGAAAGGAACTTCTGTCATCAAGAATGCATATTTCATCGATCGCGGCTATGAGAATATCGAAGGGCGCCTCGCTGCGCTTGGCGCGGATGTCCGGCGCGTGCACGCTGATGAACAGCCGGAGATTGTCATATGATATAATGAAGACATGCGTTCTCGCAGTCTCCTCATTTCAATATTTTTGACACTTTTCATATTTCCAAGCGAATCTCTCGCCTCGGCTATTTCAGGAAGAATCGATGCTGCAGACAGATACGCCTGGAGCGAGAATGCAGGCTGGATCGATTTCGGAACAACTCTCGGTGCAGTCACCGTGACCGATTCCGCTCTCGCCGGATACGCGTATGGGGAAAATGTCGGCTGGGTATCATTGAATTGCTCGAATACCTCGTCTTGCGCAAGCAATGCGTATGCTGTCGCAAATAACAGCGAAGGAATCCTCACCGGATATGCATGGAGCGAGAATGCAGGTTGGATCGATTTCGCGCCTTCAGCCGGAGGCGTCTCGATCAGCTCAGCGGGAATATTTTCCGGATACGCTTATTCTGAAAATCTGGGATGGATCGCGTTTGCAGGCAATCACCCGGTGACTACTGATTGGCGTCCAGCATCATATCGGAATGCTGCCGTTCCACATGCTCCCGCCACCAGATCTTCAGGAAGCAGGCTGCGAAATATGCAGGATTCTTCGCCACCCGCAATTACCGTGCCTTCAGTGATACCCCTGAGCGTACCCGCATCCGAGCAATCGAAGGATTTCACCAGAGATTTGCATATCGGCTACGCGGGAAACGATACGAGATCGCTGCAGATATACCTCAACTCTCATGGGTTTCCAGTGTCAGATACCGGTCCTGGTTCTCAGGGAAAGGAGACTCTTTTTTTCGGACCGAGAACTCAGAAGGCTCTTGCATCATTTCAAAAAATGAATGGAATTATTCCTGCGATAGGATATTTCGGACCTAAGACGAGGTATTATATGAGCAATCATTGAAACTATGAAAAAAATCAAACAAATCACAAGCTCACTCCTTGCAGCATTCGTCGCAAGTCTCATTGTCGCCGGCGTTGCGTACGCGGGTTCGCTTACGGCTCCTTCAGGAATTCCTGAGGCTACTTCATATACGCTTGGAGATATTTATTCAAAATTGACGACGAATGCGACCACTTCGGCTGGAGATCATCTTGTTTCGAAGACGACCTCACCCGCACCTTCATTGAATACTTTGACGCAGATATATGAAGCGATTCCGACGATCGACGCTACTCGGATTCTTTCGGGAACGACATACTTGGGAGTAGCAGGCACGGCATCTGCCGGCTACGAATATCCCTCAGCGCCTCTCAAGACAGGTCAGACTACTTGTTACGATACGAGCGGCGTCCTTGTTTCCTGCGCCGGCACTGGCCTCGACGGAGAATTCCAGAAGGGCATAGCCGCTTCGTATTCGGACAATGGCGATGGAACCATCACTGACAATTTGACAGGCCTCATTTGGCAGAAGTGCTCAGCAGGCCTCAGCGGAACTGACTGCTCAGCAGGCGATTCCACATTTATGACTTCAGCAGCTGCAGTGGCAGTCTGCGAATCTCTCGCTCTTACTGGTCAGGCTGATTGGCGCCTTCCGAACATACGTGAACTCCTTTCTATTATGGATTATTCGGTCTCGAATCCGAGCACCAATAGCACGTATTTCCCAAATACCATGCTTGGAGCATACTGGTCCTCATCGGCGTATGCGAACCACCCCACTTACTCATGGTTAGCCTACTTCGATCGCGGCGACACCGGCTACGATGATCGCACCAGTCCCGGGTCGACCGTTCGATGCGTTCGATGATGACGGTGATTTTTGAATCCAAGCATTTGGAAATGCAAAATCAATGTGATATAGTGCGCCTACATATGGGTATTTTCTCGAAAAAACTCGGCATCGACCTCGGAACGGCGAATACGCTTGTTTTCGTGCCAGGAAAGGGAATCGTCCTCAATGAGCCCTCGGTCGTCGCCATTTCAGAGCAGGATAAGAAAGTCCTTGCGGTCGGAGCAGAAGCGAAAGAGATGATCGGACGTACCCCTGACAATATCATCGCATACCGGCCGATGAAGGATGGCGTCATAGCCGACTATCGAGTGACCGAAGCGATGCTCCGGTATTTCATCGACAAAGCCCTCGGCAAATGGAATGTCTTCAAGCCTGAAGTCATGGTCTCAGTTCCTGCCGGGATCACGTCTACTGAACGACGCGCAGTCATCGAGGCGACCATCAAGGCCGGAGCAAAGAACGCATACGTCGTGAAGGAGCCTATCCTCGCAGCGATCGGCGCAGGCATTCCGATCCAGGAAGCTCGCGGACATATGGTCGTCGACATCGGCGGAGGAACGACTGACGTCGCGGTGATCTCGCTCGGAGGCATCGTCGCATCTACTTCCGTGAAATGCGCAGGCAATCGCATCGACGCAGCCATCGCCGACTACATCAAGAAGACATTCAATCTCGCTATCGGAGACAAGACCGCAGAGGACATCAAGGTGAATATCGGATCCGCAATTCCGCTCGAAGAAGAGCTCGTCATGACGGTGAAGGGACGAGATTTCCTTTCAGGACTTCCTCGCTCGACTGAAGTGAAGACAAATGAAATCGTGAAGGCTATCAGCAAGGAACTCCGCGATATGGTGAAGGCCATGAAGGACGTCCTCCAGGAAACTCCTCCGGAACTCGCCGCAGACATCATCGACCAGGGCATTATCATGACCGGCGGCACTTCGATGCTCCGCAATTTCCCAGAACTCGTATTCCGCCGCACCGGCGTGAAGGCTCGGCTTGCCGACGACGCGCTCTTCTGCGTGGCGAAGGGAACTGGCATCGCGCTCGAGCATCTCGATGTCTACAAGAAGACGATCATCACGAAGCGATAAAGCAAGAGAATTTGATCATCCATTTAGGGCTTGGCAGTTTTTGAATTATTGTTTTTGGATCAAAACACACATCACATGTTTTTTGACTCGGAGATAATCTTTGAATGATGGATCAATGACTGCATTGGGATGCTCTATTTCCTTCTCGCTAAGTATCATTAAATTATTTTCTGAAAGGGCCCTGGAAATTTCATCTCTCGATTTGATTAGGTTCTGCACGACTATCGATGAATCGCCTTTTCCTAATCGTATCGGCATATTGGTGTTATACAACCTTTCAAAACCGGGCGATACATCTGTCACGTTGAAAGTTCCGATAAAATATCCCCCAGGCCTCAATACCCGCCCTATTTCCTTGAATACTTCGCTCGTATTCTCGAAATAATGAATGACGAAGTTGGAAAAAATAATATCGAACGTATGATCCTTGAAAGGGAGCTTCCTTCCATCAGCGACATGGAAATCCACCCCGGATGTTTTTTCTTTGTTCTGAAACGCAATTTCTATCATTTTCTCGCTGATATCAATACCTTCAACAGAGCGAGCGCCTAATTCCTTCAGGTGCATTGCATAACGTCCGTCACCGCAGCCAAGGTCAAGAATGTCCCTGTCCTTTATCGCAATAAGGGCGACCACATTGAATAAGTCATTGTCCGTTTCATTGAAATCTTTGCGGAAGCAAGAATATTTAGTCGCCAATTCGGAAGAGTATTCAGCTGTATTCATATCTCTATTATAGTGCCTATAAATACAAATGCAAAACTCATTCTTTTTTGAAAGTTTTTTCATCTCGGCTTGGTAGACTGCGGGAAGAAAGGCAGATTATGAAACAGTTGAAAAAATCACATAAGTACCCGCGGAGCGCGTGGATGGCGGAAGACTTCGAAATACTTATGCCGCTGGCTTGGGCGTTGCGGTTCTTCCACTTAATGTGATGCGTAGTCGTCGGATTTCGCAAACACTCATCGTCCAGCGGTGAGTGTTTTTTCTTTTTTTGAGGACATTTGATACAATAGCCCCATGAATAAATCCAACGATGCATTCCGCCGCAAGCACAAGTATATCTTTGTCGTCGGCGGAGTGATGTCGGGAGTCGGAAAGGGAATCGCCACCTCGTCTATCGGGACGCTCCTTCATGCAAAGGGCTTCGATGTGAACCTAGCGAAAGTCGATCCGTATCTCAATGTCGATGCGGGCACCATGAACCCCACCGAGCACGGTGAGGTTTTCGTTTTGAACAGCGGGATGGAGACCGATCAGGATATGGGCAACTACGAGCGATTCATGAATCGCGATCTGACGCATGAAGACTACATGACCTCGGGCATGGTCTATAAATATGTGATCGACAAGGAGCGGGCTCTCGGCTTCAAAGGAAAATGCGTGGAGGCTGTTCCTGACATTCGCGATGAGATCATTTCCCGATATGAACGCGCGGCAGAAGTGAATAAGTCTGAAATCTCCGTCATCGAGATCGGCGGCACGGTCGGCGACTATCAGAACATCATGTTCATCGAGGCTGCCCGCGTCCTCAAGATCCGCCATCCTGAGAATGTCATCTTCATCATGGTGAGCTACCTGCCGATTCCGCCGAAGATCGGCGAGATGAAGTCGCGTCCGACGCAGAATGCCGTGCATCAGCTTGCTTCATACGGAGTGACGACGGATATTCTCATCGGACGTTCTGAGCAGCCGATCGACAAGAAGCGCAAAGAGAAAATCGCCATTTCCTGCAACGTCCCGGTCGACCATGTCATTTCTGCTCCCGACATCGAGAGCGTCTATGACGTGCCGCTCAATTTCGAAAAGGATCAGCTCGGCGAGATCCTCATGAAGACGCTCCATCTGAAGCCCAAGAAGAACGCGCTCGCGTCTCGCGGAATGGCGGATTGGAAGAAGTTCGCAGAGGGTGTGAAAGAGATACGCGGACGTATAGCTGATACTCCTGCAGAAGCCCGGAAGAACGAAGTCCATATCGCCATCGTCGGCAAATACTTCAGCACGGGAGATTTCGTCCTTACAGATGCATATGTTTCAGTCCTCGAAGCGATCAAATATTCGGCATACTCGCTCGGCAAGAAGCCTGTCATCCATACGGTGAATGCGCGCGATTTCGAGATGCAAGAAGATTCTTCGAAGAATTGGAAGCCGAACTACGCAGACCTCGACTTGTATGACGGCATCATCGTGCCGGGCGGCTTCGGCGAAAGCGGCATCGAAGGCAAGCTCAATGTCATCCGCTATGCTCGCGAACAGCAGATCCCATACTTCGGCCTTTGCTACGGCATGCAGCTCATGACCATCGAATACGCTCGCAATGTCCTCGGCCTCGAAGGTGCGACGACAGCGGAGATCGATCCGAAAGCGCCGCATCTCGTCATCGATATCATGCCTGACCAGAAGAAGAAATTGGCCGAAGGGAATTTCGGCGGCTCGATGCGTCTCGGCGCATATGATTCGAAATTGAAGGAAGGCACGATCGCAGAAAAAGCCTACGTCGGAGCCGGCTGGACGAAGACTGTCGGTGGACATGCAATCGTTTCGGAGCGACATCGCCATCGATATGAAGTGAACCCGGAATATGTCGAACGGATCCAGGCAGGGATCGCCGGACAGCCAGGACTGATCTTCTCGGGAACTTCTCCCGATGGCCGGCTCATGGAGATCGCCGAGCTTCCTCGTGGCACGGCTTCGGGCAAACACCCGTTCTTTCTCGGCACGCAGTTTCATCCGGAATTCCTTGCTCGACCATTGCGCCCGCATCCGCTGTTCACTGAATTCGTGAAGGCTTCGATTGCTAAAGGGAAGAAGTAAATGCACTAATTTGGATATGTAAAAGTGCCTGCGTAGGCCTTGAAAAATTACCGGGGAGTCGTATAATAAAAACATAAGCCAAAAGCCATGCTGACCCCTCAGATAACCTCTAAATTCGTCACGAAAATCCTCACGGATAAGGCAGGCGATACGTATCGCGTGGTTTTCCTCGTGGCGCTCGTCGGAGGCAAGGTTCAGGCGCAGGTCGTTTCAGCCGAACTCATTGCTTCAGCCTCGGCTGCTGTCTCAGCTTCGCCAGAAATCCTCAGCCTCCCTGCAGCTGTCCGAAAGGCAGTCGCTGAATTCGCATACGCACCATCCTTCGGCGGGATCATTTCGCCTCTCTCCACATTTGAATTCTTCATGAGCCAACCTACCAGAGCACCGTCTTGGAAATAGTCTTTCGGTCATACGGCTTCATACTCACAGACCTCGGTCTTTGCGAGTATCAGCTATTAACAGACAGCATTAACTATTTCTACCTATGTCAAAAATAATCGGAATCGACCTCGGAACGACCAATTCCGCGGTGGCAGTCATGGAGGCGGGAACTCCTAAGATCCTGGAAAATGCAGAGGGCGCGCGGACGACCCCGTCGATCATCGCTCTCAGCAAGAACGGAGAACGAACTGTCGGCCTTCTCGCGAAGCGCCAGGCGGTGACGAACCCGAAGAATACGATCTATCAGATCAAGCGCTTCATCGGGCATAATTTCGACGATCCTGCAGTACAGAAGGATCGTGCATCGGTACCGTTCGAAATGCAGAAATCCGCGACCGGCGGCATCGAGGTGAAGATGGGAGACAAATGGCTCCGTCCTGAAGAGATTTCAGCCATGATCCTTCAGAAATTGAAGGCTGATGCTGAAGCTCGGCTCGGCGAACCGGTAACGCAGGCAGTCATCACGGTGCCTGCGTACTTCAACGACGCGCAGCGACAGGCGACGAAGGATGCCGGAAAGATCGCCGGCCTCGAAGTCATGCGCATCATCAATGAGCCGACCGCAGCAGCGCTCGCGTACGGTTTCAACAAGAATAAGAATGAGAAGATCGCGGTGTTCGACTTCGGAGGAGGAACTTTCGATATCTCAGTGCTCGAAGTGGGCGATGGAGTCGTCGAAGTGAAGTCTACTGACGGAGACGCGCACCTCGGAGGAAAGGATATCGATCAGAAGATCATCAATTGGCTCGCGGAGGAATTCAAGAAGACCAACGGCATCGACGTCCGAAAGGACGCGCTTGCGCTCCAGCGTCTCGATGAGGCGGCTGAAAAGGCGAAGATCGAGCTCTCGACCGCAGTGCAGACGGAAGTGAATATTCCCTTCATCACATCAGGAAATGACGGCCCGCAGCATCTCCTCATCACGATCACCCGCGCGAAGCTCGAGGAGCTCACCCGCGAATTCATCGATCAGGCGATGGTCATCACGAAGCGCGCTATGGACGCTTCGCCGTTCAAGATCGACGAGATCAACGAGGTGATCCTCGTCGGAGGACAGACTCGAATGCCGGCGATGCAGGAAGCGGTCAAGAAGTTCTTCAATAAGGAATTGCACATGGGCGTGAATCCTGATGAAGTGGTTGCGGTCGGGGCGGCGATCCAGGGAGGAATCCTCCAGGGAGACGTGAAGGACGTGCTTTTGCTCGATGTCATCCCGCTCTCATTCGGAATCGAGACGATGGGAGGAGTCGCGACGAAGCTCATCGAAAAGAACACGACGATCCCTACGTCGCGCTCGCAGACATTCTCGACTGCGGCGGACAATCAGACATCGGTCGAGATCCATATCGTCCAGGGCGAACGGGCGATGGCTGCAGATAACAAATCTCTCGGACGCTTCATCCTCGATGGAATTCCGCCAGCGCCTCGCGGCATGCCGCAGGTAGAAGTGACCTTCGATATCGACGCGAACGGAATCCTCCATGTGACCGCAAAGGACAAGGCGACCGGCAAATCGAACTCGATCAAGATCACGGCTTCATCAGGCCTCTCGAAGGACGAGATTGAAAAGATGAAGAAAGAGGCTGAAGCGCATAGCGCAGAAGATGCAAAGAAGCGCGATGTCGTAGAAGCGAAGAATCATGCGGAACAGCTTGTCTATACATCAGAGAAGTCCCTCAAGGATGCAGGCGACAAGGTGGATGCGGCCCTCAAGACTTCTGTCGAAGAGAAGATCGCGGCATTGAAAGCGCTGAAAGACAAGGATACCGCATCGTTCGACGTCGCTGCAGTGAAAGCTGCGACTGACGCACTCGGCAGCGAACTCTCGAAGATCGGCGAAGCTATGGCAAAAGCGCAACAGGCTGCCGGTTCCCAGACTCCTCCGAACGGAGAAGGAAAGGGTCCTGACTCGGGAACCGACGGCGATGTGAAGGACGCTGAATTCAAGGAGAAGAAATAGCTTAAAATACAGACCCCCATAATTTCCCTGAATGCAGCATCCTGCAGTGTTCGGGGAAATAAATGGGGGTCCGTTCGATAGGGATCAATTCGCCAACCTCGGCTTCCTGCCTTCAAGCTTGCTCAGTTCGCAGAATAGGGCATGCTCCAGCCCACCGACTGATGCTGAAATGACCCCATTGCCGTCACTAGTGAATGCGGCTCCTGCGTGATTGTGTTCGCGCAATAGGATCCGGATCATTTCTGTCGATTCCTTCGCTCTGCCTGCATCATCAGTTATCATGATGCTGACGCGCCGCGGGCGATCCTTCGTTTCGGTCTTCTGGAACCATGCGTCAAGCGCGAGGCCTGACATGGTGTCGGATACTCTGAATTGTCGGGGGGATTGTAACCGTATCAGTTTTACAATCTCTGTTTCCATTGTTGTTCTATGCCTTTCGATGGTCGTATTGTTCCTGTAAGTTGTGAGGAGCGTCGGCGGAAATGCCAGTTCGAGGGGTTTGAAAAAACTATACCACATGTCTATAGGATCGACAATGCTCATCTTCTCGGCTTCGGTCCCATGCGGGAGATCCTATAGATTTTTCTGGATTCTTCCGGTTTCGCTCTGTTGTAAAGCGTGGTAACTGCCAGATGGACGCCAAGCAGCTCTTCAGCCTTATAGACATCCGGATGGTCGCGATCGACGATGCCCGTTACCACCGCATCCAGCAATCCTTTGGCATCTTTCTCTGCCTGCGTCTTGTATTTCATTTTCCCAACCTCCTTTCTTTGCTATTTCTGATCTGAATGTAGGCCGTTTCCGCTACCATTAGATTTCCATATCTGCTATATTTACCAAACATATGAAAGACTATTACAAGATTCTCGGCGTAGATAAGAGCGCATCCAAGGAGGATATCAAAAAGGCCTTCAGGAAGCTGGCGCACGAGCATCATCCTGACAAAAATAAAGGCGGTGACGGAGCCAGCGAAAAATTCAAAGAGGCGAGCGAGGCCTACTCGGTCCTTTCCGATGATGCGAAGCGCAAGCAATATGATACGTTCGGTTCTGCAGGTCCGGGCTTCGGCGGCGGACAGCAGGGCGGATACGGCGGCGGAGGCTTCGGAGGATTCGATTTCTCAGGCTTCGCCCGACAGGCAGGCCAGCAGGGCGGCTTCGGAGCAGATGGCAATTCATTCGAATTCGACCTCGGCGACATCTTCAGCGAATTCTTCGGAGGCGGCGGCGCTCGACGTCCTCGACGCGGACGGAATGTCACGATAGATCTCCAGCTTACCTTCAAGGAGTCGATCTTCGGCGTCGAACGGGAGATTTCGACCGGCAAGGAGAAATTCAGCGTGAAGATTCCTTCAGGAATGGAGGCAGGCCAAGGCTTGCGCATTCCCGGCAAGGGAGAGCAAGGCGAAGGCGGTCCGGGAGATCTCATCGTCCGCGTCTGGATCGAGGAGGATCGCACGTTCCGCCGCGAGAATTTCAACATCATCATGGACCTCCAGGTGAAGCTCACGACAGCCCTCGCTGGCGGAGTCATGAATGTCGAAACCCTCGACGGCATGATCGAACTCAAGATCCCGAGCGGCACATCCCATGGCGAAATCCTGCGAGTAAAAGGGAAGGGCGTCCCGGTCAGCGAACGAGGCATCGACGGCAAGCGCGGCGACCTGCTCATCGTCATCCGCATCGAGATGCCGCGGAAGCTCTCGAAGACCGCAGCAAAGCTTGTAGAAGAATTGAAGAAGGAAGGCATATAACAGCCATTGATTATTGGCGTTCGCTAATTCAAAAAAACATATGTTCAAAGAAATCGCATTCACAGTCTACGCGGTCACGGACATCAGGAAGTCCCGTGAATTTTATGAAGGCAAGCTCGGATTGAAGCCGAACGGCGAATTCGACAAGAAGGAGGATTCCCAGTGGATCGAATACAACATCGGTCCCGGGACGCTTTCGATCGGCTGCGCGCCCGATCAGTGGAAGCCTTCCGAAAACGGAGCTACTGCAGCGCTTGAATGCATCGATTTCGACAAGGCAGTAGCTGATCTCAAGGCGAAAGGCGTCAATTTCTTCATGGAACCTCAGTCGTTCCCGACCTGCAAGATGGCCGTCATCACTGACCCTGACAAGAACAAGATCCTCATCCATCAGCGGGCGCAGAAGTAGAAAATCTGCTACTATATCCGCATGTCAAAAACGAGCACGAATTCGAAGAAAACTCTTCTTTCCGGCGTGAAGCCGACCGGCAAGCCTCATATCGGCAATTATTTCGGCGCGATGAAACAATGGGTGGATCTGCAGAATAATCCCGAATTCACGGGCGATAAGGCTCAGAAATTCTTCATGATCGCCGATTATCACGCGCTCAATTTCATCCAGAATGCAGCAGAGATGAAGCAGAATATCATCGATCTCGCGCTCGACTATCTTGCTATCGGCATCGATCCGAAGCAGTCGATCATTTTCAAGCAGTCGGATATTTCCGCGCATACCGAGCTCGCATGGATCTTCGACACGATCACGACCATGCCATATCTCCAGCGTGCGCATGCATACAAGGACGCTGAGGCGAAGAACAAGGAGATCAGCGTCGGCGCTTTCAACTACCCGATGCTCATGTGCGCCGACATTCTCCTCTATGATGTCGATATCGTTCCGGTCGGTCAGGATCAGAAGCAGCATGTCGAATACGCTCGGGACACCGCGATCAAATTCAATCATATTTTCGGAGGCGAAAAGGACAAGGACAACAACCCGACTTCGCCTGTCTTCAAGCTGCCCGAACCGATGATCATGGAAAGCGTCGCGACAGTTCCGGGTCTCGATGGCCGCAAGATGAGCAAGAGCTATGGCAATACGATTCCGCTCTTCGCCTCGTATGATGAAATCAAGAAAGCGGTCATGAGCATCGTCACTGATGCGGGCCTCGGCGCGGTCGCAGCTGACGGAACTGTTTCTGATGGAATCCCAAAAAATATTTACGAAATTCACAAGCTCATCAAGCCCGAAGCGGAACTCAAGCCGCTCTATGAGGCGAACAAGGGCAAGTACAAGGCGCTCAAGGATGCGCTCGTCGAAGATCTCGAGGCATTCATCAAGCCGATGCGAGAGAGGCGCGCATTGCTCGCGCAGGATAACGATCTTGTCATGCAGGTGCTCGCTGATGGCGCATCTCGCGCTCGAATGCAGGCAGAAAAGCGTCTTGCCGCAGCGAAGCAGGCGGTCGGCGTCTCGTTCTAAATCCCTTTACAGGAATCTGCTATACTATACGCATGCCGTTTACGATAAAAACGCAGGTATTCGAAGGTCCGCTCGACCTGCTCCTTTCGCTCATCGAGAAGCGGAAGCTTTTCATCAATGACATCGCGCTTTCGAAGGTCGCCGACGACTATATCGAGCATATCAAGCAGCTCGGGCATTTTCCGATCGAGGACTCTGTCAATTTCATCCTTATCGCATCGACGCTCCTCCTCATCAAGTCGAAATCCCTCTTGCCAGCCCTGACCCTCACTGAGGAAGAGCAGGAAGGCGTCCAGGATCTCGAGATGCGGCTCAAGATATACAAGCGCCTGAAAGATGCGAGCGTCAATGTGAAGAATCTTTTCGGAGAGCAGGTCATCTTCATGCCGAGCCAGTCGCGTCCTGCGCAGACAGTGTTCTCGCCGCATCCGTCGATGACGCTGCCGGCCATGGTGCATGCGATCCGCGAAGCCATCCATAATCTTCCGAAGAAAGAGCATATTCCGAAAGCTGTCGTGCGGAAGGTCCTCAGCCTCGAAGAGGTCATCGTGTCGCTCACGCAGCGAGTCACTGCCGGGCTCCGCATGAGTTTCCGAGAATTCACCAAAGCGCACAAAGAAGAGCGGGTGAATGTCATCGTGAGCTTCCTCGCGATGCTCGAACTCGTGAAGCAGGGCGTCATCGACGTGAATCAGAGCGATACCTTCGGAGATATTCACATGGAGACGGGAGAAATCGGAGTTCCGCGCTATAATTAAAAGACCATCGCATCTATTTTATGACACCAACACTTTCAGCGCAGATCGAAGCCATCCTTTTCTGGAAAGCAGAGCCTATCGCGACGAAGAAGCTCGCATCGCTGTGCGGAGTTTCAGAAGATGAAATCGCAGTGGGAATCTCCGATCTCAAGAAATCGCTCATTGAAAGCGGACGGGGAATAACCCTCATCGAGAATCAGGGCGAAGTCACGCTCGGCACCGCACCGGCGCTGTCAGAACTCATCGAGAAGCTTACGAAAGACGAGCTCATGCGCGATCTCGGCAAGGCCGGACTCGAAACGCTCTCGATCATCCTCTACCAAGGTCCGATCTCTCGCGCCGAGGTGGACTATATCCGCGGCGTCAATTCCCAGTTCATCATCCGAAACCTGCTCATCCGCGGCCTCGTCGAACGGCGCGAGAATCCGAAGGACCAGCGCTCATTCCTCTATGCGCCGACGCTCGATCTCATCGCGCATCTCGGCATCACCAAGATAGACGATCTGCCTGAATACGCCGCAGTTCGTGCGGATATCGAAACCTTCAAGACCACGCAGGCTGAACCCGCATCGGAACCGGCCGCACCAACTGAATCAGCTGCCGATGAATCATTCGAGGCAGCAGCTGCGCTCGAATCTGAGCCTGAGATGTCCGCACCTCATGAAGCTCCGCAAGATTGACAAGCCGTTCCTGATCTCGATCATCCTGCTCACGGCGGGCGGTTTCATCATATTCGCATCCGCTTCGCTCGGATTGCTCGCGCGCGAAGGCGCGACATTCCAATCGGTCACGACGTATCAGTTCATCGGCCTCATCATCGGCGTCATCGCATTCCTCGTCTCATCGAAGATTCCCTATGCGAATTGGAAGAAATTCTCTTTTTATATTTTTCTCATCGTCATCATCCTCAACCTCCTGATATTCATCCCCGGAATCGGGCTGTATCACGGCGGGGCGTCGCGCTGGATAAATCTCCGCTTCATCACCTTCCAGCCGTCCGAATTCCTGAAGATCGCTTTCATCATCTATTTCGCGGCGTGGCTTTCCGGCGTGAAGGACCGAATCAGGACCTTCAAGATGGGACTGCTGCCATTCATCGTCATGGCGGGGATCGTCGGCGTGATTCTGCTCGGGCAGTCGGATACTGACGCTTTCGTCGTGACGATGAGCGCAGGCATGGCGATGTTCATCGCCGCAGGAGCCAGATGGAAGCATGTCGCGATGCTCGTCATCATCGGTTTGCTCGGCATCGGACTCGTCGCCGCTGTCCGTCCGTATGCCCGCGCCCGAATCATGACATTCCTCAATCCGCAGACTGACGTGCAGGGCGCGGGCTATCAGATAAATCAGTCGCTCATCGCCATCGGATCGGGGAAGATGTTCGGCAGAGGCTTCGGCCAGAGCGTTCAGAAATTCAATTATCTGCCGGAACCGATCGGCGACTCGATATTCGCCGTGCAGGCCGAGGAATTCGGCTTCGTCGGCAGCGTCATCCTCATCGGGCTCTACGTGTTCTTCGCATTCAGGACATTCAAGATTTCTGCTCGCGCACCGGATGCGTTCGGCTCTCTCGTCACGCTCGGCATCGCCGTATTGATTCTTGTCGAATCATTCATGAATATCGCGGCAATGCTCGGCGTCATTCCGCTTTCGGGCGAGCCGCTGCTGTTCGTGAGCCACGGTGGCACCGCGCTCATCATCATCCTCGGGGCGACAGGTATTATTGCTAATATCTCGAGGCATTAGCATTGATAACGGACATGGTACAATAGGCGGCACATAGTAAGTATGGTATTGGCTTGGTTTAAAGATCAATTATCAAATTATGAATAAATTAATAAAATCATCCTTATACCTGACTTCGGTTGGCTTAATCGGAGTCGTCATATCTGATATCCTGTTTGCTGTAGTTGCAAAGAAATGCCAGTATAACTTCGGCGGCATGGGACTCGATAAATGCCAGACAACCATGATCGGGCTGTCCGTGTGGACCCATTATATATTTCTACCGATCATATTGATTTCCTTTGCACTCGCAGTTGTTCCAGGCATTATTTATTTGTGCAAGAAAAAGCCGCTCGACAAGGCACATGTGAAATTGATCATCTACGCTGTCGTAGCGATTCTGGCAGCTGAATATTTGGGCCACATTCTCATTCGCCTTATGTTTTAAGTACTAATCACACCTTATTATTCTGATGAAAATCGTCTTTACAGGAGGAGGAAGCGGAGGTCATTTTTACCCGATCATCGCGGTTGTTGAGGCTATCCGGGAACTTTCGAAGGAACGCAAGATCCTCCCGCCGAAGCTCTATTATTTCGCTCCGACGAAATACAATCCCCGCGCGCTGTACGACAATGAAATAGAGTTCGTGGCTATTCCGGCAGGAAAGATCAGACGCTATTTCTCATTGCTCAATATCACAGATGCCTTCGTGACCGGCCTTGGCATTCTGAAAGCGATCTTCTCGCTGTATAGCGTCTATCCGGATGTCGTCTTCGGAAAGGGAGGATATGCGAGCTTTCCGACGCTCGTCGCGGCGCGCCTGCTCAGGATTCCTGTCGTCATCCATGAATCGGACAGCCATCCGGGCAGAGTGAATGCCTGGGCGAGCAAGTTCGCGAGATATATCGCCGTCGCATATCCGGATGCAGTCGAATATTTCAAGAAGGCGCATGGACAGAAGACAGAGGAGAAGATCGCGCTCATCGGATCGCCGGTCCGAGAGGGCATCCGCATTCCGCTTTCCAATGGCGCGGCTGAATTCCTCCATCTCGAAGAAGGCCTTCCGTGCGTGCTCGTTCTCGGAGGCTCGCAGGGCTCGGTGACCATCAATGACGCGCTCATCGAAAGCCTGCCGGATCTCGTGAAGGATATGCAGATCATCCACCAGACCGGCAGGAATAATTTCAAGGAAGTGTCCGGTACCGCAGGCATCGTCCTCAAGGATAATCCAAATGCAAGCCGATATCATCCGTTCGAGTATCTCAATGATCTCGCCATCCGCATGTCGGCGGGCGTGAGTTCCGTCGTCATCTCTCGCGCCGGCTCCACGATATTCGAAATAGCCGTCTGGGGATTGCCGTCGATCATCATTCCGATCTCTGAGGAAGTCAGCCATGATCAGACGAAGAACGCATTCGCATATGCTCGGTCCGGGGCATGCTCGGTCATCGAGGAGCACAATCTCAGTTCGCATATTCTGACTGCAGAGATTCAGAAGATCGTGAACGATAAGACCATACAAGACCGTATGAAGTCAAATACCAAGGATTTCGGTCATTCTGACAGCGCTGCGAAGCTCGCAGCCGCGCTCCTTGCCATCGGCCTTGAGCACGAGAAGTAAACCGTGATATACTTAGTATCGTCGATTATCAACTAACATTTAATGTTAATTACATAGCTTTATGGACCAGAATCAAGGAATCAAGCCAGTTACGTGGGTCATCGTGGCGATCATCGTCATCATTCTCATCGTACTCGGCATTTACATGTTCGGTGGAAAGAGCGCGGCTCCTACGACGACAGAACAGCCAGTCACTGAAACTCCTTCAGATGTCACAGCTGCTGCGGCGAACCGAATCGTCGTTTCTGACCAGTTCCCAGGCAATATCGTATATCTCTCATCGGTACAGCTCGCAAATGGCGGCTGGGTAGTCATCCACAAGGATGCTGCAGGAACTCCTGGCGCAGTCATCGGTTACCAGTGGTTTGAGAAGGGCATCAATCCTGGAAAGATCACCCTCACTGAAAAGACTGTCGAGGGCGGTTCATACTACGCTATGATCCACACTGACGATGGCGACAAGAAGTTCGACATCAAGAAGGACCTTCCGCTCAAGGATGCGAACGGAAACATCATCATGAAGATGTTCAAGGCTACTGCTACTGCAACAGAAGTCAAAGGTTAAGTAAAATAAAAAAGACGACTTATTCGGACGCAGAAATTTTGTACTCAAAATTTCCTATTGCTCGAGCCAAGCTCTCGCAAATGTCCTCATAAGGTCGTCTTTTTTATTTTATTTATCCATCGACAAATGATATACTGCAATTACAAACAATATGGCTGAAAACACCCAGAAAGTAGTGACCAGATTCGCGCCGTCTCCGACGGGCTTCATGCATATCGGCGGAGTTCGTACTGCGCTTTTCGCATATCTCTGGGCGACGAAAACCGGCGGGACGTTCATCCTTCGCATCGAGGATACCGATAAGGCTCGCGAGGTCGAGGGATCGATCCAGCAGATCCAGGATTCGCTCAAGTGGCTCGGCATCGAGTGGAAATACGGACCGGACAAGCCGGGGCCTTTCGGCTCGTGCATCCAGTCGCAGCGCCTCGATACCTATAGGGAAGCGGCTCAAAAACTCGTTGACAAAGGACTCGCATATCCAGATCCGTTCACTACGGAGCAGATCGAAGAATTCAGGAAGAAAGCTGAAGCTGAGAAGCGGCCATTCCTATTCCGCGATTATCGTCCGGAGACATTCGAGAAATGGGACGGCAAGCAGCCGCTCCGCTTCAAGACTCCTGAAATCAAGCGCTACAAGTGGCATGATGTCGTCCGCGGCGATCTCGAAGCAGGCGAAGAAGCGCTCGACGATTTCATCCTCATCAAGGGCGACGGGTACCCGACGTATAATTTCGCGCACATTGTCGACGATCTCAATATGGGAGTGACGCATATTTTCCGCGGCGACGAATTCATCTCGAGCACGCCTCGCTTCCTCAGCCTCTACGATGGTCTCGGCATCACGCCTCCGGTCTTCGCTTCGCTCCCGCCGATTCTTCGAGACGATCGGACGAAGAAGCTCGGCAAGCGCGACGGCGCGAAGGACATCCTCGATTATAAATCCGAGGGATACCTTCCTGAAGCGATGATGAACTTCCTCGCGCTCATCGGATGGAATCCGGGCGGCGACAAGGAGATCTTCAGCAGAGACGAACTCGTGCAGGCCTTCGTCCTCGAGAAGATCCAGAAAGGCGGCGGAGCCTTCAACGAAGAGAAGCTTGCCTGGATGAACAAGGAATATATTTCGAAGATCTCCGACGAGCAGTTCTTCGAGCATGCCAAGCCGTTCATTCCTGCCGTCCTCCTCGAAGGGAAGACTCCGGTGAAGCTCGATAAGATCATTCCGCTTCTCCGCGAGAAGATACATGTATTCAGCGAGATCCCTGCGCTCTTTGCGCCGGACGGCGAGCTTGCGTTCGCGCTCCCGTCATCCGCCGGCGCTCCCGCATATGAAGGGAAGTCGCTCGTCTGGAAAGGCACCGATCCGTCATCCATCAAATCGAATCTGCAGAAGGCCCTCGAACTCATTTCAGCAGTCGCTCCCGAGAATTTCACTGCAGAGAATGTAAAAGCAGCAGTCTGGGATTTCGCGGCTGCGATTCCGAAGGAATCAGGAGGGAAGGGAGCCGTGCTCTGGCCGATGCGCTATGCCCTCTCAGGAAAAGAAAAATCCCCCGATCCTTTCGTCCTATCTGAAATTCTTGGCAAGGAAGAGACTCTTTCACGTCTTACCCATGCGCTCTCGCTCCTCTAATTTTTTCAGCGGTCCCGCGCGGCGCTTCATCGCGGCTGGTTTCGCGGCGCTCGTCGCAGGCATCTGCTTCTCATGCATGCTTCAGCCGAGCATCTCGCATGCCGATACCATAGACGACCTGAAAGCGAAAATCTCGGACAGGAACAATAACATCACCCAGCTCGAAGCGGAGATAAAGGAATACCAGGTCCAGATCGAAAGCCTCGGCAAGAAGTCGAATACTCTCAAGAACACCCTCGCAGAACTCGACCTCTCGAACAAGAAGCTCGCTGCAGATATCAAGGTAACGAAGAACCGGATCGAGGCGACCAATCTCGATATCGAGCGGCTCCGCATCGACATCGGCGCCAAGCAGAACAATATCGAAGATGACCGCGTCATCATCGCTCAGTCGATGAACAAGCTCTATGAATCGGATTCCGGAACCATCATTGAGATCGTGCTTCGCGAGAAAAGCCTTTCGAACGCGCTCACGTCGATCGAGCATCTCGCATTCCTCCAGGACGGCGTCCGAGACAGGATTCAGAAATTGAAGACGGTGAAGAAGAGCCTCGAGTCGAATAAGCAGCAGACCGAGCGCAGGAAAGCCGAGCTCGTCGTGCTGAACGATCAGCTCAAGAGCCAGAAGAAGATCATCGAAGGCACTGCTGCAGAGAAGAACGCGCTCCTCGCTCAGACGAAGAACACCGAAGCGAACTACAAGAAGACGCTTGCCGACAAGCAGGCAAAGAAAGACGCGCTCGAAAGCGAGATATCGCAGCTCGAAAGCCAGCTCCGCATCGCCATCGACCCGAAGAGCATCCCGCATACCGGTACCGGCATTCTCGCATGGCCGCTTGCCAACGTCCGCATCACGCAATATTTCGGGAACACGCCGTTCGCCACGCTCAATCCGCAGATCTATAACGGCAAAGGCCATACCGGCGTCGATTTCGGCACATCCATCGGCACGACGATCAAAGCAGCTCTCGCAGGCACAGTCGTCGGAGTAGCCAATACGGATCTTTCCGCAGGATGCTATTCCTTCGGAAAATGGATCATGGTAAAGCATGCCAACGGCCTCTCTACGCTCTATGCGCATTTGTCGCTTCAGAGCGTCTCGATCGGCGATGAAGTCGCAACTGGGCAGACCATCGGCTACAGCGGCAATACCGGATACTCGACCGGCCCGCATCTTCATTTCGGCGTCTATGCTACGCAGGGAGTTCGGATTACGAAAATGACCAGCAAGGAGACGAAGAACTGCATCGGCGCGACGATCCCGCTCGCCGACCCCAAGGCATATCTCAACCCGCTTTCCTATCTCTAAACGCGATTTCCGCGGCGTCCGCTATTTTGCCTAGTTTTCCCGCCATGTTACAATATTTGCATGAATACAAAACAGGGAATAGTGAAGATCGTGA
>JAQBRD010000014.1 GCA_028286665.1 Candidatus Tayloriibacteriota bacterium
GAAAAGAACACCTCGAGATAAGCACGACCAGCCTCTACAAGCGATACGGCCTCGACTACTTCGAGGTGCATAAGAAATAGTTGCTTGAGCTAGCTGGTGAGGCCCCAAAGCTTCTTGAAAACTTCGCGCATATTCTGCGCCATGGCTGCATCGTGGATCTCGACGAGATAGAAGGGGTGCTGGCGAGTGAATACCATCACAAGATAATCTCCGGTCACCCAGGTGGTAGAAGTGAAGTCCATGCCGCTGACGAAGCGTATGCCGCGCTTATGCCTCGGCATCTTCCTTTCGAGCTTCTGTTCGATGGGAGAATTATTGCTCAGAAGGTGCGCCTGTATCTTCGGATTCTGATATTCCTTTGTTTGCCAGGTCCACAGGATCCATTCTTTGTAATGCTCGACGAGACTGTGATCTTGGAAGCCCCACCAAATGCCGTCGGTTTTCAGTAGCTCGTTATTCCATTTGATGAAATTATCATAAAGATAATCCTCGAGATCCTGCTCTTCGACGAAGCGTATCTTCGGGACGGGGTATTTGTTTTCGGCGCCGATGAGGCTGAGCTCCGCGATAGCCTTCTTCACGAGGCTTTCCTTTTCTTTGAGCTCTCGGCGGGGTTTCTCGATGATCTGATTGAGATGCTCCGGTGGCAGGGGAGTGAGATAGAGCGTCTTACCGCTGAGATCCTCGGCGATGATGCCTTTGCTGAGGAGGCTGCTGACGACGTTGTATACCGTAGGCCTGTTTATCTTCGTGAGCTTCGAGAGAGCAGTCGGAGTCACCCGGCCGTTCCTAAGCAAGGCCGTATAGACTTTTATTTCCTTGTCGTTGAGGCCGATTTTGTGAAGCGTTTCGTTTGCGGACATGATTTCAGGATACTTTGTTGTCAGTTTATTGTCAACAATTGTCTGTCAAAACTTGACTATGGTCGTATATTCCAGGCATGATGCTTCATATGAATACAAAGAACAAGCTTCTCGTCGTCCTCATCTGCATCGGCTGCATCCTGGTCATCGGAGTGTTTCGAAATCATGGAACTGCAGTCGGAGATCGGGCATCCACTTCGCAAAGTTCGATTCTCGATAGGGTATTGAATAACAAGGCCGTTCGCATCGGCTATGCTGCATATCCACCGTATGTCGTGAAGGATCTGAAGACCGGCGCATTGTCCGGATACTATATAGATATCGCGAATGAGCTCGCAGATCGAATGGGAGTGAAGATCGAGTGGATCGAGACTACTTGGAATACGTATATTTCGGACTTGAAGACTGGGAAATTCGACGTCCTCGCAGACCCCATGTATCCGTCAGTGCCGCGCCTCGAGCAGATAGATTTCTCTGTTTCCATCGGTTATTTCAATGGCGTCGCCGCTGTGGTAAAAAGCGGCGATCGCAGATTCTCTAAGCTCGAGGATCTGAATAAGAAAGGCATTATTATCGCTGCTCCTCAATCTTGGACGGCCGAGGATTATGCGAAGAAATATTTTCCTTTAGCGACCATCAAATCATATCCGGGAGACAGTCCTGCGCTCACGCTGTCGACAGTCCTTACAGACAATGCGGATGTTGCTTTGGCAGATGGGCCCTCCGTTCAGCAATATATTGAAAAGAATCAGGACCAGGCCGTAAAACCGCTTTTCCTCGACAATCCGACGGTGCTTACGGGAGCTGGTTTTGGCTTACCGAAAGGGGATTATACATGGACGAATTTCATCAATAATTCTCTCGATGTGATGACGACCGATAGCACGCTCAAGAACCTCGCAAAGAAATACCATCTGTATTCGTATGGCGTCGAGACTAAATTTGTACCGCAGTAATGGGAATACTCGCATATCATTTCAATTTTGCATTCGTCAGCGAATACTGGCCTGTTCTCCTGAAAGGCTTGCTGATCACTCTCGAGCTTTCATTGTCGGCAATCGTCTGCGCTACGATCATTGCGATCGCGTTCGGCATACTGATGTCGAACAAGAAGCGCACTATCAGATATCCGGTCATCGCGCTCGTCGATATCATAAAATCCCTCCCGCTGCTCATCATGGTGTTGCTATGCGCATATGCGCTGCCGGCATTCGGCATCCATGTAGATCCTTTCTGGCCTGCAATGATCGCGATCAGCATCGATATCGCTGCATTCCTCGGCGACGTGATCCGGGGAAGCATCGAAGGCATTCCGAAAGGCTCAATCATGGCTGCGACTGTTCTCGGCATGGACCGTCAGACTGTCCTGAAAAGGATCATTTTGCCTGAGGTCTTCCGAGAGATATTGCCGTCCGTGACCGTTTTCTATATCGGTGTTATCCGGCAGAGTTCGCTCGCATCGGTCATCGCGGTCTATGAGCTGACGCATACCGGCGACTGGATCATCGCTTCCACATACAAGCCGCTTGAAATGTATCTCGTCATCGCTCTCATGTATCTCATTGTGATATTGCCACTTACAATGTTTTCCCGCAGATTCGAGAAAAGCCAGCGCTTTAAGCGTCGAACGATATGAAGATCGAAACAAGCACCATCTTGGAGGTGAAAAATCTAGGAAAAAGATACGGCAAGCAGGAGATATTTTCCGGACTGAATTTCACTTTGGAGAAAAATAAAGTCACGGTCATCTATGGAAAAAGCGGCATTGGTAAGACAACATTCCTCAGGCTGCTCGTTCTTCTCGATAAGCCCGATACGGGCAACGTTATCGTGGAGAGGGAAGATGCTGTTCGAGACGGTGAAATAATCAATGAACATCTGGTGAGGGGCAAGATCGGTATCGTCTTTCAGGATTTCTATCTTTGGGATAACAAAACGATTCTCGACAATATCATCGAAGCGCTAATCCAGGTAAAGAAAATGGATGCAGTGGCGGCAGCGAAGATCGCACGCAGGCTTGCTGACAAGCTGCATCTTCCCCGAGAGCTCTTCGGCAAGTATCCACCTGAATTATCGAGGGGTCAGCGGCAGCGGGTAGCTATCGCTCGGACGCTCGCTATGGATCCGGACATCATCCTTTTTGATGAGCCAACAGCATCGCTCGATGAAGCGCTTGTCGAACAAGTTTCGGGCATCATCAAATCATTGAGGGTGAACGGGAAAACGATATTGATCGTCAGTCATGATTCGAGATTCACCAAAACGGTGGCTGACACCATTGTGCATTTTCAGGATCTTCTTTGATTGTTTGCATAAAACTAGAACACAGTTCCTGATTGAAGTGCGGTTTCATTGGTCTATAATGAAACGATGGAACCCCTCGCATCGAAAATCCGCCCGACATCGCTCGACGAATTCGTCGGGCAAGAGCACCTCGTCGGTCCGGGGAAGCCTTTGCGCGTAGCGATCGAGCAGCGGCATCTTTTCTCGTTCATCTTCTGGGGACCGCCGGGCGTGGGGAAGACGACGCTCGCGCGCATCTACGCGCAGAGTCTCGATGCGAAGATATACGAGCTCTCGGCCGTCTCGGCAGGAAAAGACGATATCAAGAAAATCATCGCTGAAGATGCGGGCGCATTGCCAGGACTTACTAAGCCGAAAGTCCTGTTCCTCGACGAGATCCACCGTTTCAATAAAAGCCAGCAGGATTTCCTCCTGCCATATGTCGAGCGCGGCGATCTGACGCTTATCGGTGCTACGACAGAGAATCCGAGCTTCGAAGTCATTCCTGCGCTCCTCTCGCGCTGCAGGGTGTTCGTCCTCGAGGAATTTTCAGATGAAGAGATGAAGCGCATCATCGAGCGGACGAAAGTGAAGATGGATAAGGAGGCAAAGGACTGGCTCGTCGCGATGGCTGGCGGAGACGCGCGGCAGGCGATCGCCATGATCGAGAATACCAAGAAGCTGTATGGGAAAGTGACGAAGGATACGCTCACCGATACGCTTCAGTCGAAATTCCTCCGCTATGACAAGAAGGGCGAAGAGCACTACAACACCATCAGCGCTTTCATCAAGAGCATGCGCGCGAGCCAGCCCGATGCGGCCGTCTATTATCTCGCGCGCATGATCGCAGCGGGGGAGGATCCGAAATTCATCGCTCGACGCATGGTCATCTTCGCAAGCGAGGACATCGGCAATGCGCAGCCAACTGCGCTCGTTGTTGCGAACGCGGTATTTCAGGCAGTCGATACGATCGGCCTCCCTGAAGCTGGCATCAATCTCGCCCATGGCGTCGCATATCTCTCGAAAGCCCCGAAGGACAAGAGCGCATATTACGCATACAAGGCCGCGCTCGAGGACGCTCAGAAATTCGGCAATCTCCCGATCCCGATGAAGATCCGCAATGCTCCGACGAAGCTCATGAAAGATTTAGGCTACGGCGCCGGCTATGAGAAGTACACGAAGGAAGATCTTCTGCCGGAAAAACTGAAGCATAAGAAATATCTCGATGAAAAAATTCCCGACACTATTGATCAGAAGAGCAAAAAGCCCAAGAAATAAGGGCGCTATTGCGGCGTCGGCCGGTATGCGTACGACGCCCGCAGTTCCTCACGCATGGAATGTGACGCCTGGGGAAGCGATCATGATACAGAAGACGCTTCGCGACAGCATCGACACGCGACCGCTCGATCGGACGGTCGCCGGCGGAACGAAGGGCATCCGCTATATCGCCGGAGCGGACATCTCATGCAATCGATTCTCGCCGATCGCATATGCCGGCATCGTCGTCCTCTCGTATCCTGACATGCAGGTCGTCGATAGCGCATGCGTGAAAGACGATATGCCTTTTCCGTACATTCCCGGATTGCTTTCATTCAGGGAAATTCCTGCGCTGCTCAATGCGTGGAAAAAATTGAAGATCGTGCCGGACGTAATCATGGTCGACGGCCACGGCATCGCGCATCCTCGAAGGCTCGGCATCGCCGCGCATTTCGGACTGATGATCGGCAAGCCGACGCTCGGCTGCGCGAAGAATATGCTGTATGGCGCATATGACGAGCCGCTGCCCGAAGCGGGGAGCTTCTCGTATATCAGAGACATGAAGGCCGAGAAGCGTTCCGGCAGGCAGTCCGAGAAGTTTGGCGAAGAGCCGGCCGGGGAGGTGATCGGCACCGCGCTGCGGACTAAGCGCGCGGTGAAGCCCGTCTTCGTTTCGCCGGGAAATCTCATGTCTGTCGATGATGCGCTCCGCATCGCGGTCGAAACAACCAGACTGCACCGCCTTCCTGAGCCGACGCGCCAGGCGCATCTTCTGGTGAATGAATTCCGCCTCGGCCGCATCGACTGATGCTGAGACGCTGATCAGCCTCTGATTTTTCTGGTATACTTTCCGCATGGAACAACATCATCTCGGCAAGAATGAATTCTCTATCGTGAAGCGGGCAAAGAGCTTCGAGCATGCGGGAAGGGGCTTGTGGGTTTTCATCAGCGGCACGCATAATGCCTGGATCCACCTCATCATCCTCACCGTCGCGCTCCTGCTCGGAATCTATTTCGATATCACGAATACCGAATGGATGCTCGTCGTCCTCGCCGGGGGATTCGTCCTCACCGCTGAAGCATTCAATACTGCCATCGAGATCGACATCGATCTCACGTCTCCGGAATATCATCCGTATGCGCGCGATACCAAGGACGTCGCTGCAGGCGCGGTCTGCATCTCGGCATTGACTGCCCTCATCATCGGACTCTGCATATTTGCTCCGCATGTGCTCGGCATCCTCAAATAAAAAAATGAAACAAACCACTCTCTGTTTTCTCATGAAAGACGCCGACCAGAGCATCCTCCTCGCCATGAAGAAACGGAGCTTCGGCGCTGGCAAGTGGAACGGCTTCGGAGGAAAGCTCATTCCCGGAGAGACCCCTGCTGCGGCGCTCATCCGCGAAGCGCAGGAGGAAGTTTCGGTGGAGCTCGCCGAGCGCGATCTCGAGAAAGTCGCCGAGATCGCATTTCACTTCGTCGACAAGCCTGACTGGGATCAGCTCTGTCACGTGTATATCGCGCGCGTCTGGAAAGGGGAGCCGGTCGAAAGCGAAGAGATGGCTCCGCAGTGGTATCCGTCTACAGCGATTCCGTACGGCAATATGTGGATTGATGACGAATTCTGGCTGCCGCAGGTCGTCGCGGGGAAGAAGATCAGCGCAGAATTCTGGTTTCAGAAAGAAAACCCTGATGCTGCGGGCGAGAAGCTCGTGAAGCAGGAGGTCAAGGAAGTCGCGTCGTTCTAGGCGCGAAAGAATACTATCGATTATCCGGCTTATCAACAGACATTATGAAACTACTTATGTTCGATTTCGACGGAGTCATCGTCGATTCGCTTGCTGCTTGCCACGAGCTCAGCAACTCGATATCTCCGGTGACTCTGGAGGAATATCGGGCGCGTTTCGAAGGCAATATCAATGACGCGGTCAGGCGTCCGGCGATCCGCCAGGCGGATTTCTTCGCTGAATACGGCCAGAAGCTGATCTGCCTCGATCCGCATCCGGAGATGGCTGCGGCAGTCAGGGAACTTTCCGCGGGCGCGGAATACGCCCTCGTCATCATCTCTTCGACGCACTCGTTGCTCATCGATGAATTTCTCCAGAAGCATTCGCTTCGGCAGTGCTTCAAGGAAATTCTCGGCAATGATGTGGACAAGAGCAAGGTGAAGAAGATACGCATTGCTCTCGAGAAATATCATGCGCAGCCGCACGACGCGCTGTTCATCACCGATACGCTCGGAGACGTGAAGGAAGCGGCAGAGTGTTCCGTCGGATGCATCGCGGTGAGCTGGGGCTATCATGCTGACGAAGTCCTTCGGAAGGGGAATCCGTACGCGGTCGTGAACGACAAGGCCGGACTCGTTCCGGCAGTGCAGGCCTACTTCAAGGCTTCATAGGGCCGGGCGTTTCCATGCGCCGGTCCTTTATTCTGAGCGGAGCAGGCTCGATTTGAATTTGTGCGGCTCGTGCGAATCGAGGAATTCGAATTCCGGCAGCACTGTTGCCTCGCCGGCTTCGCGAAGCTTTTCGAGTTCATCCGCGATGACATGCTGATCATATCCGAGGAAGATGATTTCGGGACTATGCTCGCGGAGCACGTTCCATTCTCCGAGGTTGCGGTCGCCGGATATTGCCTTCGATGCGGGGAAGGCCGATCGAATGGTTTCCATCCGCTGTTCGAACGGATATTTCGGCGCGCGCCCTTTCAATTCCGAAACGATCTCATCGCTCGTCACGACGATGATGAGCCGCTCGCATCGCGCGGCAGCCTGAGAGATGAAATGCCGATGGCCTTCATGCAGCCCATCGAAGACGCCGAAGATCATGGCGGTCGGGTGTTTTTTCATTCGTTCAATATATCACGCCTTCCTGAAAAAGTTCTTGAGCGCGCCATGGATGAGCTCTTCGGCGTAATCTCGGAATTTTAACCAGAGGCGATAGGCCGGGTAATGCCGCTTCGGATCATAGAGGTCGGCATACGGGCTGTGCTTGTTGAGGATGTGATCGCTGAGTATGACCGCTGCGACCATGCTGTAGGTCATGCCGTTCCCGGAGAAGCCGGTGGCGACGAGGCGATTCGGATATTTCCTCGAGTAGCTGCCGATGAGGGGAAGTCCGTCGAGCGTTTCGAGGATCGGGCCAGTCCACTTCGTGACGATCTCGAAGGGCTGATCGCCGAGGATGTGCTTCGCGTAGGCGAGAAGCGCTGCGAAGTTTTTCTTCGGATCCATCCTGATCTCGGCGCGATGATCCTCGCCTCCGATGATGAATCGATCGCGGTTCATGTTCCGATATTCGCCTGAGCTGCCGGCTGCAGCTGCGGATGGCGGCGCAGCATCGACTCGGAAATAGTGATAAGGATTCTCTCCGTCGAGATAGAGGCCTTCGGGAAGCGCGCCGCGCGGGATGGAAAGCTCATATATGTATGAATCATACGTGCCTTTCTTCGCGAAAAGCTCATGCGGCTGATTGAACGGATTGTATGTCGCGATCGTGATCCACATCGCAGTCACGGAGCCTTTGCCTTCCTTCGTATAGACGATCGCCGGCCGGTTGCCTTCGATCGATGAGACTTCGGTGTTCTCGAAAAATATCGCGCCATGCTTTTCTGCTGCACGCCGAACGCCGTCGATGTATTTGAGCGGATGGAATTTCGCCTGATTCGGAATGACGACATAGCCTGCATTCGGGAAGGGCAGCTCGTCTTCAGGCTTATGCGGGTCGTTCTTGATCTTGAGCGGATACCCGGCTTTCTGGGCATGCGTCGCTTCCTGCTCGATGGTCTGCCATTCTTCCTGCTTCGCTGCGAAGAGATATTCATCGCAGCGCATGAATTCGCAGTCGATGGATTCTTCGCGGATGATGTACTCGATCGATTGGATCGCGTCTTTGCCGGACTGCCAGACCAGGTCAGCTTTCTTTGCGCCGAACATCCGCTCCAGGTCCTGGAGCTCCGTATCTACTTCATACGTGAGGAATGCCGTCGTATAGGCAGTGGTGCTCGATTCGCCGAGCGTGCCTTGCTCGATGACGACGACTTTCTTGCCAGCACGCGCGAGGAAGTACGCAAGCGTTATTCCGGTGATGCCGCCGCCGACAATAGCCACATCGGCAGCGATGTGGCTTTCAAGCTTCGGGTATGTCTTCGATGGAGACCACGATGCTTGCCATGTCGTTTTCATAGGATCGATTTGAAATTAGACGACCGGCTTTCCTTGGACGAGTCGGACGAGGATCATGATGATCGCTACGACGAGGAGGATGTGAATGAATCCTCCGAGGGTGAAAGACGTCACGAGGCCGAGAAGCCAGAGGACGATGAGGATGATTGCGATAGTAGTAAGCATATATTTGTTTGGTTAGATAATAATAAATTGCATTCGCAGCCCGTTGCTAGTATGTCGTCGATCCGCTCGCTCCCGCCGGCGCTTGATTTGACTGCGTAGCTCCCGGGAGAGTCACGTTGACGTTCGTCGAGCTCGGCTGCTGGGTGCCCGTCGCCGCCTGCTTATTGTTGATTGCTGGCAGGGCATACACTACGAAGAGGATGACGATGATCGCGATAGCGATGAGTACTCCGATGATGACGCCTGTGGCCGAATCTCCTGAAGCGTCGCCTTGCCCCGGGTTATTGATTATTGTTGCCATTGTATATATTTGCTTGATCTTATATTAATAAATAATGACCTATTACATTGAGCCGCTTGCGGCCGGGATGCATTACATCTGCGAGCAGAATGATGGATAATCGATCTCGTATATTTTCCATACCACATAGGGTATAATGAAAAAATATGAATAATCAATCTTCAACAGTATCCCGAATTTTCACCTGGATCGGCCTCATCGTCGTCCTCGGCCTCATCGTCTGGGGTCTTATCGCTGCGAATAATAAGGCAGTTCAAGGACGGCCGAAGCTCACGCTTCTCGATCCCGTCACCTCCGCTGACTGGATCACCGGAAGCACGACCGCGCCGGTGACTGTCGTCGAATACAGCGATCTCCAATGTCCTGCATGCCAGTCATATCACAACCTCGTATTGAAGAAGCTCATCGCGGAGGAGGGGAGCAAGTTCCGCTTCGTATACCGTCATTTCCCATTGCCGCAGCACATGAATGCATATACTGCAGCGCTCGCTGCAGAAGCTGCAGGCAAGCAGGGCAAATTCTGGGAGATGCATGACAAGCTTTTCGAAACGCAGAAGGATTGGGAAAAGCTCGCTACTTCGACCGCTGCAGAAACATTCGCAGGATATGCGAAGACGCTCGGTCTCGATGCTGCGAAATTCAAATCTGACGAATCAGACCCTGCGCTCTTCGCGAAGGTCGCATCGAGCTCTGAAAGCGGAAACAAGACCGGCGTAGATTCGACCCCGACATTCTTCGTCAATGGAACGAGCATCGATAATCCAAACAGCTATGATGAATTTAAAGCAGTCATTGAAAAAGCAGCTCAGTAATATTCCGCGCTGGCTGCCGATCGTTCTGGGCGTTATCGCCCTCATCGGATTCGCTGATGCCGCGTATCTCTCGATAGAGCACTTCAGCAATGTGATACCCCCTTGCGCTGCCGGGAGCTGCGAACTCGTGCTCACGAGCAAGTACTCGAACGTATTCGGCATTCCTGTTTCGCTTTTCGGATCGCTCTACTATCTCCTCGTCCTCGTGCTCGTCGTCCTGTACTTCGATGCGAAGAAAGAAATATACCTGAGGATCGCACTGTTCTGCACTTTTGCCGGCATGATCTCATCGGCTATTTTCGTAGCACTCATGGTTTTCGTGATTCATGCATACTGCCAATATTGCCTCCTCTCGGCTGGAACGTCGACTGCGCTTTTTATCATCTCAGTCTTCGCGCTCAGGAAATATCGCGATGAGGTTGCGACTTCTGTGAAATAGGGTATATTTTCCACATGAATAATCCCTCCATCCTGCCGACGAAGGCAGCAAAAGACTATGAATTGCTCGATTCCGGCGACGGAGAGAAGCTCGAGCGCTTCGGCGCGGTAGTCCTTTCGCGCCCCGATCCTCAGGCGCTCTGGCCGAAGCGGCTCACAGCTGCAGAGTGGAAGAAGGCGCAGGCGCATTTCTCGCGCGAGGGCCGCGACGGGTCTTGGTCTGCTGATGCGTCGATGCCGAAGAAGTGGGAAATAGAATTCGGCGGGCTGAAATTCGCCATCAAGCCGACTGCGTTCAAGCACACCGGACTTTTTCCTGAGCAGTCGGTGAATTGGGATTGGACGCGCGAGATCATTTCGAAGGCCGTCGCGGCAGCAGCTGCCGCTGGCGTCAAAGGAGCTGATGCCGATATCGAAGTCCTCAACCTCTTCGGATACACCGGAGGCGCGACGCTCGCATGCGCGCAGGCCGGAGCGAAGGTCGTCCATGTCGACGGATCGAAGTCTGCGATCACCTGGGCTCGCGAGAATGCAGATCTCTCAGGCCTCTCCGACAAGCCGATCCGCTGGATCCTCGAAGACGCGCGCGTATTCGTCGAACGCGAAGTGAAACGCGGCCGCATCTACCAAGGCATCATCATGGATCCGCCGTCATTCGGCCATGGCGCAAACAAGGAACTCTGGAAGATCGAGGAGCATTTCCTCCCGCTCATCGAAGACTGCATGAAGCTGCTCTCGCCGGAGAAGTCCGGACCGAAGGCACCATTGTTCTTCCTTGTGAACGGATACTCTGCCGGTTATTCATCCGTCGCGTACCGGAATAATCTCCTACAGCTCGAACAGAAATACGGCGGATCGATCGAGATCGGGGAACTCGTCGTCGAAGAATCGCCGGTGCCAGCTGGTGCGGAAACAGCCGGTCCTACTGCAGAGCGCCTTCTCCCATGCGGCATCTTCGCTCGATGGAAGAAATAACTATATATTTATGAATCAGCCCCTCCAAGTCCTCTACGAAGACAATCATCTCATCGCCGTCTATAAGCCGGCAGGCGTTCTCGTGCAGGCTGATCACACCAAGCAGGAATGCCTGATGGATTTCGTGAAGAAATATCTGAAGGAAAAATACGCGAAGCCCGGCGACGTCTTCCTCGGCCTCATGCATCGCCTCGATCGGAATGTCGGCGGCATCGTGCTTTTCGCGAAGACCTCGAAAGGCGCATCGCGCCTTTCAGGGCAATTTCGAGATCACTCCGTCGTGAAGATTTATCATGCGTGGGTCGAAGGAATTCCCCCTCAGAAGGCTGCGACTCTCAAGAACTATCTCATGCATAGCGAGAAGGGGAATATCTCGAAGGTATTTGAAACTGCAGCCCTCGGCGCTGCGTATGCCGAGCTTTCATATGAAGTCGTGCAGGAGATGCCGGCGACATCGTCTCCCGCTGCACCCGCTCGATCGCTCCTCAAGATCGAGCTCAAGACTGGCCGCCATCACCAGATCCGCGCGCAGCTCTCGCACCTCGGCCATCCGATCTTCGGCGATGTGAAGTATGGCGCCGCGAAGGCATTCGACGACCAGCACATCGCGCTCTATGCGACGGAGCTTCATTTCAATGCCGCGACCGCGACTGCCGTCCCAGCGAAAGAAATCATAACGAAGGACGGCTCTGTAAAAGATCCGAAAGGCGCTTTGCCTGCAGCTACTGAGCGAAAAATTCTTTCTATTCCAGTGCCTGAGGAATCGTGCTAGTCTTTCAAATACCATATGCCGATACAAATAGACATGAACAATGCAGGTTTTTTGCCGTTTCCCCGCATCCTCGACGGGCGAATCGCCCGTGCGAAGCTCAAGAAAGACCTCATCCAGCGCATTGCTGAACTCAGGAAAATCTCAGGCAGCGTTCCGAAGCTTGCCATCATTCAGGTGGGGAGTCGAAGCGATTCGGCCGCGTACATCTCGGGGAAGAAGCAGTTTGCGGCCGAGATCGGTGCGCTCGAGCAGCACATCAATTTTCCTGAAACAGTTTCAGCCGATGATATCTTCGCAAAGATCTCCGAATTGAATGACGATCGCGATATGCACGGCATCATCGTGCAGCTGCCGCTTCCCGCAGCTCTCGCTGAAGCGAAGGACCGTATCATGAATGCCGTCGATCAGAAGAAAGACGTCGATGGATTGACTGAGGCGAGCATCGCAGCCTGGAGCGAAGGCAAGCCTGGTGCGATGTATCCTGCGACCGCGCGCGGCATCAGCGAATTGCTCGCGTATTATCATATTCCGGTAGCGGGGAAGAAGGTGACGGTGGTAGGCCGATCGGTCCTCGTCGGCCGACCGACTGCGGCGATCTGCGCAGCGGCTGGAGCCGAGGTTACCGTCGCGCACAGCAAGACCGAAGACCTCGTGGCAGCGACGAAATCAGCCGACATCCTCATTGTCGCCGCAGGGAAGCCCGGACTCATCACTCCTGATCATGTCCATGCCGGACAGACCGTGATCGATGTCGGAACGACCCCTGTTTCAGATTCGACCGTCCCGGGTGGTGCTCGCATTGCCGGAGATGTCGATTTCGATCGCGTGTCCGCTGTGCTCGGCACCTCCGGCGCGATCACTCCGGTACCGGGCGGAGTCGGGCAGATGACCGTACTCGCGCTTTTCGAGAACCTCATCGACGCGTGGTATAATCAGCATATAAGCGCATAATTACCAGTAATACAGCCTTATTTACAGCATCATTATGGAAAATATCAAAACCAACGTTTGGAAGACAGGACTCGTCGTGCTCGGCGCGCTTGCGGCCTTCGTCATCCTTCTTTCTATCGCAGAGATCAAGAGCATCTTCAATATCGGCAGCGAAGCTCCTGCGACCAGCACTGTCACTGTTTCTGGAAAAGGCGAGCAGTTCTCGGTTCCTGACATCGCGACATTTTCATTCACCGTGAGCGAGTTCGATAAGACTGTCGCCGCAGCCCAGAAGAAAGCGACCGACAAGCAGAATGCTGCGACAAAGGCGCTTCTCGATAGCGGCATCGACAAGAATGATATCCAGACCCAGGGATATTCGATCAATCCCCACACTGAATATCAGGAAGGCCTCTGCGTGCAGAATAGCGTCTGCCGACCAGGAAAGAGCGTCATCACCGGCTATGACGTGAGCCAGACGACTGAAGTGAAGGTCCATGATTTCGACAAGGCAGGAAAGACACTCGACCTCGTCGGCGGCCTCGGCGTCTCGAATGTCAACGGCCTCACATTCTCGATCGACAAGGTCGATGCGGTGAAAGAGAAAGCTCGCTCGGCAGCTATCGATGACGCGAAGCAGAAAGCGGAGAAGCTCGCAGATGAGCTCGGCGTCCGCCTCGTGAAGATCGTCAAATTCCAGGAAGACACCAGCCCATACCAGCCGATGTATATGGATTCGATGGTCATGAAATCAAGCGTCGCTCCGCAGGCAGCATCTCCTGAGATCTCAGCCGGTCAGCAGAAGATCACTTCGAACGTCACGATCACCTACGAGATACGGTAGGAATTTCTTGCAATCGCCCGGTATGCCCATTCGGCATAATGAATAATCGGCGGTCATTGATGAGCTTGGGCAATGCCTCCTAGGCTGCACGTGTGTGCATGTCTTAAGCATTGCTCTTGCGAGTCATGGCCGTCGAGATCGCCATCAATCCTTTCAGGATTTGACTGCGGAGCCGTGTCATACGACATGGCTTTTTCATGCGTGAATCGCGTACGGCCAAAGCATTGACTTTGCCGCTTAGCGGATGTATTATGTATATATCGCCCCCGGGAAGGGGTTTTTTAATAGAGAAAACACTTATGAAAATCACCGATTACATATCAGAAACAAAAGTAGAAATGTCGCACGTCACATGGCCGACACGGAAGCAGGCTATCGCTTACTCGATCCTCGTCGTGCTTATTTCGGTCGGTATCGCGGCTTTCCTCGGCGTTTTCGATTACATCTTCTCGAAGCTCCTGACCCTCTTGTTCTAAGTTTCATTATCAGCGGTCGAAATGTTCGCGAGAATATTTCACCATTAGCACATCAATCATATGTCAAAACAGCAAATCGGCGGAGAACGGAACTGGTACGCGATCCACACCTACGCAGGGTATGAGAACGCCGTAGCCCGAAACCTCAAGCAGCGAATCGAGTCTCTCGGCATGGAAGACCGCATCTTCGCAGTGCTCGTTCCTACGGAGAAGAAGATCAAGATCAAGGGCAACAAGCGCATCGAGGAAGAAGAGAAGATCTACCCGGGATACATCCTCGTGGACATGGTCGTTACCGATGACTCATGGTACGTCGTCCGAAACACGCCTCGCGTGACCGGATTCGTCGGCTCGGGAGTCTATCCGGTGCCGCTTGAAAAGAAGGAGGTCGATGCGCTCTTCGAACGAATGAACAAGGATGAAGTGAAGCACGCCATCGATCTCGCGATCGACGACATCATCAAGATCACCGACGGTCCTTTCAAGGAACTCGAAGGAAAGGTGAGCGAAGTCGACGACAACCGAGGCAAGATCAAGGTCCTCGTCTCGATGTTCGGACGAGAGACTCCGGTGGAGCTCGATTTTCTCCAGGTGAAGAAGATCTGATACTTGCCTTATCAGATTTCAGAAAAAGCCCCGCGCTCGCGCGGGGCTTTTTCTTTGGTATACTGAGGGACGACATCGCTTAGGCTATTATTAATCCTTATTTTTCAATATGATTCCCACTATCATCATCCTCGTCGTTATCGTACTCATCTTCTTCTCGAGCATTCGCATCATCGGCCAGAACACGGTCGCTGTCATCGAATTCCTCGGAAAGTACAAGCGGACCATGTCTGCCGGTTTCAATGTGAAGCTTCCGATCCTCGAGCGCGTCGCGCTCAAGGTCTCGCTCCGACAGCAGAACTTCGCGCTCGCGGGCAATTATCCGTCGCAGGACAAGGTCATCGTCACCATCGCGACCAACCTCATCTATACGGTGAACAACACTGATGACGGGATCAAACGTTTCGCATACGTCCTTGAGAATCGCGACCAATCTCTCGCGGCAAGCGTCGAGAATTCGCTTCGAACCTACATCGCGAAAGAAACTCATGAAGGAATCCTCGAAAAGAAAGAGGAACTCGCGATCCATATCAAGGCAGATCTCGCTCGCCAGTTCGAAGAATGGGGCATGATCATCATGAGCTTCCAGATCACCAACGTCACGTTCCCGATGACGATCACCGATGCCATGTCAGAAGTCGTCGCGTCGCAGCAGCTTCGAAAGGCCGCTGAGAACAAGGGAGAGGCGATCAAGGTCCAAGCGATCAAGGAAGCCGAAGCTGAAAAGGAACGCAAGCGCCTTCAGGGAGAAGGTATTGCGCTTGAACGAGAGGCGATCGCCAAAGGTTTCAAGGAATCGATCGAGATGCTCGGCCTCGCGACCGGACAGAAGCCGACTGATATCATGGCTATGCTTACGCTCACGC
The DNA here is from genome assembly GCA_028286665.1 of Candidatus Tayloriibacteriota bacterium. GTDB lineage: Bacteria > Patescibacteriota > Minisyncoccia > Phycocordibacterales > PALSA-1337 > JAQBRD01. The sequence continues at coordinate 15,773 of JAQBRD010000014.1, forward strand.
AATACCTCGACACGCTCAAAAATATCGGCATGTCTGACAACTCGAAAGTCATCTTTATGGATTCGAGCATCGGAAAGACAGGGGATATGGTGCAGCAGCTTGCGAGCGCGCTCGAGGCTGGGCACTCGGCGAAAAAATAAGGTAATTGTTGCAAATTCTTCAAAAATGGGTTAATCTAACCCCACCTCAGCTTCTAGAGGTTTATTCAAAAAACCTAACAAAAACATGGCTAAAAAGATAGTAAAGAAACTCAAACTTCAAATCCCAGCTGGAAAGGCAAACCCTGCGCCTCCAGTCGGTCCTGCGCTCGGACAGGCAGGCATCAACATCGGCGATTTCGTCAAGAAATTCAACGATGCGACCAAGGACAAGATGGGCGATATCGTTCCAGTCGAGATCTCAGTCTACGACGACCGATCATACGATTTCAAGCTCAAGACTCCTCCGGCAAGCACGCTCATCCTCAAGGCGATCGGCCAGGAAAAGGGATCAGGCAAGCCGAACACCAAGAAGGTCGGCACGATCACCAAGGCTCAGATCCGAGAGATCGCAGAGAAGAAGCTTCCGGACCTCAACGCTACAGACATCGAGGCAGCGATGAAGATCATCGAAGGCTCAGCTCGATCGATGGGAGTGGACGTCAAATAACTAAGCAAAAATAAAAAGCGCCCGCGAGAGCGGGCGCTTTTTATTTTTGCTTATTCTCAGTAGAGATTCCCGATGTTCCGTGATAATTCACATCGTACTCGAGCATGAGGCTGCCGTTCGCGGTCGCTTCGGCGCCGATGAGCTTCAGGTGTATCTGCATGTCTTCTTTGAAAAGGGGAAGGCCTTTGCCGAAGAGGATCGGTTCTATGGTGAGATAGAGCCTGTTCACGAGATGCGCTTTCATGAATGCCGTATAGATAGAAGTGCCGCCGCAGATGGCGATGGATTGGATCGGATCTCCCGCATGATTCTTTTCTTTCGAGAGGCGCTCGATGAGTGCGTGCGGTGCTTCCTGCGTCACTTCTGCTCCTGCGAATTTCGGATCGGCCGGGTTCGCTTTCCTCGAATAGACGATGTTGCGGCGTTCCCTGAGCGCGTTCGGCAATGTTTCGAATGTGGAGCGTCCCATGATGACGACGCCTGCTTCCTTCGTCATCTTCACGAAGCGCGCCTTGTCTTCTTTGCTCGTCCAGCCGAACGGCGAATGACGATCGTCTTTCGCGATAAAACCGTCTGCGGTGATTGCGGCGATGATGAATGTCTTCATTAGGCTACTTTGAAATCCTTCTTGAGCTGCGTGATGGCGCCTGACTTGATGAGCTTCGCTTCGTCTTCTTTCTCCTTCTGGGCGCCTTCGGCGATGTCTCGCTTATGATACTTGCTCTTGCGCATCTCGGTCTTGCCGGTGAGCTCTTCGAAAATGATCTGGCATATGCGCTCGCCAGGGTAGAGGCGGATGGTATTTGAAACGGTGCTGTTGCGGATCGGGAGGATGAGCTGGCCTTCGTAGCCGGAATCGACGATGCCGGTGAGGTCGAGCGAGAGGCCTTTTCGATTCGTAGAAGATCGGGGATAGAGGACTGCCATGAGATCGTCCGGAACCTTCACGGTTTCAAATGTCGAGACGAGGACATGCTCCTGCGGAAGCAGCTCGAAATACTGGCCGGCTTCGAGCTCGACGACTTCGAACATATCGCGGGTCATGTTGTCGAAGTCTACGATCGGCATGCCGACGCGGCCCTGCGGCGTGTGCTTCCATGTCTTCGGAATGAGGAAGGTGTAGCCGAGGCGGAGGTCGACGGAATGTCCTTGAATCTGGAATGAATCAAGGCCTGGCTTGAATGAAATGTCGCCGGCTTCGATGCGCTTGAGGATGTCTTTGGATGTAAGTATTGGCATATCGGTGATTATACTACAACTTTCATGCCGGTGATCGGCTCCATCGGGGTGTGCTGCGTGACGAGATTATTGAAGATTTCTTCGACAAGCGCCTTGTCTTTCTGCTCAGCGCGGTCGAAGCTGTTCTCGGGAAGAACAAGTTCGATCTTCTTATGATCGTTCGTTCGCTTCATGATCTCCTGCGCTCCTGCGTAGTGCGTGTCGTAGATGTGCGCATTCGAGATCGAGTGCGAATAGATGCCGGGACGGACGCCGAGCTTCTGGGCGAGGATGCACTGAAGGAGGGCGAAGCCGGGAACATCCGCAGGCATGCCGAGCATGATGTCATTTGATCGGACGATATTGTGGAGGTGAAGTCGCCCGCCGACGATATTCACGGTGAAGGCGAACGGGCAGGGGACGTTCTTCTTTTTCTCGAGGGTGAGACCATCGCTCGTCGGATCCCAGGTGACGATCACGCCTTGGCGTGTCGAAGGCTCGTTTTTCAAAAGGTTGATGAGGAGAGCGAGCTGGTCACGGCCGAAATGCTTCCGCCATCGGTAGCCGTAGGCGACAGTGATGACGCCGTTCGGATTCGTGAAGTCATCCCAGATCTTCGTATAGTCGCTGAGGAAATCATCGACCTTGCGCGAGCCGGAGATGAACCAGATCTGTTCTGACACGAACATCTTGATCGGAATCTTGCGGAGAGTGAGCAGAGGGAAGCCGTCCTTCTCGAGGTCGATCGAGAAATGCGCGCCAAGTACCGTGCGCGTCTTGTGTCCCGTTCGCTCGCTCAGTTCCTCGACTCCGTTCGTCATAATGTCCTCTACCAGGTTTTTGTAGATGGTGTCAAATTTGGTCATTGTGACTTCATTATATATAATTTACCCTACGAGATAAAGCTACCCAGAAATTATCCAACACATGATCAATTACCCCTATCTGCCTCCCGGAAGGACATTCAAATATGTGCCAGCTGACAACCCGTTCATGCAGGCGACCGAAGAAGTCACGAAGCGTCTGTCGACCGACATGAAGCATCCGACCGGCGCGGTCGTAGTCAAAGACGGCAAGATCATAGCCTCGGATGCGAACCGTTCTGCCCTCAGGAGTCTTTTCCTCATCAGGCTCCACAAGACGGGATGGTGCGTTCGAAAATGGCTCCGCATTCCGTCGGGTCAGAAGTATTGGCTTTGCCCGGGCTGCGCGTCCCATGAATTCCATGCCGAGCACCGCGTAGTCCTGGAGATGCGCAAGCGCGGCATCGATTCGAACGGCGCAGATCTCTATCATTGGGGGCATTGGTGGTGCTGCAAGCCATGCTGGGACAAGATGATCGAGGCCGGCATCAAGGACGTATACCTCCTCGAGGGCAGCGAGAAGCTGTTCATGAGGAAATAATATGCAGACTGCAAAGCCAAAATTCATCGCGATACTCGGGGGCGAAGGCTCCGGCAAGACCACGCAGGTGAAGCGTCTTCGCGAGCGATTTCCTGATGCCGAGCTTGTCATCACCCGCGAGCCGGGCGGTTCGCCATATGGGGAAGTGATCAGGAATATCATTCTGAAGCATGAGCACTCCGGACAGGCGAGCGGGTATACGCAGTTCGGTCTTTTCTGGGCAGCACGGCACGACCATATGAAGAATATCGTCATCCCTGCGCTTGAGCGGGGCAGCCATGTCGTCACTGACCGATTCGATTGCTGCTCGTATGCCTATCAGATATTCGGGCAGGAGACTGGAACGCTCAAGGATCTCTTCTGGCAGGTGCGCAACGTCTTCCTCGGAGATCGAAAGCCTGACATGTATGTTTTTTTCGATGTGACGCCGAAGGTCGGCCTCGCGCGGGTAGCATCCCGCCAGCTCCAGCTCATCGACAGCAATCATTTCGACGAGCGCAAGATCGATTTCCATGAACGCATTCGCGCAGGCTATCGAGATTTCCTCTCGAGGATCGACGAGCCTCATGCGATCATCGATGCGGATAAGCCTCTTGTTGAAGTTTCTGCGGAGTTCGATAAGATCATCAGCGATGTCTTCAGTAAATAATCTGCTGCCTCATATTATTTCAATACCATGGAATTCAAGATCAAGAAAATGCGACCCGATGCCAAGCTCCCGACCTATGCTCATCCGGGCGATGTAGGCATGGATCTCTATTCGACTGAAACGTGCATCCTCATGCCTGGGGAACGACGTGTCGTTTTCGTCGGTTTCGCCATGGAATTCCCGATCGGTTATGCGGCTATCGTGAAGGACAAGAGCAGCTTGCCGAACAAAGCCGGCATCCACACCATGGGCGGCGTCTACGATGCGGGCTATCGCGGCGAATACAATGTGCAGCTTATCAATCTCGGTCAGGAACCGTATGAAGTCGCGAAAGGCGACAAGATCGCGCAGCTCGTCATCCTGCCGGTCGAGATTCCGACGCTCGTCGAGGTAGATGCGCTTGCGGAGAGCGCCCGCGGAGAAGGGAGGTTTGGCAGCACGGGGAAGCAATAGCTCGCGATGCCTGATAGCGGTTCCGGATTGACTCCGACAGGGCTTCGTGCCAGACTGTTCCCTGGGAACAAACGATCTTGATGCGCGAATGCATCGGGATTGATGGAACACGTCAACCTTGAAATTGTTTTTTATGAGCAAGAGAAGAATCCTTTCTCCGACGTCGGAGCGGCGTCCTTTCGGCAACGGTGCGGGTAATCCAGCTATCGTTTTATTCGGGAAGTCAAACAACGGCTCCGGATGGAATCCGCATGAGTCCATGGATCATTTTGCGCAGACGCTGCTTGCCAGGGGAATCCGCAAGATATTCATTCCGAATCCAAGCGACAAGCCAAGCTTGTTGATCGCCCACGAATCCCAGTTCAAAGAGAAGTTTGCTGCCAAGACATCCGTATCGATCTGCAACTCAGCAGATGCCGATGCGGTAGTTATCGGTCAGAAAGGCCAGGCAGTCGGCTTCTTCGGAACTGATCCCTTAGCGATCTTCAGGTTTCCTACTGGGCGAGTCGTCGTCCTTGCATGCAGGGAAGGATCCTTGCTCAATCGCGATATGATCATGTCCGATGCGAATCCGGTGCTGCGCGATTTGAGCATCATCGACCGCCTCATAAGGATGAGTCATCCATTCGAGCGTCGTAAAACTCAGGTATTCATCACCCTCGGCACCAGTCAGGCATCGAATCCTCACTTATGGAGTGCTCCAGGAGAGCAAGGGAAGTACAATCGCGCGTTGACCGAATACGTCATGAAGCATTTCGGAAAGCACTGCTTCCTGCCTTATAAGCCCGAAGAGGGCAGATTGAACATACCGATGCTCATTCGGGAACAGTGTGCAAAGCTGGGAATCCTTCCGACTAACGTCCGGGAAGACAGCATCGACATCCACGGCCTCGGTCGCCATCCAGACGCCCCGAATAAGTGGTGCATTCCATCAGACGGTCCTCAGAAGACGAATTTCGCCGTCTGCCACCTCTGATCTCAAAAAGTAGCAGTATTTACACGAAGCGGCCCCCGCAAAGGCCGCTTCACTTCGTATATGCCTTATGTGATATAATTCTTCTATATGCAGCTCCCGCCAGAAGAGAAAGTAACCTATTTCGCCGAAACCGATACGCGCAACAAGCGTACGAAATTCGGCATAAAAGCAAAGGACCGTACGAAGCATGTCTACGTGATCGGCAAGACTGGCATGGGAAAATCGACTCTCCTCGAGAACATGGCCGTCCAGGACATCAAAGGTGGCGAGGGAATGGCGTTCATCGATCCGCACGGCAAGACCGCCGATCTCCTCCTCGAATACATTCCTGAAGAGCGCAAGAAAGACGTTGTCTATTTCGCCCCGTTCGACATGGAGTACCCGATCTCATTCAATGTGCTCGAGAGCGTCGACCCTGACAAGCGCCATCTCGTCGTCTCCGGCCTCATGTCGACCTTCAAGAAGATCTGGGTGGATGCCTGGTCTGCGCGAATGGAATACATCCTCACGAACACGCTCCTCGCGCTGCTCGAATATCCTGAGGCGACGCTTCTCGGCGTGAACCGCATGCTTTCAGACAAGGCCTTCCGAAACAAAGTCGTCGCGTGCGTCACCGACCCTTCGGTGAAGTCATTCTGGGTAGATGAATTCGCGAACTATACCGAGCGAATGGCAGCTGAAGCCGTGCCGGCGATCCAGAATAAGATCGGACAGTTCACTGCGAACCCGCTCATCCGAAATATGATCGGACAAGTGAAGTCCACATTCAATATCCGCGAGATCATGGACAGCCGAAAGATCATGATCATCAACCTCTCGAAGGGAAGGATCGGCGAAACCAATGCGAACCTCCTCGGCGGCATGCTCATCACCAAGATCTATCTCGGCGCCATGTCCCGCGCTGACGTGCCTGACCGCGTGCTCAAGACTTTGCCGAACTTCTACCTTTTCGTGGACGAGTTCCAGAACTTCGCAAACGAATCATTCGCAGACATTCTCTCTGAAGCCCGCAAATACAAATTGAATCTCACCGTAGCGCATCAGTACATCGAGCAGATGGAAGAGGAGGTTGCAGCCGCTATCTTCGGAAACGTCGGAACGATGATCGTCTTCCGCGTCGGCGCGACCGATGCCGAATATCTTGAAAAGGAATTCGCTCCGATCTTCACCATCGAAGATATCGTGAACCTCGGCTTCGCCCAGATCTATCTGAAGCTCATGATCGACGGCGTGAGCTCGCAGCCGTTCTCCGCGCGGACGATAGGTCCGATCCCGCAGCCCGAGAAGTCCATTGCGCAGGAAGTCATCGAGGCATCACGCGCGCAGTTCGCCGGCACTCGAGACTCAGTCGAGAAAGCCATCGCCGAATGGATGCAGCCGATCGTGAGCCCGAGAGCAGGCGCTCCTCGGCCGGGCGGTCCTGGACCAGGAGCTGGACCCGCAAGTCCTGCCCCTGCCGGAGCCGCATCTGCTGCGCCTCGCCCCCCATCTCAGCCTGCAGTGCCGCCGCTTATGCAGACAGCACCAGTTGCTGCTGCAAATCCCGCAGCAATGAAACCTCCGCAAGTCGCATCTTTGAATCCAACGCCGCAGCGAGCATCTTTTCAAGCATCTCCTGCTCCGCAGGCACAGGCACCAAGGCCTCCGGCCCAGCAGCCCCCGGCGGCGCATAAGCCGTTCGCTTCGGCAGGTCTCGGCGACCTTCTCAAGAAAGTGACTGCAGAGCCTCCGAAGCCTGTTCCTGCAACTGCTGCACCTGCACCGACCGCGGCTCCTACCCAGCCTCCGGTACAAGCCCCGGTCCAACATGTTCCAGCCCCTGCCGCAGCTGCGCCTGAAATTCCTGCGATCAAACCGATTTCATTATCAAGCCTCGCGCCCCGCACAAATCCCGCAGCTCCGCACGCCCCGAGACCCGATCCGAAAGCCCAGACGCCTCAGAATGTGAATGCATTGAAGGCCGCTCTTGAAGCAGCCATGAAGAGCAAGCCCGCTCCCGCTCCAGCGCCGCAGCCGGCTCCTATCCAGCCTCCGGTACAAGCCCCGGTTCATCAAGCGCCAGCGGCTGCAGCGCCTGTGCAAGCGCCTTCCCATCAACAGGAGCCGACGATCACTCTCGTCTCGAATTCGAATCCGGTCGCCAAGATCGTTCCTCAGAATCCGCCAGAAAAAAAGCCGGACGAAGTCCCGCGAGAAGTCCTCGAGAAGGTATTGAAAGTCGACTAAAAATATATGCACAAGATCAGCGTACTTATGCCGGTATATAATGGCGAAAAATATCTCAAAGAGGCGATCGAGAGCGTTTTGAAGCAGACGGAAAATGATTTCGAATTTCTCATCATCGATGACGGCTCGATTGATGCGACAGAATCAATCGTCAATTCTTTTGCGGATAAGCGCATTAGATATGAAAAGCGCCAGCGCGGAGGGCTCGTCGCTGCGCTCAATTACGGCATCTCAATCGCACAGGGAATATATATCGCTCGAATGGATGCCGATGACCGCGCATTGGCGGAGCGGTTTTCGAAACAGGCGGCGACACTCGACCTGCATCCTGAAATTGCAGTATGCGGAAGCTGGGCGTTGAAAATAGACGAAGCAGGGCGGCCTGCCGGTCAATTCTCATTTCCGAAAATAACCCCGAAAGAAGTTCGACTTCACGCATTCGTGCACAATCCCATTATCCATCCGGCAGCCATGATCAGACGGAGCGTTCTCTTGGAAGTAGGCGGGTATCGTCCGTTCTGGAAGCATGTTGAGGACTATGAACTCTGGACTCGCATACTTCCGAAATACGCATGCGTGAATATCGGCGAACCGCTCCTTGAATATCGACTGCATGCCGGTCAGATAACTCAGCAGAAGAGAATCAGGATGCTTTCATATGGCCTCTTGATCCGGATAGCCTATCTTTGGCGCACATTGCTCAGCCTCATATCCTGATCCACTCGCTCGGGACGAGATCCGTCGTATCCATTCCTCGTACCGCATTCCAGATTTCCGGAGCGATGACGATCTTGCCTTCCGATGCATCGAGCCATGCACCCCACCAGCTGAAGGATGAATTGGCTATAATATGATGCCTGCATATGCTCATGAGCGCTATTTCTTCATAATCCGGAATCGCATCATCGGAGACAAAATATATCTGAGAAGGGAATGAGAGGTTTTCCTTTGCCCATGGTATATCATCGGAAAATATGAATAATTCCACGGCTTCCGGATTTTTGCCGAGCCGTCGGATCATTTCAGCGTATGCTCGGGCATAATATTCCTTGCTGCATGTTCCATGGTACGAATGAGTGATTGAGTTTGTGACATAATCTCCGCGGCGAATGTGAAGCGAAACAGAAGTTCCTGCTGCCCGTATCTTTTCAGCCCATAGAGCCGCCGTGCTTCCGAGCGGTTTCTTCAATGTGAATTCCTTCCGGATCGCATCTTCGATTTCCTTGAAATATTTTTCGCTCTGCCAGAATCCTTCGAGATATGCGCCATCGCGAGCATCGAGTATCTTCGGGTCGAATCTGAGAGACCTGTCGCCGAAAAGCATCTGTAAAATCTTTCCATACGCCTTTTTTGCAGCCGAAAGATACGGATTGCCGGCAGGCTGCTTCTCAGAAATCTGCGTTCCTGCGTCGATATTGAATGCGTCCAGAGCAAACTGGCGCGGAGTGTCTCCTCGGGCATGCGATCCTGAATATGAAGAAAGATCGAGTGTCAGACCTGTCTTCCTTCGCATGGAAATATGCCTGCCGCATGCATATTGGAACATCTGATTGCCCAGGCCTCCTTTGAGCTTCACGGTTATCATTCTTGTATTATTTCACAAACCAGAAGCATCCGCATCCATAGCGTTCCGCATCCGCCATTTCTTTTGTCGCATTCGGGATAAGCTCTCCTGTTTCTGCGGATTCTGGAATAAGTGAGAATTCCCGAAGCTTGAGGGGATTCGGCCCTTTTGCGAAGAGGTCCATGATCTGGCCGTATGAATAGATCCGATGAGCATTGAATTCGATCCTCGGCTTGCCTACCGGCGTTACGAACAGGATGGAACCTCCTTTTGCGACAACGCGCTTGAGTTCCTCGATAGCTTTGATATCGCCGTCCGGATCGATCGGGTCGCCATAGCGTCCAAGGCCGATATGCTCGATCGTGTGCATGCATGAGATCGATTCTACGCTGTCATCTGCGAAGGGAAGGGACAGCAGATTGCCTTCCTTGCTCACGAGACCATCGAGGCCTGAAAGCTTCGCCGGCCGATAATCATAGAATTCCGTCGGAATGAATGCGGAAATGTGCGTGCAGAAATAAAGGATCGAACCTACGTCTACGTGTTTTTTCGGGTTGATATCGCGGACTTTCCTCATTGCCCATGCGGTGTGATAGACATAGTGCCTGTCAAAGCCTGTGGTTATCGTCTTGTCCTTCACCTGAGGATAGAAATCCCGGATCGATAAGCCGAACCTCGGATTCGCATCGAGCTTCGTGAACTTGAGATAATCTCGAATGATAAAAGGCGTCAGGAGCACGTTCATTGATTTCTTGATCAGCTTTCGGATGTTCATTTGTGTGAATTAAAAAAGACGGTTTTTAGTAATCTCAATTCCTCAGCCGCCAAGCTCTTCATGTTCGAGGGATTCAGTATCTGCGCATTGAAGATGCTCATGAGTATCATCTTGGAATATCTCGCAAAGATGAATGCCTTTTTCTTCGAATCGATCCCATTCAGTATTTTTGCGAAATGCCTGTGCAGGATGACCAGATGTTCCTTCGCAGAGAAGAAGTTCCGCTCCAGCTTCCTCGAAAGATTATTCGTATGCCAGCGCAATTGCAGTACCGTCTCGTCCTGATAATAGAGATCTGTCTTCTCCATGAATCTGATCCACATGTCTGCGTCTGCGGGGCAGCCTGTGCTCTTGTCGAATAATCCCGTCTCTTCGATGAGGCTTTTTTCAAATGTGATTGCTGCAGGCAAACCGATGCGGAGATCCCCTGAAAAGTATCTCGTGAGGAATTCTTTCTCGGATATGAAGCCTGATCCGTCCAGCAGCCTGAAAGACTGGTCGTTGAATGTCTCATTGTCGATCAGCGCTCCCGCGTCATCGATCGTCTGGTAATTCGAGCAGATGAAGCGAGCTTTGTTGCTGAGCATGGAAGCAACTTCCTTTTCGATGCATTCAGGCAGAAGTCTGTCATCATCGCCCATGATCTTGATGTAATCTCCCCTCGATTGATCGATGCAGAAGTTCCAATTTCCAATGAAGCCGAGATTCCTCTCCTGCCTGAAGAATCGTATTCTCGGATCATCGAAGCTTTTTACGACAGAGCTGAGATCTGCGGGTGACGCGTCATCGGATACGAGTATCTCGATGTTCCGGTATGTCTGCCCGATGACGCTTTGGATCGCTTCATGGAGGAACTGTTCTCGGTTGTATGCCGGTATGCATACTGAAACTATCGGTTCGAGTCGCGACATCGTGTTAGGGCTTTATGAGCACTCCTTGGCATGTAGGCAGGGACAAGATCATCACGTTTTTCGATCGTGCGAATGCGTCATGCGCTTCTTTCTGATCGTTGGTAGAATTGGCATACCCGTAGTCATCCAATATGATGATTCCTCCGCTCGCCATCTTATCCCAGAAAAATTCCAGCGTGTCTATCTCCGGCTTGACGCAATTCATATCGATAGAAAGATACGCGATCCTGTCCGAATCCACCTGCTTCAAGGTGTCAGGAACTGTTCCTTTGATTATCTTCACATTGAAATCCTTGAATGTTTCCTTGACCTGCTCGTATATGTCGCCTCTTTTCGTATAGCCCATATCCGCGTTCCTCCTCAGCTCCTTTTCCGTGCTGTATTTTTTATCCAGTCCCTCGAAGGTGTCCAGCAGATAGAATCTGCGCCGCAGCTTATTGAAATCCGTATAGTTCATGACTGCTCGAGAAGATATTCCGCTGTGAACGCCGCATTCTACGAAATCGCCTCCGATCTTCGCTGCATGCGTCGCTGCCCAGCACAGAACATGTATCCTCCATTCGATATCGTAGTTATTGAGAAGATGCTCCTTGTCGGTCGCTTTGCCGAGCCGGTATGATTCCATGAATAGGGGATCTTTGAGAAAATCAGCATTGTGGAATGTGTACAGCAGATCGTGTGAGTAGGTAACCCGCGATTTCGGGAGGAAGTAATACTGATTCGTGAGTATGCCGAATACTATCCTCGGTATCTTCAATGCCTGCTTCAGTGTTATTTTTCTCATATTGTTTTTTTATTCGGATTTTCTGATATTGCGACAAGCATCTCTGCGGAGATCCTGTTCGACATATTTTCGAGCACCCATTCACGGGGAGAGTAAGCCTTCGGATCGAATGCCTTTCCAGAAAACAACCGCTTCAGTTCGCTCAATTCCTTCCATCGGACCCCGCATTCTTTTGATAAGTAGGGCGCAGAGGTGGTTTTGACGCCGCGGATATAATAGTGCTCTATTTCAGGATCCCATACGACAGTCGGAGTATTCGCTGCCCATGCTTCAGCCAGAGCAATGCCTTGCGTTTCCGTAATGCTGAGGAATACTGCGCACGCGCTTTGCCGCAACAGCTTCCTGAACTCTGCCTTGCTGTAATGCCCGTAGGTTACCCTGTTGATTTTATACCCTTCTTTCTTCAATATCAATTCGGCTTCCAGGCAGAAAGCCTTCGGGGCATTCTTCCAATATACGAGAATCTCCTTTTCTTTCGGCGGATTCGCGGGCGACCAGTAATCCGTATCGACGCCTGCATACCAGACTGCGATCCTGCCGATCAATGCCGGGTTCAGCTTTTCGTAGATATCCGCAGTCATTTTCGAGGGAACTATGACAGTGTCTATTTCAGGCGATGAGAGTATGCTGTCGCGTTCAGTCGGCAGCTCGACGAGATTCGGTCCTGCAAGCAGCGTGGCTATCTTGCCGTTTTTCTTCAGGTCGATAGCCTGTTTCAAGGCCCCGACATCGCTCAGCACGAGCACCGTGCCCCCGATTGATGCTGCTGAAAGGGGATTGAAATCGAATTCAGCACCCATTTCTCGCAATCCTTCGATAAGACTCTTGGTTACGGCGGTGTGGCCATAGTAAATGAACATATCGAAGTCGATGATGCCGGTCTTCAAGAATTTCCTGACGAAGCGGAGAGCATTCCTGACGCCTTTTGCGAAAAAATCTTTTACGGAGGCTCGCCGAGTCAATATTGTTATTTTTTTCATGGTATGTCGCATTAGTTACATCAGCTTCCGAAGATGCTTTCTCTTGAGCCTTTCCAACGCATCGAACTTCTTAAATGGCTGATATATTCTTGCCAAGAAGGCATATACCGCAGCATGCCTTCGAATATGCCTTGCTGCAATCATCTCATTCCGTATCATGCCTGATTTCCGGATCTGACTCAAGCCGATTCGCCGAGCAGAATGCAGTTCCTGATCGAATATATTTCTGAGGAATATGTCCAATCCGGCCTTCACTTTTTCGAAGTCATAGGTTGGAATCATCACCGGTTCGTTCACGATGCTTAGGTATAAGCTCTCGTCATTATCGATCTGCCGTATCCTTTCCACTACCGCATCGAAATTCTCGTAACGATGGCAATTGATGAAGCGCTTCTCATTGAATTCGCGGCCAATATCGGGATTTCCCCAATAGATGGGTATCGTTTTCGCCATGAGGGAAGTTACGATCTTCTCCGTCGTGTAGCCTGATCTTGAAGAATTCTCGAAGGCTATCGAGAATTTATGCATCATCTCGAATTCGAGCTTGTTTTCCACTCTGCCGCCGACGTTATTGTCACAGGCTCCTCCGGAATCAACCTTTTTATACTCGCTCAGCTTATCGAAGAATATCTTTCGCTCGAGGTCGGCTAGATAGTTCGAATAGACGAAGCTGCAGAATCCGGTTTTCCGGCTCAGCTCGGCCTTGCTCATGGACAGCTGCTTCCTGAAATCAATAGTGCGCGCCTGCTCTATTTCCTTCGGCTGGTAGAGGATGGAAAGAAGATATAATGGCATGCGATAGAATCTGTCCCCGAAATCCATATGTTCGAAGCTTATGGCGTAATCGCAGAAATTATAATTCGGATATATATTCTCGCCGGTAAAGAATATCCGCACGCAGTCATATTCGAGGTGATCGAACGTCGCTTCATTATAGAAGACGTATTCCGGGTCTTCCGATATCTCGAGATCATAATATCTTTCAAGTATCTCGATGAAGAAATGCCCATAGGAAAACTTGTTCCTCGGGTCATGATTGCAGAATTTTACCTTTATCTTCTTCATTGTTTCAGATGGGCGGGGATTATTCTATATGGGCGATGATTTGGCTCAGATACGCTGCATCCTTGCATTCTTCCGGGTTTCTTTCGTGAATCTCATTGAAGTATTTGAACGGCACCTTCACCTGCTTCGTCTCCTTTCGGAGGAACATCTCATATTCCATATCTATATGGCCGACATCCACGACCCTGTAGCCTGCTGCGAACAGATCGTATGCAAGCACTTTCGCAGTCGGACCGAGGGAGAGCAGTACCAGCTTATCCTTTCCGATCTTCATCGCTTCGGATTTTATCGCTTGGTATTTGCCGTATGCATTTTCAGCAGGGCAGAGTATGCGACCCAAGGATTTCGCATCATCGAACATGTTGTTTCCCACTCCGAGCCTGCTCTTCGCTCCCTCGATAAGGACGACGTCTTCTCCTTGCCAGATAGAGAAGAGCTTCTTGAAGATATTTCCGCAATCGGACTTATCCTTCTGTGCCAGATAGGGACGGGTTATGTTGGTGTCGCCGTATGTCTGCGCATCGGAGAGCAGCGCCTTGTATATGTGGCCGTTCCTGTACAGATGGTGTATGCAGAACCAGAATGCGTAGGGTTCGAGATGATCGAGCCTTTCCCAGATATCAGGGACGCAGATCAGCAGTCTCGGATCGTTCACTTGTATGATCGACTCAAGCCGCGGAACGAGATCCCCGGATCTTTTCTGAAAGGCAGTATCGCCGCCGTCGAGCATGAATATTTCTCCGTCACCGAATCGGATGACCGACAGCTTCTTTTTCAGGATGAGGTCGATGGTGTCATTCGTCGAAAGGACATGCGGGCGCGGCCTGTTCTTTCTTACATGGATATTGATCATGTATATGGCATACGAGAGCACTGGCCCTATTTTGTGCCTGATCGACAGGGGCGTTCTCCCTCGTATGCTCTGAATGATTCTTTGATGCAGCTGTATTTTCATGGGTGATGTTTTTATTTGAATTCCTCGAGCATTTTTTCTTTGGCTGCGCTGTAATTCCGCTCCATGCTTTCCAGGGTGATGCCGTTTTCTAATTCATACAGCCTGGCGTAAACCATGAACCTGGAAAATGCATAGCTGAGCATGATGATCAGCCCCAGGCGCGGATTCTTGAGACCGGTTCTGAATATCCAGCAATATCGTACCATGGCGGCAAGCATGCGCAGGGAGCTGAACTTTTTTCCGGATCTGTATTTGTAATGAGCTTCTTCTTCTGCGTAAGAAAGATGGCCTGCCGTGAATTTGGCTATATTGTAGGTGCTGAAATGATGGAGCGCGTACTCCTTCTTTTTCGGCAATGTCATTTTCTGATCGCTGCTTCCGGTGAATTGACCCATGCCGTGCATGTAGTTTTTCTCATAGTTCATGAAGTCCTTATGATACAGCATCGGCGCGCCTCCTTTGTGGGCGTAATTTCTGGTATTTCCCCAGAGATAGGTATAGAGCGGGATGACGACATGCTTTATCTTGTCCTGCAGCGATATTCGGACCATTTCTTCCGCCAAAGTCTTCGGAGCGATATTATCCGCATAGCCCCAATATATCCAGTCGGTCTTTGTGATGCTTTTTATGAAATCGAAATTCTCCTGCGTCTCCACGTATTTTTTGTCGCTCGGAGGCCTCGGGACGAATCGAGCCCCGAGATGCTCGGATATTTCCTTCGTCTTGTCGGTGCTGCCTCCGTCAAAGATAATCACCTCTCCGTATCCGATGAGATTCCTGATGACATACGAAATTCTTTTTTCCTCATTGCGCGCGAAGATTATGAATGTGATGTTGCTCATGGTGCGATTTATTTCTTATAGCTTGCCACGGTCTTGCGCAAGCCGTCTTTCCAATCGGTTTCTGCCTTCCAGTCGATCTTGCCGTGATTCTCTGTGGCTGCGTATGAATCCATTATTTCATTGTCCCGGTAGGGCAGCATTCCGAATCCGAGGGCAGATGTGCTTCCGGTGATTTCTTTCAGATATGTGACTAGCTCCAAGATCGATACGGAATGCCCATGTCCTATTCCGAATTCGACATACTGTTCGAGTTCGTGCTGTTTCTTGAGTATATTGAGAAAGGCTCGAGCAACATCGTCGACATATACCAGGTCTCGTTTCTGTTCGCCTGGGGTCAAAGGAATCGATTCTGTTTCAGATATCAGCTTCTGTATCATGATCGGGATGAATTTATCCGGATTGTCATTCGGTCCGTACATCTGCTCGATGCGGAGGTTGAAGAATTTCATCTTCATGCTTGGGAGAGCGTGCCGAGCGATATCCAGAAAATCCTTCTTTGTCTGCACATAATAGCTCTCGTTCTTTTCGAATTTTATCTTGTGGTTGAAGAACGTATCTGAATTGATGAAACACGTCACGCCGGCCTGTTCTCCGAGCGAAAGCAGGCGAAGCGGCAATATCAGATTCGGCTCTGAGATTTCCGGCCATGACTCCCTGTTTCTGCCGTAACATGTGGCGGTGTGGATGATCGCGTCTATCTTGTGCTCGGAAAAGCATTTATTGAGATCATCTCCGCGCAAGAAAGGAATCACCTCGTAGCCTGATTTCAGCAAGAGTTCTTTTATCCTCGAACCGAGGAAGCCCATGCTGCCTGTAAGTAGAATCTTTTTCATATTATTTTCTGAGTCCGATCGATGAGAGAACTCTTTTTGCGAATTCCTTCAAGGATATCCAATATGCGCGTATGAAGAAATAAGATCTCACCTTGTAGTGGGGAATATTCAAATCGTACAAGTCGCTGATCCAGAATACGGTCTTTGCGGTAAGTTTTGCCCGTGCCATGCTGTTTTCGAGCCCTGGAAACGAATCCCATCGCATATTGTCGTTGCGGGTTTTTATCACAGGCTCTGCCAGGATCGCGCATGGTGAATCCTTGAATATGGTCAGAAATGCGAATAGGTGATTCACCTGGCATCCGACGAATTTCTCTTTTCCCGCGAACTCCATCCAGGCCTTCCGGGCGAATAGGTGCGACATGCCGCCGAAATTTCCGACGAGGTCCATGTAGTCAGGAATCGATCGAACGAATTCCGAAAGGCTCCCGTAGCTGATGTCTTCCTGCATCTTCCTGTTCGGGTGCGAGACGACGGGATTGGCTAGTTCGTGATCGTACCCCCAGCCATTCAGAAGATAGTAGGGGAACTTCAATGTCTGTATCTTGTGGATGAGCACCGAAAAGCTGCCGGGAAAGAAGGCGTCATCATCTCCGATCGGCAGGCAGAATTCGCCGCTGCTTTTCTCGATGACGCTGAGGAAGTTCCGGTCGAAGCCGATATTGTTCTCGTTCTTGTAATACTTGATATTCGGGTATTTCGCCTGAAATTCCCTGACTACATCCTCCGTGTTGTCATCGCTCGCGTTGTCTGAGATTATCACTTCGACTTTGGCGTATGCATCTGCGTCTTCGAACTGGGAAACGATGCTGTTCAGGCAATCCTTCAGGCAATGAGCCCTCTTGTAGGTAGGTATGCAGATACTGAGAAGGGGCGCATTCATAACGTCCCGCCATTGTACACTTTTTCAATAAAAATGTGTATGCATTCTTATCTGAAGAGATTCAGCAGTATCTTCCGTGATTTCTTGAATAGGATCAGGCTGAAAAAAGGCACTACATAGGAAATGAGGCTGGCGTAGGCAGCGCCGGCCATTCCGTACTTAGGAATCATCACAAGGTTCAATCCGACGTTCGTTATCATTCCCAAGAAAGTCGTTGCCAATATTATCTTCGTCATATTCTCGGTTATAAGCAGCTGCTGGCTCATCAGGTTCAGCGCGGCGCCAATATTGCTCCATACATATATCTTGAGCACGCCGACCGCTCCGATAAAACCTGTCCCGAAGATGATTATGACGAGATAGTTCGAAAAGAGGGCTGTCGGCAGGGCAGTGAGCACCGATATGCCCGCGATGAGGATGAAAAGCTTTTTCGTTCTGCGGTAATAGAGTTCCTCGGATGTCTTCTTGGCATTTATTATTGCCGGAAAAAGTCCTCCGATGATGATGTTCGGTATGAAATACCATAATTCCGATATGCGCACCGCTGAATCGTACAAGCCTACTGATTCCGAACTCAGCATGTTCTTTATCATGACCTGGTCGATCCGTGCGTATATGGCGAAAAAAGCCGAAGCGAAAATAAGCGGAAACGAATCTCGCGCGATGGATTTCGCTATTGCCTTGTCGAATTTCCAATTCCGAATCGTGCCGTATTCTCTGGTCCTCAGGTACAGGATTCCGATGGTGTAGAGTATCGGCTCGAGAAGGAGCACTCCTGCAAGATATATGACGCCCCCGCCGTAAAACATCACTCCTATCTTCAGGATATTCAGGATCAGCACTATTAGGGTGGAAAGGATTGACGGACCTTTTGATTTCGCTTCAGCCTGGAATTCATAGCTGAGCAGTTGGAAAGAGCTGAAGATGAAAGTCAGGCTTACGATGCATATGAGAATGAACGATACGTCTTTCGGAGACCAGATGAATGCGGATATGATGCAGACAATGGTAGTGATGCTCGAGGCCGCTAATCGCAGAGTCATTGCGCTGCCCATGTACCCGTTTCGCTTTTCAGGATGCCGGACGAGATCCCTGCACAATATCTGCTCGATGCCGAAAGACGCTAAAAAACCGAAAAGACCGACGAAGCTCGTCGCGTAACTGAGCTGTCCATAGTTCGCAGCACCGAGATTCCTTGCGATATATGCCGTGCTTACAAAAGAGATCGCCATGCTTCCTAATCTGGCGAAGAACATCCAACCGATATTTTGGAAGTGCTTCTGGAAGCCGGCATGCTGCCATTTTTCCCGTATGAGATTGATGAGGGTCCGGTATGTCATGAATCTATTCTATTTTCCGCACAGGATGCTATTTCGACAGGAATTCCGAGAACTTTCCTTTCAAGTATTCTATCTGATCGTCATTGAGCCCGTGATGGCAGGCGACGACGAAGCCGTGTTCCATGATCTGTTCGGTATTGTGATAGCGTTCGTTTATCTGTCGGTGAGTTATATCCTTGAATCCAGGCTGCTTCATGATATTTCCAGTGAAGATCGGCCGAGTCTGGATGTTGTTTTCTTCGAGGAATGTAATGATCTGCATGCGCGTGAACGGAGCTCCAGGCTTGATAATAAGAGGGAAAGCAAGCCATGCGGTCGTGGTGTTCGGCGTCTGTTTCGGAAGAATGAAGTGGTGATCATGCTGCTTGAAGAACTTCAGAAGGGAAGCGAAGTTCTTCTTTCTCTCGGAAAGGAACTTCGGGAGCTTCTTGAACTGCTCCAAAGCGAATGCGGATGAGAGTTCGAGCGGGAGGAAGTTGTACCCGATCTCGCTGAAGATGAATTTGTTATCGTACGGAATGCCGTGGAGCTTGTTCTTGAATCTATTTTTGAGCAATTCCGAATTGGCTTTTTCGCCGAAAAGGGAAGACTGGCGTCCCCAGCCGCGGAGAACTACGAGCCGGTCGACCCACTTCTGATCGTTGACCATGACCATGCCGCCGCCGCCCGCTCCGTTGATGATGTGCGATCCGTAGAAGCTCGTCGTAGAAATATGCGAATGCGTGCCAGTCGGCTTTCCTTCGAATTTCCCGCCGAGCGTATCGCATGAATCCTCGATGAACCAGAGCTTGTGCTTCTTTGCCAATGCAGCGAGACCTTTCATGTTCGGAATGTTGCCCATGAGGGATGGGATCATCAGCGCTCTCGTCTTTTCCGTGATTGCTCGCTCGACTTCTTTCAGATTGATCACATAAGTGTCTGGATCGACATCGACAAAGACAGGAACAAGTCCTTTATGCACGATTGGCGCAACCACCGTAGCGAAAGTAAGGATCGGAGTGATGACTTCGGAGCCTTTCGGCAGATTGAGCAGCTCGAATGCAAGAAGGTTCGCGGATGATCCTGAATTCACCATGACTCCGAATTTTTTGCCGAACAGCTTTGAGATTTTCTTTTCGAATTCCTTCGTATGCTCGCCGAGGGCGGTATTTCCTTTGAGAACTTTCACTACCGCGTCGATTTCTTCCTGGCCGTGCACTGAAAAACCGTAGGGAACTCTCATTTTGGATTGCGGTGATTTGGGCATTTTTTATATTGAATTATGCTATGATATTAGCATCTTTAGGTTTTTTTACAATCAATCCGCCTATTATATAGGCCAGATTTGATGGATCGAGCATGAAAAGCTTCTACGAAAACAAAAAAATACTCATTACCGGCCACACTGGCTTCAAAGGATCGTGGCTGACCCAGATCCTGCTCAATTTCGGGGCAGATGTCGTCGGCGTTTCCTTGCCGCCGGATACTGCTCCGAATCTCTTCGGCGAACTGAAGATAGAAGGAAGGATGAAGAATTATTTTCTCGATATCGCTGATTTCGACGGATTGAGAAAGATCTTTGCAGAAGAGAAGCCGGAGATCGTCTTCCACCTCGCGGCGCAGCCGATCGTGCGCATGAGCTATGACGATCCCTTGAGGACCATCTCGTCCAATGCCATGGGAACTGCCCATGTGCTTCAGGCAATAAAGGACGTCGGAGGAATCAAGTCTGCCGTGATCATCACGACAGACAAGGTATATGAAAACAGGGAATCGCAGCACCCGTATCAGGAAAGCGATGCTTTGGGCGGCTATGATCCGTACAGCGCGAGCAAGGCGGCTGCCGACATCATCGCAAACTCCTATATCCGATCCTTCTTCAATCCGAAGGATTTCGGAATGAAGCATCATACGTTGATCGCGATCGCGCGAGCAGGGAATGTCATCGGCGGCGGCGACTGGGCTCCGTATCGGCTCATTCCCGATGTCGTCAGATCGATTTATGAAAAGAACGAGCCGGTAGAAATCCGAAGCCCCGGTGCGATCCGTCCTTGGGAGCACGTTCTCGAGCCGCTCTCGGGCTACCTCATTCTTGCCAAAGGACTCTATGAAGGAAGGCACGATCTTTCCACCGCTTGGAATTTCGGCCCGGAAGACGAGAGCTTTCTGACCGTGCAGCAGCTCGTCGATGCGGCGATACGGATTCTCGGCAAGGGCTCAGTCGACATCAGGCCTGATGATTCCAAGCATGAAGCGAACATCCTCAAGCTCGATATCGGCAAAGCGAAGAAGCTTCTCGGTTGGCATCCGAAATTCGATTTCAAGCAGAACTTGCAATATACATTCGATTGGTACAAGAATTACTATGAAAAGAGGGAAGATGTAGTAGAATTCACCAACAAGCAGATAGAAACTTTTTTCAAATAAAACATCATGAAAGTCGTCATACTCGCAGGAGGATTGGGAACTCGCTTGAGCGAGGAAACTCACATTAAGCCGAAGCCGATGGTAGAGATAGGCGGAAAGCCCATCCTTTGGCATATCATGAAGATATATTCCCACTACGGATACAATGAATTCATCATCTGCCTCGGATACAAGGGCTATCATATAAAGGAGTGGTTCAACAACTATTATCTCCACAACAGCGACGTGACATTCGATCTGGAGCACAACTCGGTCCAATATAAGAAAAATCGCGCAGAAAAATGGAACGTGACGCTCGTCGATACGGGGGACAATACGCTGACCGGAGGAAGAATCAAGCGGATACAGGAATATGTGGGGGACGAAGCGTTCATGCTCACGTACGGCGATGGCGTCGCGAACATAGATATACCTGATCTCATCAAATTCCATCAGAGCAGCAAGTCGGTCGCGACGATAACGGCAGTGACTCCGGAGGGGCGTTTCGGACTGATGAGCGTCGCAGACGGCAGCAATTTCGTCCAATCATTCAGCGAGAAGACCGATAATAACAATAGGGTGAACGGAGGCTTCTTCGTCTTTGAGCCCGAGATCTTCGAATATATCCAGGATGGGGACGCGACAATTTTCGAAAAAGGACCTCTGGAAAACCTGGCGAAAGACGGAAAGCTCAAGGCGTATGTTCATGACGGCTTTTGGAAGCCGATGGACAGCCTGAATGACAGGAATAAGCTCGAGGCGATGTGGGCGGAGAAGAAAGCCCCTTGGAAAATCTGGAATGAAACCAACTAAGAAATCATGCGCTGAAATAATCGTGGACTTTCTGGTCGATAAGAAAATCGACCGCGTATTCGACTTGAGCGGCGGCATGATCGCTTTTATGGAAGATGCCATCAGCAACAGGGATGGAATCGACTGCTTTCCGATGCATCACGAACAGGCGGCTGGATTCGCGGCTGAAGGGTATGCCCGCATGAATCAGAATTTCGGAGTCGCTATGGCGACGAGCGGCCCCGGCGCAATGAATCTCATGACCGCCATCGGAAGCAGCTATTTCGATTCCATTCCTACGATGTTCATCGTCGGACAGGTGCATGCTGAGAATATAAAGAAGCGCGAGCATGTGCGGCAGGAGGGGTTCCAGGAAACCGACATCGTCAGTGTTTCTAAGCCGGTATCGAAGTATGCGGTGCAAGTACTCGATCCAAGCATGCTCGTGTATGAGCTCGAAAAATCACATTTCATCATGAAGAGCGGCCGCAGCGGCTCTGTCGTCATCGATATCCCTATCAATATCCAGCGCACGGAGGTCGAGGTCGCGAGCCTCATGCATTTCATCGGATCATCCGAGCATGCAGAGATGATGAAAGCATCAGACCGGCATTCCGTGGAGCAGGTCGAAGAGAAAGTTCAGCAGCTCGAGGAGCTGCTGAAGAATTCCCGGGCGCCGCTTGCTATCATCGGCAACGGAGTGCGGCTTTCAGATACGGCCGACGCGCTCGCGGACTTTGTCAGGAGGAATAATCTTCCGGTCGTCACGTCGCTTCTCGGAGTCGATTCGTTCGAGTACGGAGAGAGGCTTGTCGGGTTCATCGGTTCTAATGGCAACAGGGAAGCCAATATCGCCTTCGCAAATGCCGATCTGATCATCGCTCTCGGTACCAGGCTCGACATGCGCCAGACCGGAGATCCGAAGTTCTTCAATCCGGCCGCAACCGTCGTCCATGTGGATATAGACAAGCATTCCTTGAACTACGCCATAAAGTCAGCCCTGACATTCGAGATGCATCTGACGGATTTCTTCGCTGCAGCCCAAAAGATAGAAACCCCAGAAAAAGCAGCCTGGTTTTCCTTCATCAGGTCTGTCAGGAGCCAGTTCGCAAGGCCGTTCATCTATAGCCCCGACAAAGTCGATCCGAATACATTCATCCACGAGCTTTCCTCGGCTGCTTCTCCTGCTGCGGTCGTCGTCGTCGATGTCGGGCAGAATCAGATGTGGACGGCGCAGTCATGGAAGATCAAGAAAGGCCAGCGGCTGCTATTTTCAGGCGGAATGGGCGCTATGGGCTTCTCTTTGCCGGCCGCAATCGGTGCCTGGTGCGCAGGTTCCGGGCCGGAGATCATATCCGTATGCGGCGATGGCGGCTTTCAGATAAATATCCAGGAAATGGAAACCGTGAGCCGGAATAATATCCCTCTGAAATTATTCATACTGAATAATAATTCCTTGGGAATGGTCCGGGAATTCCAAGATCTGTATTTCAATAAGAACTATCAGTCAACTGTCGTCGGATACGGCTGCCCAGATCTGAAGAAGATAGCGAATGCATTCGATTTCGAATACCTGAGGATCGAAGGATTGGACAAGGATGATCCGGCCTTGAAGGGCGTGCTTCAAAGCAAGAAACCCGTCCTCATCGAGGTCACGATCGACATGCTCGCAGCGCTGCAGCCGAAAATCGTCTACGGACATGCCTTGGACGATCAGGCTCCGTATCTCGATGAAGCGCAGAAGAAAACTTTGGAAAAGCTGAAATCAGACCTGCAGGCTTCGTGATGCATGGCCGCGCTCATATATGAAAAAGATAGCAATTCTCGGAGGAACGGGGTATATCGGCAAATCGCTCGTGCACAGGCTTTCCCTGGAGGGCGGCTTCGAGACGCATGTCTTCTCGAGATCGAAAGAGAAGATGGAAGAATTCGCACGCTCCATAGGAGCGGAGGGAAAATTTGAACTCCACTCACTCGGCGAATTCGGCCTTCATGAATATGATGCGGTGATCAATTGCATCGGAATCGGCAATCCGTCCGTGCTGAAGAAGGATCCTTCGGAAATAATGAGGATCACGGAGGAATTCGATAGCCTGGTCATCAGCTACCTGGAAAAGCATCCCGAGACTCTCTATGTCAACCTGAGCAGCGGGGCAGTGTACGGCAAGGATCTCGACGCGGCAGATCCGAAGAATAATTATGCGCTCGCAAAAATACATTCGGAAAAGCTCCACCGTTCGCTCCCGCATCTCAATATCGCGGATCTGAGAGTCTTCTCATTTTTCAGCCGATTCGTCGATCTGAATTCCGGATTCATGATTTCGGAAATGATCGACTGCGCAAGGAATAAGAAGCCGTTCTTGACGAGTCGGGAGGATATCGTGCGGGATTACGTCAGTCCGGAAGATCTTTTCGCGCTCATGAAGCTGCTCATCGAAAAGGGGAGGGTCAATGACTTTTTCGACGTATACAGCCTGAAGCCGATATCGAAATCGGAATTGCTGGAATTCTTCAGTACCGAGCATGCGCTGGAATACCGCTTCAAAGAAACGGCGGATGAAACCAGCCCTACCGGATCAAAGAATGCCTATTATTCGAAGGATAAAAAAGCCGAAACGCTCGGATTTGTCCCGCAATTCACTTCTCTCGAATGCATACGTCTCGAGATTGATAATATGCAAAATATGATATAGTTTGCTCATATCACCATTTATCATTATGAATACAGACAAAACAATCAATACGATCCTGAAATACGCAGCATATATCGGCCTCCTCGGCGCTCTTTTCGTGCCGATAGTAGTCAATTATTCATCGTTCTTCCTGTATATCACGGGCAAGGCATTCGCTTTCAGGATTCTCATCGAAGTGATCTTCGCTCTCTGGCTCATCCTCGCATTGCGCGACCGGTCATATTTTCCAAAACGGTCCTGGATATTCGCAGGAGTGGCGATCTTCACGGTCATCGTCGGCATCGCCGATATCACCGGAGCCGAGCCGCTTCGAAGCATCTGGAGCAATTACGAGCGAATGGAAGGCTTCATATGGATCGCGCATCTCTTCCTCTTCTTCGTCGCAGCTGCCGGCATCCTGGGGCAAGGGGAAACATCTGAGAAGAAAAAGTTCTGGATGCTGTTCGGTCACGTATCA
>JAQBRD010000032.1 GCA_028286665.1 Candidatus Tayloriibacteriota bacterium
CAGCTGCTGCAGCGATGATCAATGCGATAGCGCTTAGGATTAGTTTCTTATTCATATTCATAGTTTACCATGAGCGAAAAACACCCTTGTGGGCGTTTTTCATCGATTACATTTCCGGAGCCGCATCAAAGTCCTTCTTGAATTTTTCGCCCCAGGCTATCATCATCGGGTCAGTCGGAGAGGAGGCCTTCACGTCGGCTGCCATTTCCGGGTGCGCCTCTTCGAGATGCTTCATGCCGTTCATCATCATCTCATCGGGCGTCGATCCGGTGATCTTCGCATCGCAAGATCCTCCCATCTGGGAACATGTCATTGTTTTCATAGTGGTGTAAATTTAAATATATAAGCGAATCGCTGCGAATATATGCCGTGATCGCTGCGGAAGCGTTTCAACTGTCCCTTCCTAATATTATAAAGTTATCGAACCCTTAATTCCTCAGCGACTCGATAGCCGTAATAGCGCATGTCGCCCGTCACCTCTGATACGCTGAATGGGAAATCGGTGGGTGTGAATAATGCCCTCTGCTCAGCGGTCGGCGCATCCACTTCGAGCAGGCAGAGCTTTCCGGTAGTAAATTCGTCATATTTCATGTCGAAAATAATTCCATTCTGGGCGAATTTGAATTCATAGCGCCTCTTTTCGAGTCGCAATATCGATGCGGCAAGCGAGGATCGATATTCCTCTTCGGTTATCTTTTTCTTATCGGCGACGCGATTGCCGTCGCGGGTTATCTTCGAAATAAGCAGAATCTGAATATCGTCGTTCTCGAATTTCTTATATGCGAGCTTTTTCTCACTCTCTTCATTTGTCTCGATCCAATCGACAGTGAGGACGAATGAAGTCGCCTGATGATCTTTCAGGAAATCGAAAGCGATCGATTCGACGATGAACTTTCTAGCGTTGTCTTCCATTAGATCATTATATCAGAATTACAAGCAGGCAATACGGCATGCCTATTTGAGCCTTGCCCTGAAGATCTTATATATCGGTTTTTGTAAAAATAGATCCCAATATTCTTTTCCATATTTCTCCAAGCCTTCTTCCGAAACAAAGACCGGCAGCTCCTCGAATGCCAGTCCGTTATCTTCAAATACTTGGCGGAGCGTCGTGATGCTCCAATAGTACATGCCCACACAAAATATTCCGCTTTCACCATCAGGCAAATTGTCGACAAATGAATCTCCTTCTTTTTTCGGCAGACTTCCTTGAATTCCATAGTATTCAGTCTCGCTCGCAACAGCAAGCTGGTCGATCGTGAGCCCGTAGAATATAGAATTCTTTCGCATCACCGCCTTTATATTGATGACAATTCTATCAATGTCCGAAATTCGCGGAAAATACTCGAACAAATAGATAGCAGTGATAACATCGAAATTACCGAGGTGAGCGAGGTCGAATGAAGAAAGATCAGCGCATATCGCTACAGCATCAGGAAACTTTGAATTAAATATCTTCAGCTGTTCTGCAGATGAATCGATGCCGGTAATAGCTCGGGCTCCTTTTTCAAATAATAATTCAGCTGAAGTACCCGTGCCGCAAGCAAGGTCAAGCACTTTTTTATTCCTCAAATCTGGCAGATTCCTTAGCACAGTCTCTCTCCATGCATACGAGCGAAGCGGCAATCGAGTCCATTTCTCATACGATCCTGCATAATCATCAAACTGGTGAACTGAATTGCTTATAGCCATATATCGAAGATATTAAATGATCGCCTCCGGATTCCATGCCTGATGGACATTCTCATGCAAACCATCGAGCGCAGCCATGTCTTCTGGTGCAAGCTCGAAATCAAACACGTCGATGTTCTCGATGATTCGATCGCGGTGCACTGATTTCGGTATCGGCAAGCAGCCGTGCTGGATGCTCCATCTGATCAGGACCTGAGCATTTGTTTTCTGATGCTTCTGCGCGATCTCAGCAATGCGAGGATCATCGAGCTTTCTTGCTTTCACGAGCGGGCTATACGCTTCGAGGATGATGCCGTTCTGCTTGCAGTACTCGAGCAATTCCTTCTGATGCAGGAACGGATGAAACTCGACCTGATTCACTGCGGGCGGAACCTTCGCATACCCTTTCATCTCTTCGAGATGCTTGACGGTATAGTTCGAGACGCCGATCGCTTTTGCTTTTCCGGACGCATAGATCTCCTCCATCGCTTTCCAAGTTTCCTTCCTCTTATCGATAGTAATGAGACGATCTTCGCTCGCGCTCGGCCAGTGGATCAGATACAGATCGACATGATCCAGTCCGAGACGCGTGAGCGAGCCGTCGAAAGCTTTCAGGGCGCTCTCATAGCCCTGATCGGTATTCCAGAGCTTCGTCGTTATGAAGATCTCATTGCGCGGTACTCCGGATTCTTTGATAGCCCTGCCGACGCCTTCTTCATTTCCATATATCTGCGCAGTATCGATCAGACGATATCCAGCCTCCAGCGCCCATTTCACGGCATTCTCCACTTCCGCACCCTCCTGAGATTTGTAGACGCCGAGGCCGATGGCGGGAATTTGTATCCCATTATTCAAAGTCAGCTTCTTATGCATACCGATATAGTAGCACAAGAAAACCGGCTCTTTCGAGCCGGTCGCGTTTACGTACCATTTACCTCAATACCTTTTCGAAGACTTCCCTGGCTGCGCGCTGCTTGGCAACCTTGCTATTGGAAGCCTGCCCTTGGCCGGTGATGGTGTTCCTGCCGAACTGCAACGTGCAGGTGCATGTGATCGTCGGCATATGAGCAGGACCGCTTTGGCTGCTGCTATATGACGGGAGCACCGCACGGCGGACCGCAAGATATTCCTGGAGAAGCGACACGTAGTTCGCATCGTCACCAGCCGTCTGGCCTGGCTTCGCAGCATCCTGCGATCCGATCGGCCCCAATTTCTTGAGGAGATCCTCCGCTGCAAGCTTCTCAGAATCCTTCTTGCTCCCGGATCGGCATGGAAAAGAAGTCCATGTAGTCCCGGCTCGAACGATGCTCGCTACCGCCTTGAAGGTCCGCATATGATCCGGACCTTCCGGAGTGACCGTGAATACCGGCGTTGCCAGTTTTTCCGACTGGCAAAGCTCCAAGAGCCTGTTCTTTGCATTGCCCTCAGCAGCAGGTGCTTGCACCTGCTGCGAAGGAGTCTGCGCGAGAGGTTCCGCGAGCACCGTCGGTGACCAGGAGATTTCAATTCCCTGGTCTTCCAGAATGCGCTTGATCAGGCTCATGCAAGTGAGCTGCTGTCCGTGCTTTTTCGATGATCCGACGCATTGTTCGGAAACGTATTCCTTTTCACGGAATCGCACCTTTGCCGTACCTTTGAACATGAGCGCATGGTCAGGTCCGCTTGCGACAAGCCCATATTCAGGCATCATCGCAGCAGTCTTCTCCTGAGTCGCGAGTGCAAACACGGTGACGGCATGATCCTGATGCTTCGCGAGCCATTCGAATACGCCCTTTTTGAGGCGAATCCAGGCTGGATCAGCCTGACTCGCTTCAAGAAGAACAAAGTAGGCATCGCGAGGCAGAATCTGCTCGTTCAGCGTGCGCTTGAGGATTTCCTGCTCGAATTCATCGAACATTTGTCCAGAGCGCACAGCCATCTTGATCGCCTTATGCATCTCATCCGCATCGAGACGATTGAATCTTCCCGTATCGATCTTCTGAGTAATGCGCTTCTGATCGGCGTCCTTGAATGACTTGCCGCGCTTATCTTTCATCTCCTGCTCGATGGCAGTGAGATGCTTTCCAAGCTCGACAAGCTCTTCCTTGGTATATGGCATTTCGCTTCCGGCAAGCACAGCTGCCAGAATGCGATGATTCACCAGATCCGCATATCGCCGGATCGGCGACGTGAAGTGCAGATAGGCAGGGAGATTGAGGCCGAAGTGCCCTCGCAATTCAGGTCCGTACGTCGCTCGGTTCATCACCAAGGAAATGCGTGCCTGAAGCGTCTCGATGTTGAACTTGTCAGGATGGAGCATGGAATTGCCAAGATCTCCGACGATCTCGGCACGATTGGATCCGATAGCTTTCGCAGTGTGATTGCGGAACAATACCGGAATATCGCGTTCCGCGAAGAAGCCCGCTACAGCCTGGTTCGCAAGGATCATGCATTCCTGCACGATGATGTTTGCCAGGTGGCAGTCTTCAGGAACCAGCTTCTTGAGGAAGCCTTCCTCAGTCGTAACCCATCCAGAAAAGATATCGTAGATGGCGAGAGCTCCGTTCTGACGCCGCTTTTCGAGAAGCGTCTGAGCGAGGCCGTTCAGATCGACCAGCATGCGATGTATCTCATCGCCAGCCGGCTGATTCACGATTGCGTCGACGAGGTCGTACGTCAGCTTCCCTTCGCTTACAAGCTCAGTGAAGGCCAACGTCGGCTTTCCAGGTTCCAACTCTTTCGAGAGCGGGATCGAGATCGTGACCGTATCGCGTTTCTTGCCCTCCCAGAGACTTAACTTGTCTTCAGAGAGGTATCTCGGGAACATGGGATCATTTCCATCGGCAAAATACCGAGTCGATCCCATCTTATGCGCGCGGATATCGTATTCCGATCCTCGAAGGATAGCGGAACCGACATCTGCGATGCTGACGTCGAGCGTCCAGCCGTCTCCATTTCGGGACAGCCAGATGGCATCGTCGAGGTCTCTCGAAGTCTTTCCATCGATGGTGACTCCTCTGACCGTTTTCCGTTCTACTGCAGTATCTGCAGCGTTTTCAGTGCTCACTGTTAGGTCCTTTGTTGATTGTTGAACAAAAAAGGAAGTTACGAAGAACTTCCGCATTCATTTATACAATATAAGACGTGATTTGTAAATTAGACGCGCTTTCTAAAAAAGAGCAGTCTTGGAGATTTTTCTCCTCACGACCAGGATGATGCAGAAAATCAGGTTGGCAGCCGTCCAAGCGATCGGATATAGGAGTGTCAGGATATTGAATCGCTGAAGAGCGAAGATCGAAAGCCCGTGCCTGAAGAAAGCGACTTCGTATGTCCACAGGGTTTCTGAATGCGGATTGTTCCATGATTTGCGGATCGTCGGCATGAATCCGAGAAGCTCAGTCGCTGCAGCGAGAATCGCCGACCACACGGGCTGCTTCACGACGAGCCATAGGAAGAGCGAGACGAGAGCGAGAAAAAGGAAGATGAAATCAGACGGAGCCACGTCCTTGTCTCCGATCCGCAGGCTTAGGATGAAAATGACGAAGCAGATGATGACCGCAGCGAGAAGCGCCCACGAGCCGACGCCGGCGCCGCCGAAGACCTGCAGCGCATAGCCGACTCCTCCAGAAAGGGTGAAGACAAACCAGGTGAAAGCGTGCGGCTTCGTCTTCTTCTTGATAACATCGCGGATATACGGGACATACCCGACGAAAGTCAGGATGACGGCGATGATGCTGATGAATATCTTGTAGTCCATGGCAAGGCGCCTGAGTTAACGATTAGTCTGCAAAGCTTCCTGCAGAAGCTCCGGGAATTCCCTCGTCCCCAAATTTCTCAGGCAAAAATGTCCTTTGCCCTCAAACTTCATCGTACGCGAACCTTTCAATGATTTTTCCAGGATCTCGGATGTCTTTATGATATTGGCTTCATCGTCAGTAGAATAGAAGATCGTCATGCCATCCGTTCGACTGACAAGATCAGGATCGATTTCATAATCGAAAAAGTTTCCGAGAGCATCCCTCATCTCATTATCAGGATCAGTCCACGGAGCAACGAGCATGACGGGTCCGACCTTCACTGTATGTTCGCTCAACCAGCGAACGAGAAACCCTCCGCCAAGGCTATGTCCGACAAGCAGCGTCTCTTCATCAGGAGCAAGTCGCTCGAATATCTCGCACCACGCAGCATAATCCGGCTCATACGGAACAGGCATCTCAGGTGTCTGAGCGAGAATGCCCTTCGCGATGAGCTGCTGCTGGAGCCACGGAAGCCAATGACAATTAGACTGCGAATCCGATGACGGATTGAAATAATTTTCCTTATCGGGCATCCCGTGGATTATGATTGCGGTTTTCATATATGATGAGTATATCAGAATTCAGAATATGCATGAGCGAGTACACCCAGCTTACACTCCCAGCAAGCGACTGATCGAGCCTTTCGTTTTCGCGTATTTTTCTTTCTGCCCAGAATAGGCGTAGAAGCTCAGGCTGCTGAGACCGATGTAAAGCTTGTAGCAGAGCATGCGCTCGGCATAGTTCTCGATCTGCATTCCTTTCTTTTTAGAATGCTCAAGGTAGAGACTTTGGAAGTCGAGACTGCGCGACCAGAAACTTAGCCAAGCAACATCGTAGAGAAAATCCCCATACATCGAACTCTCCCAATCGATCACGCCGGTTATCCTCCTTCCATCTGAGAGGACATTATTTGATCCGTAGTCTCCATGCACAAGGAACCGTGCTTCCGGACAAGAGCGTACGAGCTCCGCAAGTCGCGCATATGCGCTATCCCAGAAATCCTTCTCGAGGAACGTTGTCTCAAAGAGTCCGACAGTACCCTGCATTCCCTTTGCATACTTATCTACGGTCATGAGATATTCTTTCCAATTTCCTCCTTCAGCTTGCCCATCCGCACCCCATTTTCCGTAGCCGCCTGATCCGCTTACATCTACTGCATGCACCGCATCAAGCACATCGAACATAACTGGCAGGAATGATTCGAATTCTGCTTCAGCAAATGAATTGAGCGTCTTTCCTTCGACTCTTTCAGAAATGCAGAAGCGGAGACCACTCGTGATTTTGCCTATCTTGAATATTTTTGGAATCGGAATCGACGGTGAAGCAAGGTGACTGAAAGCGTATTCATCTTTCCTGAACCCAAGCGTGTGATGCTTGTTGATCCGGATGATGTATTGCGTGCCTGAAGCTGCGAAGCTATACGCTTGCGATCCTTCTCCACCAGTGATCACTTCGAGATCAGAAAATCCGCTAGGAAATTCAATCTTCAGGAATGAAGCGATGGTTTCCGTATCTGCGATAGTTTTGTGGGTGGACATGATATTGATACTTAATCTTGGATCCTCTTTATCAAAACCCCGAATTCCTCAGTGAGCGCCTTACATAGTTCATCGAGCGGCAAGCCCATCACGCAATAATAATCCCCTTCGATCTTCTCGACGAACGCAGCAGCGCCGCCCTGAATCGCATATGCTCCAGCCTTATCCATCGGCTCTCCTGTTGCTACGTACTTTTCAATCTCATCGTCTGCGAGATCACGAAAGTGCACTTTTGTTTCGCTCACCCACGACATCTTCTTCTTGGATTTGGAATCGATAATGCTCACGCCGGTCAACACTGAATGCGATCTGCCGCTGAGCTTCCGAAGCGTCGCCTTCGCTTCATCTGCAGTCTTCGGCTTCCCGAGGAGCTCATCATCGAGCACGATGAAGGTATCGGCGCCGATGACGATCGCATCCGCATGCAGCGCAGCGACCGAAAGCGCTTTTCCATGCGAAAGATATTCCGCGAGCTCATGCGGACGCATCGCAAGCGTCATGTCCTCTTCATATGCGCCAGGAATGACTTCGAACTGCAGGCCGGTCTTGGCGAGCAGCTCTTTCCTTCTCGGGGAGGCGGATGCGAGGATTATTTTTCTGCTGTTCATAGGATGAGTGTCTCGTTCGATTGCGTATTACATCTTTTCGCCCATGCGCATCCGCTTCGCATCTTCTGCTTCCTGCGGCGAGCTGCCGTAGTAAGTCTTTTTCGCGAGCGCAGGATCATCGTGCTCCTTCTTCATCTTTCCATAGTCCTTCCATGCCCACGGGTTGAAGAGATTCAGCAAACCGAAGAAGCCGGCGCCGAAAGCCTTGCGGAACATGCTGACATCGTCCCCATGCGGCCGCTCGATGCTTACGCCGTACATTTTCACCTTGCGCTTCTCAGGATCGCCGTCGTATTCAGCAGCTCCGGGAGGAATTTCCCGCATGCCCTTCATTTGAGTTTCTGGCGCAGCAATCGCCGCCTGATCGAGCTGGCTGCGGATGCCTTCGAGAGCCTGTCGATCGGTTTCAACCTGCTGTTCAGCTATTTCTGAATGACGCTCCGGCATTTCCGTCACTTCTGAGAATCCAGGAAGTTCTTCAGGAACCGCAGTTGGCAGTTCCTCGACAGCGAGCGCGTCCATAGCCGCCTGCATTTCTTCAGACGTGACAGGCGAGGTCGCCATGTCGGCTTCCTCGATATCCGGAATCGCTCGGGATCTTTTCTCAGCAGTTGTTGTTTCCATGGATGAAGTATACCAGACCATTTCTACAGTGCGATAGCTATTTGACTTTCATAATATTAATTGTATTGTCGTTCATCATGATCGGAGAGCACCGCATTACTGTGCGCGAAAGCAGTCTGCAGCATGATCATTCACCATCCCGACCGCCTGCATGAATGCGAAGCAGATCGTAGGACCGACGAATCGGAAGCCTCGCTTCTTCAGGTCTTTGCTCATGAGTTCGCTTGCGCGGATCGCCGCAGCCCTTTTCGCATGCGGGACGGTCTTGCCGCTGATAAAACTCCAGATGTACGCATCGAAGCTGCCGAATTCCTGGCGTATGCGGAGGAATGCCTTTGCATTCTCGACTATAGCATTGATCTTGAGGCGATTGCGGACGATGCCGGCATTCTTCATGAGCAACGCTTGTTTCGACTGAGTATACTTTGCGATCTTTTCGGCATTGAAATTATCGAAAGCCTTGCGATAATTGCCGCGCTTTTTCAGGATCGTGATCCAGCTCAGGCCTGCTTGAGCGCCTTCGAGATTGAGCATCTCGAAAAGCTGTCGGTCGTCGTGGACCGGGATTCCCCATTCGAAATCGTGATAGTCGATGTATATCTCATCGGGACCAGCCCAAGCGCAGCGGGTTTTTGCTTTTAATTTCAGAGCCATAGAATATGTCGATCAATATAGCACGAAATCCCGCCAGCAAGCCGGCGGGATCATTCCGAATTACCTTCAGAAATTTCAGAGCATTCACGTGCTGATCTTAGCGCATAAAAGCGTACCGACCCGCACCGCATGCGCTGTTTCACCTAACCTTGACTTTAGTCAATAAATGGGCTATAATTCACGACAAACGTGCACTCTGCACGGATCCAACAGTTCCAAAACAATTCAACAAAGAAAGCAAAGCAGGTAGTATGACACTTATCATCGCACTCTCAATCGGGCTCATCGTGAGCATCCCCTGGTTCCTGGCAAGTCGGTTCAAGGGCGGAACAAAGATCTTCATCGTCACGTTTCTCGTTTCAGCATTCTTGGTGTATTTTACGACACCGACTACCGCTGGACCGTTTTTCGGACATGTCGGACTCATTGCCGCCGTCGGACTCGTCCTGTCAGGCATTCTCTCAGTCTTCGATGCGGAAAATCACAAAGAGCGGATTCCTGGATATCTCGCGATTCCAGTCGTCCTCGCATATGTGATCACTGCCTTCTTCAACAGTCCGATGACGCGCGCGACAACGTACGCGGCACTCGTACCGTCTATCAAGCAGCGCGACTGGTCGAAGGACTTTCAACCGAAAGACCCCCGCCATTTCCGCGTCAGTTCGCCTGAAAACGCGCTCTTCCTCGCAAGAAGGGCGATCGGACAGGCAACCACGCTTGATAGTCGAGGCCAGCCCAATGCCATCGGAAGCCAGTTCACGATTCGCGAAGCAAGGTCATCAGTTCAGATCATCGGAAAAGAACTATGGACCATCGTGCCGCTCGATTGGACCAGCTATGGACCGCAGTACAGCGGAACGATCGGCGTACCCGGATACATCAAAGTATCTGCGGAAAATCCGATCCTCCCCGCTGAGTACGTGTCGTTGCCAGCAGGCAAGGAATTCAAGTACACGCCTGAAGCCGTCTTCAGCCACAATCTGGAACGGCTTGTCTGGAAGCATCACATGGACAAATACGTAGCGGACATCCATCTGGAAATCGACGACGAGAACGTACCGCACTACATCGTTTCCCTCGCAGAGCCGACTATCGGCTGGTGGGGCGAAAAAGTAGTCGGAGCGCTCATCGTCGATCCAACGACCGGCGCAGGAGTCGAGCAATTCATCCCATTAGGAAAAATGCCGACCTGGGTCGATCGAGTCGAAGCTGAGTACATCGTCCATCGAAATATCGACTACCACAGCAAATACGCAGGTGGTTTCATAAATCGATCGATCTACGGCAGCAGCGTCCTCGCTGCTACCCAAACTCACTTCGGCTACGGAAGCGACGGCCAGCCGGTCTTCGCGACCGGTATCACCGCCCATAACAACAATAATAAGTCTGATTCGCTCATTGCAGTGTATTACACGAATACGCGCACAGGCGAAACAGTCGAGTACGTGTTGCAAGGCGGGGCTACGGAAGAGAAAGCTATCGAGCAATGCAATCTGCTCGGCGACGTAAAGAACAAGAGCTATCACGGCACAACGCCGCAGCTCTACAATGTGTACGGGCATATCTCGTACGTCGTTCCCTTGCAGAACCAGACGCACGCCTTTGCCGGCGTCGCGATCGTGAGCGTCATGAATCCCCAGATAATCGCATGGGGACAGAACGCGCACGAGGCGGAACTTGCGTACAAGCAAGTGATCGTGGCCAACAGCTCGCAGATGGCAATCGACGGGACACGCAAATTGTCCACGACGACGAACATAGTAGCGCGGATCAGCTCGGCAACAGTGTCGGGTTCGACCACCTACTTCATCCTGCTCAAAGGCATGGATCATCTGCTTACGGTGCCGATGAGCACGTCGGCAAAAGTGCCGGTAACGCAGCCTGGCGATACGGTAGTCGTCGAATATTACGACTCGGGCGAAACGATCATGCCCGTCAATAAGTTCGACAACAAGTCGATCCAGCTCGCGCGCTCTGAAATCCAGACGGATGTGCAGACTCGCGCCGAGGCCGGCATCGATCGATCGCGCGCCAAAGCGAACGAGGCCAGCGACATCCAAGGAATTATGGAGAAGCTGACGCCTGACCAGAAGCGCCTGCTGCAAGACAAGCTCAAGAAGTAATTCCACAAAACGCAATAGCCGCCCGGTTTCACTGGGCGGTTATTTTTCTTTTGCTGAAGTTTCTTGCAGACCAAGCGCTCAACCCTAATACGTGAACACGAACGGAATCAGGAATACCACCGTGAGAATGATGAGCGAGATGCCGAGCCGATTGCATATCGCGCGATAGTACGAGCGCCGGCAGAGGCTCTTGAACTCGGACTCTGCTGCCACGCTTGCCGCTTGCGACAGAGGCCACGGAACATAGAGGGTGCTTACGACGATGACGATCGACGCCAGCGCGAGAACGAGCGACGTGTGCGCTTCCACGAAATAGCTCATACCCGCCAATATCGAGACGGACGACAGGAGTCCGCTCGCCTTATTCATCTGGGAGTCGGTCACCTTATCCATATAGAGGACCGCGCGCTCATAATCTCCGCCGAAGCGCTCGAGGGTAGCTACTTCGAATTGCTTGCGGCGGGCACGGAGGAACGGCGCTCCGAGGATGTAATATGGGTAGTTCATGGATATATTAAAGCAGATAAAAAGCGAATATGCCAAACTTTTTGATCTTCTCGTCATAACCTGAATATGATGCGTATGCTTTCTTCATCTCGGGAACTGATTTCACGGATGGCATGATGTCGCTGAATGGGATCTTCCCGATCATCTCATCGATGCTCTTGAAATGCTCTTTCTTCAGTATCTTCTTCGAGAATTTTTCTCCGCTGCAGACGAATACGAGCTCATCGCCGACTTCTATCGGCTGATATTTGACCGTTGCAGCTCGAGTCTCGATAGGCTTCGATCCGTTCTTCACTTCGAGGAAGTTCTTTTTGTCTTTCGCTCTGAATCTGAGAGTCCAGGATTTCATGGAGGTATGATTACTGGCCTAATGCCGCGAATTCGATTATTTTTCCAACTACTTCCTCTGCAGATTGATGCGTATTGTCGATTATCATATTGTTCTTCAATGGCGCAGTTTTGCTGAAATCATATTTATCCAAAGTCATTTTAAGCATATCCGGCTTGCTGAGCTTCCCCCACTGAAGGCGGTCAGCTTCGACGACTCGGCGCATAAGCGTATCCGTATCAGTGACAAGATTGACTCCGTAAAATTCTCCGTCATTGTCGCATGCTATGCTTTCGAGCCGCTTCGCGAACCATTCGTCGTTTTCGCCATTAGGATAAATAAAATTATGGGCATGGACTCCGGTCATGACTACGCCCTTCACTTTTTCTTTCACTGCGATCTCGAGCATCTCGAAGCGCAGCTTTGCAATAAGCATGTCTCCTGCAGCACTGCCTCGGTCAAAGATCGCGCGTACGAGGTCAGTCGTAAGATGATTATGCAAGAGTCTGAAGCCCGTTCGCTTCGCTAATTCCTTGGCAGTGGTGAGCTTCCCGACTGCAGGCGTTCCATAGATAAATATGACTTTAGTTTTTTCCATACGAATTTGGTGTACGCTTAAAAATTATGAAATTACGCAGGCTGTCATTGATATAAAAACTCCACCCGCCAGCACAGTCATCAAAGCACTGGAATGACGGAACCAAGCCCGCATGAGTAAAACGGACTTCGGTCGCATCGCCCTTTCTTGAAATCTCGAAGATGATGTCTGTTCCTATCCACTCGGTCCTCTTCTGGGTGAAACTCAGATCGGCATCGAGTACGTGCCAGACGACTTTTTCTCCAGGAATCGATTCGGACACCTTCTGCTTGCTGTAATGAAGGTCTTTGTAGCGATATGTGAATTCATCGCCGAGCTTGTCGGTGCTGCCTT
>JAQBRD010000033.1 GCA_028286665.1 Candidatus Tayloriibacteriota bacterium
AAATGAATAAAATATGTTATGGTTCTTCGGAATGAAACAAGCAGTCCAGTCAGCATCGGGCCGGGCTTCAAGAAGGAAGCGCGGCGGAACAGCAAAGCCAAAAACAAGACGAGGGGCGTCTGAAGAAAGCGAGAGCATCTTTCAGCGAACTCTCACGGCGAGAAGATCACCATTGAGCAGAGGCTCGATTCTCGGCATGACAATGTGCCCGAGCGATCGGTGAAATCTATTCGTCCAAACAGCAAAAGGTGCGCACCCTCCTGCGCGCTTTTTCTTTTTTATTTCTGCCCTGCCATCTTCAGGAATTCCTGCTCGGTGATGATCTTCACGCCGAGATCGCGCGCCTTGTCGAGCTTCGAGCCGGCGCTCTCGCCGGCGACGACATAGTCGGTATTTGCCGAAACCGAGCCGGAAACTTCCCCGCCGAGCTTGCGGACTGTCGCCTGACCTTCGTCGCGACTGATCGTCTCAAGCGTGCCAGTGAAGACGAATGTCTTGCCGAAGACGTCTTTGTTCTGAGCGGTTGCCGTTGTCGCCACCTTCTCCTTTTCGATATCGAGCTGCTGCTTGAGGCGATCCACGAGCTTTCGGTTCTCAGCTTCAGCGAACCAGTCGACGACGGATCGGGCGACGATCGGGCCGACGCCGTAGATCGCTTCGACTTCATCGAACTTCGCCGCAGCGAGCCGATCGATGGTGCTGAAATGCTTCGCAAGATCGAATGCGGTCTCTTCTCCCACCTGCGGAATCGAGAGTCCCGCGAGAAGCCGCGCGAGCGATGTCTTTCGCGCAGATTCGATCGATGCGAGAATATTGTCGACGGATCTTTCGCCGAAGCGCGGCAGCGCGAGCAGATCGCCTTTCTTCAGCGTGAAAATATCATCGTATGCGGTGATGAGACCCTCTTCGAGCAGCACGTCGATGATGCGCGGACCAAGGCCGTCGACATCGAGGCATTTCCTCGAGACGAAATGGTAGAACCGCCGTTTCTGCTGGTCGAAAGAATCCTTCGAAACGCAGCGCCATGCAGCCTGCCCCGGAATGCGTTCGATGCGGCCATCGGCGCCGCATGCGGGAACATGCGTCGGGAACTTGTACGGCTTGGAATTCTTCGGGCGAAGCTCCTGCACGACTGAGACGATGTCAGGGATGACGTCTCCCGCCTTCTGGAGGATGACCGTATCTCCGATGCGGACGTCGAGCCGCTTGATCTCGTCTTCATTATGCAAAGTCGCCCGCGAGACCGTGGATCCTGCGACGAGAACAGGACGGAGATGAGCGACTGGGGTAAGCACTCCCGTGCGCCCGATCTGAAGCGCGATATCCTCGACGACCGTCGTCACCTGCTCTGCCGGGAATTTGAAGGCGATGCCGAAGCGCGGCGCCTTGCCGGTATAGCCGAGCGCATCCTGATATTTCTTCTCATCGACCTTCACGACGACGCCGTCCGCGAGATAATCCTCCTTCGGCATCTTCTTCTGCCAATCCTCCCAATATTTGATAACTTCGGCGATGTTCCTGCAATGCTTGAAATGCGGATTGACCTTGAAGCCGAGATCGCGGAGGAAGCCGAGCTCGTCATGCTGCGTCGCGAGAACCGTCGCTGCATCTTTGCCTTCGTATTTCGCCACGTCATATATAAATGTCTGGAGCTTCCGCTCTGCGACGATCTTCGGATCGAGCTGGCGGATGGAACCCGCGGCGAGGTTCCGCGGATTGGCGAACGGCTCCTCGCCGCGGGATTTCCTGCCGACGTTGAGCGCAACGAGCTGGCTCTTCGCCATCCAGACTTCTCCCTCGACGATGATGTCTATCGGCCTATTGAGCCGGAGCGGCACTGATTCGATCGTCTTCACGTTTTCAGTCACATCCTCGCCGACCGTTCCGTCGCCGCGAGTCGCTGCTCGGAAAAGCATCCCGCCGCGATATTCGAGTACGATCTTCAATCCGTCGATCTTATGCTCAGTCACATACGTCGGCTGAATATCCCCGGAATTTTTTCCTTCGCCATTCGAGCCGGCTTTCAGGAACCGCTTAACTCTCGCATCGAATTCGATCATCTCTTCGGGAGAAAAAGCATCGTTGAACGACCATTGCGGCACCGTATGCTGCACTTTCTTGAATTCAGGAAGCGCCTTCCCGGCAACGCGCTGCGACGGAGAGTCGGGCGTGACAAGCTCCGGATATTCGGTCTCGATCTGCACGAGTTCATGCTTGAGCGAATCAAGCGCCTCAGGAGAGATCGACTGCTTGTCGAGCACGTGGTATTCGTAGCGATACTTCTCGATGGCCTTCTTCAGGCTTTCGAGGCGCTCGATGACTGCTTTCGGCTGAGCTTTCTTCATACTGTCATACTAGCAAAAACGCGCCCGATGCGTAAGGCCTAATGCGTAAGGTGGAGCTGTCGCTCGACTTTCTTCGGGCTCGGAGCGGAGCAATCCAGAGCGCTTCCTTTCCAGCCGATGTTATAGCCTCTCGAGTCGATCGTCGTGGATACATTCGTAGTGGGAGTCGTCGAACCTGTCACAGGATCGGTATATATTCCATAGCTATAGTCTTTCTGAACTATGACGCTCGCGCAGCCGGTCGCTCCGGTCGGAAAGCTGAAGGCGAATGTCGTCGTCGCAGGCTTATCGGTACTGCCGCCATATGCGTTGAAGCTGGGAGTTATCATCGTCGTCGTGGCGGTGCATGTGAATGAAACGAGCGCACCAGTCGAAGTACCCGCAAATGGAGCCGGATCCTCGGCAAGATCCTGATATGCCGCGCATTCGAGTCCGCTGTCTGCAGCATAAAAAGCGAATTGCGATTCCCTCGCCGACACCGACAGGAGGAATTCCTTTCGGCTGATCGAGAGGATCGAAAGAGCGGCACTGAGAACGATAGAGGTTATGAGCACTGCGAAAAGAAGCGTATATCCCCCTTCCTTCAGCTGACTTTTTTCGGATAAATGCATCATCTGAATGTATCGAATAATTCGCTGGTAAGCGTCACGTCATTGTCAACGATTCCATTCTGCCAAGAGACCACCGCGGTCAATTTGACTTCTGAAGCTCGATTCGGATCCGGGGTCATTATGATGTGGCGGTTGAACTGCGTCGCCAGTCCTGCGCCATCATGCGAATATCCCTTTTCATCGCTGAGGAAGAGCTGCGGGATGCATTCCGGACCGGTACCGGAACATGAGAGGACTGCATCATCTACGGAATTTATCGTGGTATCGACAGTGCATTGCGAGCCATGGATGCAGTCTGCCGGATTTGCGGCCGCGCTGTTCCCGTCAAAGCCGTAGAGCCAGCTCCGCGATGCGAGCTTGTTGCTGTCGCGCGCATTCTTGACGTACTCGATGGCATCCTGCGCGAGATACGAAGCGATCATCTGATCGCGAGCGTACACTGCCGCCGTGAGTCCTTTGTGCGCGACAGTGAGCGGGCCGACGATGGCGATCATGAGAATCGTGATCGCGACGAGCGTCTCGATGATGGTGAAGCCGGATGATCGGCTGACGGATGCATTGTTCATAATAAAGTTCTTTTTCATATCCGTATGTCAGAATTGATTTCGCTGCGATATCGTCGTCTGAACGTCGAAATACGTCTTGCTCTTTTCCTTCACGCCGGTATGCCCTTTGAGACGAATGAAGACTTTCGGCTGTGCAGCCTGAGGTCCGGATGCGACGCCTTGAATCACCTTCAGGACATGGGCATCGATGATCGCATCAGGCGAAATGACAGGAATGAAATCGCTCGTCGTGATCGCCTGATTGCAGTATTTCTGCTCCGCTTTCGTAATGGTAGATGTCGCCGTCAGATTAGCCGGGTCATAATCAGTGATCGCATACGCATATGCGAGCCGGCATGTCGCACCGGAATCAGGATTGTCGAGGCCTCCCTTCGATGAAGCGAAAGCGATGATGCCGCCATTCCCTGAAGCGCACCCATGGCCAGCCGACGGAAGCGACGACGCCGTGACTCCTCCTATCGGGAAATCGGCAGCATTCGCATAGCAATAATAGGACGAACCGACGCGCATCTCGCGCGTCATGGATTCGAGCGCGAAATTGATGTTGTTGATCGCGGTCTTGAGCGTCTGCGATTTCTTGTTCGCGTCGAGGACTTTGAGATATGCGCCGACGGCGACCACGGCGACCACGGTGAAGATCCCGAGAGAGACGATTATTTCGATGAGCGTGAATCCTTGGTCTTTTTTCATATTAGTCTTCGATTGCTATCTGGCCGGTGCTTCGGATGAGGACGATTTTGTTTGAGCCGTCTGGAGCATGCACCGTCAGCTTCACCGCCTCGCAGCTGGTCGGATTAGAGAAATCCGGAGTTGTCGTCGTCCTAAGTATAGCATCAGGATCAGGACGCCTGAAACTGACATCCGCGCTCGTCTTCGAAAGATATGTGGCGTTGCCGCACTGGGCCTCTATCGATGAGATCACGAGACCCTTCTTTATCGTCGAGGTCGTAATCGTCTCGCCT
Organism: Candidatus Tayloriibacteriota bacterium; assembly: GCA_028286665.1. Classification (GTDB taxonomy): domain Bacteria; phylum Patescibacteriota; class Minisyncoccia; order Phycocordibacterales; family PALSA-1337; genus JAQBRD01. Next base: position 4,485 of record JAQBRD010000033.1, read on the forward strand.
GTCGAGCGCACGAAATTGTTATCGGCATCCGAAAAGAAATAGAAGTTGTTGCTGCCGGTTTCGAAATGGACTCCGTACGGATGCTGGAATGACGTTGCCGATACATCGACCGTCGACTGCCGCACATTCATCGCATACGACTGCGCGTTTCGTATCGTGAGCGCGACGTCATAGGCAGTATTCGTCACGAGGACGCTCTGGTTGAACTTTCCGAACTTTCCGACGAGGAACGCCGTCATGAAGACGAAGATCGACACCGACACGATGAGCTCGATGAGGGTAAATCCGGATTGTGTATTAGAAGGCGAAGACATTGATATTGAAAAGCAAGACGACGTACATGCCGAGGATCAGGTATGGCGCGAACGGTATCTCATAATGCCCGCGGAGCTTGCCGAAGCTCGAATACATCCAGAGGACCGAGATGACCGCTCCGATCCAGAACGCGAGCGTGATGGCCGAGGCAGCGGCAGAAAGGCCGAGCAGCCATCCGATGCCGAGGATGAGCTTCGCATCGCCGAGGCCCATCCATTTCCCTTTCGATATGACCCAGATCAGCGCGAACGGCGCAGCGCAGATCGGTCCCGCGAGGATAGCCCAGAGGAAGTCTGCAGAAGCGAGATGTCCCCAATTGAAGGCAATCGCTGCGATGACAGCTACGGCGTCGAATGTCCAGACGAGCGGATCCGGGATGATCTTGTGCTTCATATCATACACCGTGATGACGAGCATGAGGCAGGTGACGAAGAGGTACAGGGCGGTCGACGCGGCTTCGACGTAGCCTGTCGGAGGAAATTTGAAAAGCACCAGTACGAAAAGGATGCCCGAGAGGAATTCGACGAGCGGGTACTGCCACGAGATCTTGCTCTTGCACTTCTTGCACGAGCCTTTCTGCATGGCGAACGATGCGAGCGGAATGAGTTCCTTCCACGTGAGCGTCTTTCCGCACGAGAAGCATTTCGATCGGCCTCCTACCCCCATGCCGGTATTGTAGCGAAGCGAGACGACATTGAGAAAGCTGCCGATGAGGGTTCCGAAGACGAATGAGAATATGAGGGCGAATAGATTCATGATGTATGAAGATATATGAATATGCCTGCGCTATTTCGGACCGACGCAGTAATTGAGCCCGGCATCGCCGCACGGAATGGCGGTGTTCGATGCATCCGTGAAATCAGGATCGATGTCGTCTGACAGCGGCGACGAGCTCGATTCGAGCTGCGCTCGAATGACATAGTCAGTGAAGCTTCCATTGGTTCCATATGAGTATGCACCGCCGGCACCAGGGCCGCCGGCCGGCGGCTTCGGGATGGCCGAGATATAATTCGAGAGCTTGATGCCGGAACCTGTCGGCGGGCACTCGTACGTCACGTCGAGCGGAGCCGGCGGGTATTGGTTGCATCGGTCGAAGAAGAATTCGAGCGAGAGCTGCAGCTGCGCGAGATCGGAAACTCTTTTCGCATCGCGGGATTTGGCGCGCGCAGTTCCGAAGTTCGCAGTGACGATAGCGCTCAGGACGCCGATGATCGCGATGGAGACCATAAGTTCGATGAGGGTGAATCCGGGTGCGGAGCTTTTTTTCATATGCAGGAATTATAGCACAAAAGAAAACACCCGCCGAAGCGGGTGTTTTCTTTTGTGCTAGAAAATCAGATTACTGGCAGACCTGTGTCGTTGCGATAGCAGCTGCAGTCGTTGCGACAGCGTTTCCTGCTGCATCGATACAGAAATACTGAGTTGTCGAAGCTACCAACTTGACCGTGTAGACAGTCGAGGTCGCTGATTCAGTTGAAGAAGCGACTGTGTTGCTTGCCGAGCCAAGCGCATTCACAAGCTTGATGATGCTAGGATCCTTGTAAGCGTTGACGTATGTCGAGCCATTGTCATAGAACAATGTAAGCTGTGATCGGAGGCTGTTCATCTGTGACTTGATAGCAGCATCTGAACCCTTTGATCGAGCCGTGTTGAGCGAAGCGAGAACGACTGATGAGAGGATACCGATGATTGCGATGACGACGAGAAGTTCGATAAGTGTGAAACCTGTGTTTTTCTTCATAAACTAATTATGTATAAACTAACAATGACTATTACTATTAATTAAATCCCTATTTCTAACCTCTATACCAGACAGTATAGCAAAATAAGCCATTGTCTGCGCAAGCCGGATGTGGATAACTGGAATGCGGCTCTAGTTCGCTGAAGCGATGTTGTAGATCGGAACGAGTACGGACGCGAGGAGGATGGCCACGCCGGCACCGAGCGAGACGATCATGAGCGGCTCGATGAGGTCGACGAGGGCATCGACTGCGGTCTCGACCTCGCGGGCGTAGAATCTCGAGATAGTCTTGAGGATATTGCCGAGCTCTCCGGTCTCCTCTCCCACTTTCATCATCTGCACCATGATTCCGGGAATTTCGTCATTGTTGGAAATTGCCTCTGAGATCGCCTTGCCCGCCTTCACGCCTTCGACCGCATCGGCGAGGATGACCTGATAGACCTGGTTGTTGATGACGGAGGATGTGAGTTCGAGCGCTCGGATCATCGGAATTCCCGAGAGGAGCATGGTATTCATGTTGTCGGCGAGACGCGCGAGATAGAGCTTTCGGAAAAGATTGCTGACGAACGGAATCGACAGCTTGAGCTTGTCGAATGCCATCTTTCCTGACGGCGTCTTGATGTATCGGAGAATGAAGAATCCGGCGACGATGATGACTGCGAGGAGGATGAAGCCGTATGCGACGAAGAAATCCGAAAGGCCGAGCACGACTCTCGTATAGACCGGGACTTCCTGGCCCGATTCGGTGAGGATGCCGCTGATCTTCGGAATGACCATCGTGAACATGAGGATCATGACGGTGAAGAACGTGAGGACGACGAACGACGGATAGATGAGGGCGCCCTTCGCCTTCGAGATGAGGGCGTACGTTCGGTCGAGATAATCAGCGAGATAGCCGAATGTCTCATCGAGCTTTCCTGATTCTTCGCCAGCCTTGATCATGTTCACGTAGAAGTCCGAGAAGATCTTCGGATGCTTCGAGAGCGCGACTGAGATCGAGCTGCCGGCCTGGAGATCATCGGCGATGATCCCGAGCTTGGCTCCGAGGATGCGATTGTCGGCCTCGGAGCCGAGGAGCCTGAAGATGCGGAGGGCAGATACCTGAGCCTGGAACAGCGTCGCGAGCTGGCGAGAGAGGATCACGACGTCCTTATTCGAGACTCGTTCGAATATCGATATGTTGAGATTGAGGAAGCCCTTCTTCCCTTCCGCTTCGTGGATTGAGGTGATGACGAGGCCTCGCCGCTGCAGCGATGAGATCGCCACGTCGACATTCACCGCATCGATGGATCCGGTCTTCGGCTGGGCTTTGTCGTCGACTGATGTGTAATTGAAAAGCATAGGCTATATGGATGAGTATTAGATGAGGCGTTCGAGCGTCTTCGGCGTCTGCGAGTTCAGATAGGCGCTTTCGACTGAAATCTCTCCGGCTCGAGCGAGTTCGGCGAGCGAGCGGTTCATGTCGATCATGCCTTCGTTCGAGCTCGTCTCGATGACGGACTGGATCTCGTGGATGCGCTTCTCGCGGATGAGATTCGAGACCGCATTGTTATTGATGAGCAGCTCGTACGCAGGAATGAGGCCGCCTGAGATGCGCGGGATGAGTCGCTGCGAGAAGATGCCGGTGAGAGAGCTCGCGAGCTGGACTCTGATCTGATCCTGCTGATTCGACGGGAACGAGTCGATGATGCGGTTGATGGTCTGCGCTGCGTTGTTGGTGTGAAGCGTCGAGAATACGAGATGTCCTGTCTCGGCTGCGGTAACCGCAGTCGAGATCGTATTGTTATCGCGCATCTCTCCGACGAGGCAGACGTCGATATCTTCGCGGAACATCGAAGTCAGGGCGCTATGGAAATCGGGAGCATCGACGAGGACTTCGCGCTGATCGATGATGGACTTCTTCGATTCATATACATATTCGATCGGATCCTCGATGGTCATGATATGTTCCGCGCGCGTCTGATTGATCATCTCGATCATCGCCGCGAGCGTCGTCGACTTGCCCTGTCCGATCGGACCGACGACGAGGAAGAATCCCTGCGGCTTGCGGGTGAACGTCTCGAGGATCGGCGGGAGATTGAGCTCGGCAAGCGTCTTGATCTTCTTCGGAATGAGTCGGAGCGCGATCGCGAGCTTTCCTTGCCGGTAGAAGACATTTCCGCGGAAGCGGCTCGTCGCGGAGCTGTATGAAAAATCAACCTCGCGGTCGCGTTCGAGCCGCTCCAGATTGGCTGCGTTGAGGAATTCCGCAATGAGGCCTTTCATATCTTCTGCGGAGAGAACGTCTTTCTTCGCGAGCGGGATCAGGGAGCCTGAAGTCCGCACATACGGAACTCGGCCTTCCGACAGATGAAGATCGGATGCATTCTCCTGGATGACGTACGTGATGAGTTCTTCAATGAGCTTTTTGTATTCCATATGATTTGATTATGCTGCTTTCTTGACGCCCGCGTAGATCTTCTGCACTTCTTCGAATACTTCGGACGGGATGGTCATCGCCTTGATGATGTATCCGTCGACATTGAGCTTCTTGGCGCGTTCGATGTCCTCGGCGAGTCCTTGGTTCGTGAGCATGACGATGGCGCTTCCTTTCGCGAGATTCTCGTTGCGAATGACGCCGAGGAGCTGGATGCCGTCCATCCCAGGCATGACGACGTCGAGGAGGAGGATATCAGGAATGAAATTGTCCCTGAGAATCTTCAAAGCCTCCTCGGGTCCCATCGCGCATCGGACATCGAAGCCGTTCCTTGAGAATTTGAGCGCATACATGTCCAGGAGGAATTTGTCGTCGTCGACGAACATGATCGTCTTCTTCTGCTCGGATGCGCTTTGCGTTGTAGTAGTTTCAGGCATGGCTTTAGTATACTAGAGTTTGTTAACCTCCTCAAACGGGATGATCCTCTGAAATGCCTTCACGATGGCATCTTCCTTCATCGTAAGCATTCCTTTCTGTCGGAGGATCTTCGATATGTCGAGCTCGGTCGGAGTGGAGAGGATGATCTTCTCGATATCTTTGTCCATCTTGAAGACTTCGACGACCGCAGCTCTGCCTCTGATGCCTTTCGGGCAGTCGGCAGTCGGAGCAGCTTCATATACGTTTTCTGAAAATGGAATCTTGCTTTT
>JAQBRD010000022.1 GCA_028286665.1 Candidatus Tayloriibacteriota bacterium
CCTCCTTTCCGCCAAGACCCGAGCGACTTCGATGATATTCCTCTTGAGGCGCAAACAATGTTCCTTTGTCTTCAACTCATCCGGGAGGCTAATGCTGAAGTGGGAACTTTCTACATAACGATCCCTATAAGCGGCTAAGCCATCAGAAACGTCCCACACGCTTTCACCTTTCTCCTGGAAACGATTGCTTATCCTCAGGATCGCCGCTCTAATCTGCCCGATCTTGCTCGGACTGACAAATCCGCGATAACCAACCGTGATAGTTCCACAGACATCGTATCTATACTTTCTTTTTATGGATTTGCCGACTTTCATCGAAAACCTTTCTTTTGAGTTACTGCGAAAAGCCTCGCAGACAGGCATTGAACGATTTGCAGACTGAAAACACTCTACAGACCTCAAGTGACTATGTCAACTAAATTCCCGCCTTCTCCGCAACATCCGCGAAGACTTCCGCGACTGCCCGTTCCCCATTCACCTGCACGAATTCGTATTTCGGATTTGTTCTGAAAAACTCCAGCGTCGGCACGACTTCCTTCTCATACCAAGCCATGCGGCTCTCGACATCCCCTTTCGTATCATCCTGGCGTCCGCGGCCGAGCAGCCGCGCTGTCGCCCACTCCTTGCTCACGTCGATATTGATGACGTACGGCTTGCCAAGCCCGTAGAAATCGAAGATCGAATCGAGAACACCTGCTTCATGAAATTTTCGAGGAGCGCCGTCGAGGATGATATGCTGATTGCCTTTGTATCCGCGGACGAGCGCGCCGATCCACATGTGCACCGCGAGGAATTCAGGCTGAAGAACCCCGCCTGCATATGCCTTCGCCGAGAGCTGCTGCGTGACCGAGTCTCCCTTGATGAATTCCCTGAATTCGGCTCCGCATTGGATATAGAGAACGTCGCCGTTTCCGCCCGCAGCCTCTGCTGCAGTCCGCTTCAGTCGTTCTGAAATGAGCTTGGCTTGGGTCCCCTTTCCGCAGCCCGAACGTCCGATGAGGATAAAGACTTTTTGATTCATATATATGAGGTTAATGGGGAAAGTATAGCAGACAAGGCGGCAGCCGCAAAAAGAAAATCGCGCAGCCAAACAGAAGCTGCGCGATTCTGAAATGCCCCGACTACGCGGTCGAAGGCATTTTCCCGAAACGAGGCTCCCATCTTGATACTGGCCCTGGGCATACTGAACAGAATTTCTCCATGATTTTCCGGAGTTCAGTTCCTGCATACTTCGGGTGCTTCGCAAGCTGCGAGACTTGGTGACCGATAAGTTTTGCAGATACCGGCGATTCCTGCGGGCAGCATCCCACATGGATCACAGTTCCGTTCTTCTTGATCTCCACTCTCGCCAGGCATGTCATGCCGGTCCGGTCATCTTCGTTCGGCACCTGCTGAGCCGAAACTTCAAAGACATCCAATCGAAACATCGGCAGCCAGCCGTTCCAATGCCAGACAAGCCCTGTCCATGACCTCGTTACTTTCGGGCAAACACTCAATGTGCTATTCATTCGTTGTATTCCTTTCGTTTCTGTATATTAAATCTATATTAAATCCTAATATCTCCGCAGTCAAGTGGAGAATGTGGATACGCAAAAAGAAAACGCATATCTTATGAGGACATTTGCGAGCCCGATTGCCCACAATCGTGCTGGGCATAAACGAGGCGAGCAATAGGATGTTTTTTACCGAAACAAACATCCGTGTCCGAATAAGATATGCGTTTTCTTTTTGCTGCTTCTAGTACTCTCGCATCGTCGCCTGCGCATCGATCTTCTTGAGAAGGTCGAGGACGACAGAGACTACGATGAGGAGCGCCGTACCGCCGATCGCGAGCGTCGTCGTGCCGGTGATTCCCTGCACGATGAGCGGGAGTACCGCCACGATGCCGAGGAAGAGCGCGCCGACGAGCGTGATTCGCGTCACGATCTTTCCGAGATAGTTCATCGTCGATTCTCCTGGGCGTACGCCGGGGATGAATGCGCCTCCCTTCTGGAGATTCTCCGAGATCTGCTTAGGATCGAAGGTGATCGCCGTATAGAAGTACGTGAAGATGAATACGAGGAAGAAGTAGAGTATCGCGTGGACGACCTGATCTCCGAGGAAATCGCTCGCTCGCGTCGCAATATCCGCAACCATGGTATTCGCCGATGTTTTCAGGAAATTAGCGACGATCTGCGGGAAAAGAAGGATCGAGAGCGCGAAGATGATCGGGATCACTCCGGCCTGATTGAGGCGGAGCGGGAGATATGTCGAAACTCCTCCGTATACCTTGTTGCCTCGGACCTGCTTCGCATACGTGACCGGAACCGGTCGTTCCGCTTCAGTCACCACGACCACTCCTGCGATAACGATAGCCGCTACTGCGAGGAAGAGGATGTAATACGGAAGATCCGTCACAGTGAACTGCGCGGCGAACTGGATGATCCGTGTCGGAAGTACCGCCACGATGCCTGCGAAGATGATGAGCGAAACTCCGTTTCCGATGCCGAATTCAGAGATGAGCTCTCCGATCCACATGAGGAGGACTGATCCGCCAGTAACGACGACGACGTTCACGAGCATCATCATCGGCGTAAGCGGCGAGAGGACATGCTGGCTGACGAGCAGCGTAAGGAATCCGAATGACTGGAGCATCGCAAGCGGCACCGAGAGCAATCGAGAGTACTGCGAGAGCTTCTGGCGGCCTGCTTCCCCATCTTCCTGCATCATCGCTTTCATGCTCGGCACCATCATGGTGAGGAGCTGCATGATGATCGATGCGGTGATGTACGGACCGACGCCGAGCATCATGATCGAGAGCTTCGAGATGCCTCCGCCCGAGAAGATATCGAGAAGTCCGAAGAACTGGTTTCCTGAAAGAAGGCGCTGAAGAGCAAGCGTATCGATTCCCGGAATCGGGATAGTCGCGAGCAATCGGAACACCACGAGAGCGCCGAGCGCGAAGATGATTCGCTTTCGCATCGACGGATCCTTGAGCACTACTGCGATCTTTTCGAAAAATGTTTTCATGTAAGTGCTTTTGTTAATGCATTAAGCCTTGGCTGGCACCTTCTTTGCGATCTTCTTCGGCTCTGCCTTCATTTCTGCAGGAGCTACTGCGCTTCCCTCTGATTTCTTGCCGGTAGCGATCTTTGCTGGCTTCTGCGGAGATGCTTTCGCAACGACTGCAGTTACCGATCCCCCTGCCTTCTCGATCATTTCCTTCGCTGAACCTGAGACGATGCAGCCTGAGACCTTGATCGGCTTGGTGAAGTCGCCCGCACCGAGGATCTTGATTTCAGGAAGTCGGCCCTTCATTGTCGTCACGAGCTTCTTTTCAGAAAGCGTCGCTGGAGTGACGATCGCTCCCGCTTCGAAATTCGCCTCGATGATGCCGAGATTGATGATGAATGGGCGTCCTCCGAATGATTTCTGAGGGCTGATGCCGCGTCCGCGGAGCTTCGGAAGTCGCTTGATGAAGTCTCGGAGCTCTGGGCGTCGCTTGTTACCTGCTCGGGCCGTCTGGCCCTTTCCGCCTCGGCCTGATGTCTTGCCGCGCTTTCCGCCTCGGCCGACGATCATGACCTTCTTGTTCTTTGTTACTGGTATGAGTGTATGGAGTTGCATTGTGGTGATGTTATTTAGCTGAAGCAACTTCTGGCTTGCCTGCAGGACGATTCTGAAGCGCCGATCGAGGATGCTTCGAGAGCATCTCGAGCGCCTTCACTGCGACTCGCGCGTTGTTGAGCTTGTTCTTGGTTCCTGACATGAGCTTCGCGCAGACGTCCTTGATGCCTGCGAGTTCGATCACGTTTCGGACCGAGCTGCCTGCTACCACTCCGCGTCCTCGGGCTGGCATGATCATCACGCGCGCGCTGCCGTACTTGGCTTCAACCATGTGCGGGATAGTCATCGCTGGTGAAAGCGTGACCTTGATCATGTGCTTCTTGGCATCTCGGGTAGCCTTGTCGATAGCGAGAGACGTATCTCCTGCCTTTCCAAGACCGACGCCGACCTTGCCCTTCTTGTCTCCTGAAACGACAGCTACTGAGAAGCTGAATCGTCGTCCTCCTGATGCGACTCGGGTAACGCGTCGGATCTGGATGATTCGGGTATCGAACTCAGGCTTGACTCGTTCCTTCTGGTCTCGTCCAGGGCGTGAACCGCCTGGTCGTCCGCCTCGGCCAATGCCTCCGCGGCTATCTCCCCCGAATGAGCGCTGTCCAGGAGCTGACTGTCCTCCGCGAGATCCGAATGGAGCTGCGAATGGAGCAGGTGCTGCTGCCGGCTTCGGAGCAATAGGAGCTGCGGATGCGGCTGGAGCTACTGGAGCCTGATTAGTTGTGTTGTTGTTTTCCATAATAATTGATTAGAAAATGAGTCCGCCCTCGCGTGCGCCGTCCGCGATAGCCTTGATCTTTCCGGTGTAGAGGTATCCTCCTCGATCGAAGACGACCTTCTCGATCTTGAGCGACTTCGCCTTCTTTGCGATCTCGACGCCGACTTCCTTCGCCTTTTCGGCTGGAGCCTTCGCCTTCGCATCGCGAGACGTGAATGCCGCTACGGTCTTGCCCGCGACGTCATCGATGAGCTGCGCTGAGATAAACTTGTGAGATTTGAAGACCGAGAGTCGAGGCCGCTCCGCAGTTCCTGAAATCGTCGAACGAATACGCTTGTGGCGTCGTGCGATCTTCTGCTGTTTTATTTGGCTTGTTTTCATAATAGTAATTGGTATTCGTTAGACCGACTTCTTGCCCTGCTTTCGTCGGATGACTTCCGTCTCATATCGGATGCCCTTGCCCTTATATGGCTCCGGCTTCTTCAAGCTGCGGACTTCTGCGACAAACTGGCCGACCTTTTCGACATCGATGCCTGAAACGGCGATGATGTTCTTTTCAGATGTGACCTTGAGGCCGGCTGGAATAGCGACCTTGACCGGATGGGAGAATCCGAGGGCCATGACGAGTTCAGCGCCTTTCACATCAGCCTTGAAGCCGATGCCTTCGACGATGAGCTTCTTTTCGTAGACCTTGTTGACGCCCGCCATCATATTTCGGATATGCGATGCGTATGTGCCCCAGAGTGCGAGGACATCGAGGCTTTGTCGGATCGGAGTGAGCGTGAGCATGTTGCCCTCGACCTTCACTTCGATTTCTGGACGGAGAACGCGCTTAAGCTCGCCCAGTGGACCTTTCACCGTGACGGTGAAATTATTGTAAGAAACCTCAGTCTTCGCTGGAATCTCAATCGGCTTTTTTGCAATTCGTGACATATATTTGTGGTTATTAAGCTAATTGATTTACCAGATCTTGAAAAGGACTTCTCCTCCGACCTTTTGTTTCTTCGCATCAGCATCGATGAAGATGCCCTTTGGCGTTGAAAAGACTGTGTTGCCGAATCCGCTCTTGAATACGCGGATATCGCCCGACTTCTGATAGACGCGTCGGGATGGCTTCGAAACTCGGTCGACGCCCTGGACTCGAGGAGCCGCATTCGCGTCATCTGCGTTGCCGCCGATGTATGCGAGGCCGACTTCGAGGGTCACTCCGACTTTCTTGCCCTTCTTCTCTACTGAAACCAAGTACCCTGCCTTCATGAGGACATGAGCTACGGATTCCTTGAATGCTGAATACGGCATAGAGACGATTGCCTTGCGGGCAGCGCTGCCGTTCTTGATCTGCGTGATAAAATCTGCGATTGGGTCTGTTACCATGATGATTTCTTTATGCCTGGAATAGTGCCTTCATTAGCGAATTCGCGGAAGCAAATTCGGCAAAGGTCGAAGTCTCGCATGTAGCCGTTCTTTCGGCTGCATCGGAAACAACGTCGTACGACCCTCGACGCGAACTTTGGCGGCTTTGCTGCTCGAGCTGTTACTGATTTTTTTGCCATTGTTTAAGCTGAATTAATAATTTCTTAAGCGCGTTCATTTTTTCAACAAAAAATAGAATTGGTGAGCTGTTCGATGTGGTGGACTTATGCTTCCGCTCGCCCACCCTCGAATATGCTTCCAATTACTGAGTTGCCTTGCGACAACGGAGTTTTTGCAGATTTTTAGAACCCAGTCATACTACCAGAGCCGCTCAATGAAGTCAAACCTCTTTATTTGACATGTATATTAAATGCAGATATAATAATAATGGTACAAAAGTACGTTTTCCGGGGTGCTCGGGCGTTTGCCTGAGCGATGTTGAACCGGAAAACTTCGAAAACAATACCCCGAAAGGGATGGAAAGGCACAGAAAACAGTATGAGTAGCAAAAGAACTCTCCCGGAAACTTCATTTCCGGGCACCAACGCAGTCACAGAAGCAACGATCGGCGGCATGCATTGCATCACAGTAGAGCCGATACGCGGAACCAACGGATATCCGCACACCATACTCCATATCCATGGAGCATGGTGTTCTGGAGTGACGATGTTCCCGATCGCAGACCAGCTCTGCGCGCGGGGATTCCGATGCGTATGCATGAGCCTCCCAGGACATGGAGAAACGCCGCTCGAGACCGGCAAGCCGTTCGGACAGACAAGCATGGATGTATACATCGATGCAGCATGCGGAGTCCTCAAAGAACTCGGAAGTGCGGCGATCGTCGGCCACAGCATGGGAGCGCTCATCGGCTCTCAAGTAGCGCTGAAAGCAAGCGGCCGCACGAAGGCTTTCGTAAGCCTCATGAGCGGCCCGCCTCGCTGGACTCTCCTCGGTCTCGAAGCTATCTTCATTTCAGCTCAGCACATCCCCGATATCATGCGGTGCAAACCGGTGCTATTATCCAGACTGAATGCGCTGCTGCTGGCTTTCAATACCATCGAATCAGAAAAATTCGCGGAAGAATATGAGAAGCTGATTCCAGAATCCGGCCGCGCGCTTCGTGAAATGCTGCTATGGAAGTACGCAGTCCGTCCCCTGAACTGCCCTTCTTTAGTCATTATGGGCAGTGATGACACGATGGCTCCGAACCAGAAAGGCATATACCGAAAGCTGGGCAAGAAAAGCCAGTTCCTAATGATCAAATCATGCCACATGTGCATGTTCATGTTCAGTGCTCCCAGGGAAATTGCAGTAAGGGTGAGCGACTTCTTATGTAAATGAAAGTGAATTGAAAAAGCCGGTTGTGCGTATGCACAACCGGCTTAATCATTTATGGATATCGGAAGCTGCTACTTCTTCACCTCCTCCTTCTTGAACGGCATGCCGAGGTATTCGAGGAATGCGAGCGTCGAAGCCTTGTCGTTCGATGTGGTGACGAACGTGAGTCCGAAACCGAAAACGTCCTTCAAGTCTTCGTCTGATGTTTCAGGGAAGATCGTATGCTCCTTGATGCCGAGAGTGTAGTTGCCCATGGCGTCGATCGTTCGAGAAATTCCTCGGAAGTCCTTCGTTCGAGGGAGCGCGATGTGGATGAGTCGATCCATGAAGTCGGTCATTCGCTTGCCTCGGAGAGTGATCTGGTATCCGACAGGATCCCCTGTTCGAACCTTGAATGCAGCGATGGATTTCTTCGCGCCTCGGACCGCCGGCTTCTGGCCGGTGATCTTCATGAGTCGGTCATTGATGAGTTCGACCTTCTTCTTGTCCTTGATAGAACCGATGCCTGTCGAAAAAACGAGCTTTACGAGGCGAGGAGCCTGCATCGGATTCTTGAGTCCGAGCTTGTCCTTCAAGCCTGCGAATGAAGCCTTGTCGAGTTCCTGAGTTGTCTTTGGTGAAATGTGTGTCATGTGTTTGAAGTTATACGCGGTCGTCGGTCTTTGGAGTCATTCGGACCTGCGCTCTATTCATTTGATAATCTGCGCTGCTGCGTTCGGCTTACGCCTTCTTCGCGAGCTTCGAAACGTTCATCGGCATGCTCTTCTCGATGACCTGGCCCTTCTGGCCCTGCTTCGTCGGCTTCTGGTGCTTCTTCGCCATGTTCATCCCTTCGACGATTACCATGCCGTCCTTAGGCATTGCCTTGGTCACCTTTCCGGTCTTTCCCTTGTCCTTTCCTGCGAGGACTACTACGTTGTCTCCTTTTTTGATATGCATAAATATGATGTTAGTTCGGCTTGGATTATACGATTTCAGGAGCTCGCGAAGCGATGGTCTTGAAGCCCTTCTCTGCCAATTCTCGAGGAATCGGACCGAAGATTCGTCCGGCAATCGGTTCCTTCTTTCCCTTTTCGATGATGACGACTGCGTTTTCATCAAAACGGATATATGAACCGTCTGCTCGTCGAAACGCCTTCACCTGTCGGACGACGACGCCCTGGAGGACATCCTTCTTCTTGATCGCCTTTCGAGGCTCTGCCTTCTGAACTGAGAGGACGACGAGGTCGCCGATCTGAGCATATCGCTTCTTCGAGCTGCCGAGCACCTTGAAGATTCGGCCGATCTTTGCGCCGCAGTTGTCAGTAATCTTTACAATTGAACGTGGTTGAATCATGGTATTAGTATTATGAAACTATTTGGAACGACTTATGTCGTGAAATAGGGCGGCATGATTCGATAGTGACCTTGTCACCGATCTTCTTGGTGTTTCCCGCATCATGGACCTTGAACCGCTTTCGCGAATTCATGAACTTCTGGTACTTAGGATCCTTCACATATCGTTCAACGAGAACAACACATGTGTCCTTCATCTTGTCAGACACGACGACACCCTGGAGGGTCTTTCGCTGTCCAGTCTCAGCAACCTTTGTGTCTTTATTCTTCTGTGTTGTTTTCTTTTCCATATGTTTTATTTAGTTTCTGACTTAAGTCCGCCAACCGCTGTGAGGATTCGAGCGATGTCCTTTCGGAGAGTTCGTCCTTCCTTCACGTTCTTGCTCTTGCTGCCGGCGTTTCCGAATCGGAAGCTTCGGAGCGATTCGCGCTTTTCCGCGACGAGCTTCGCGAGTTCTGCTGCTGTTTTGTTAGTGTATTCTTTCATTGGTTTAGTATCAGCTTTATATCACAAGATTTATCGGCTGACAATCTTAGTCTTGACCGAGAGCTTGGTGCCCGCCTTTCGGAGAGCTTCCTCTGCGATCTTCTGATCGACTCCGTCGATCTCGAAGATCACTCGGCCTGCCTTGACCGGACAGACGAATCCGACCGGATCTCCCTTGCCCTTTCCGAGCTTTACTTCAGGAGGCTTCTGTGTGAATGGTCGGTCTGGGAAGACGCGGACCCACACCTTTCCTGACTTCGTGGCATATCGAGCCATGACCTTTCGAGCAGCTTCGATTTCATTCGAAGTGAGCCGAGCATATTCGGTAGCCTTGATGCCGTATGAGCCGAATGCGACCGTAGTGCCTCGAGTCTCGACAGCCGTCGCGAGCTTCTTCGAATTCTTTCGGCCGGTGTGCCACTTTCGGAATTTTACTTTCTTTGGAAATTGCATGGTGGTGTTATTAAAGGTTATGCTCGGTTGTTAGAGCTCGCATTGGTCTGCTGCTGAGCTGCGACCTTGAGATCTCGTTCGAAGATCTGGCCCTTGTAGATCCAGACCTTGATGCCGATGTCTCCATAGGTCATATGCGCCTTCTCTCGAGCGAAGTCGATGTCTGCTCGGAGCGTCTGGAGAGGAATTCGACCCTTCTTGAGGTCTTCCTGGCGTGCCATTTCAGCCCCGCCGAGTCGTCCTGAAAGCTTGATCTTCACTCCCTGCACGTCGCGGTTCGCCATGACCTTTTCGATGGTCTGCTTGAGGACGCGTCGGAATGGAAGCCGCTTCTCGAGTCCTTCTGCGACGATGAGGCCGACGATAGCCGCATTCGATTCAGGGCTTCGAACTTCTTCGATGTCGAGCTTGAGCTCCTGTCCTGCGAGGTCGACTCCCTTCTTCTTGAGGAGAGCGAGAACCTTGTCTCGGAGCTTCACGACGCCGTCTCCTGCTCGGCCGATGATCATTCCCGGTCGCGATGTCTTCACGACTACCTTGATGGTCTTCTGGTTTCGCTCGATCAATACGTTTGCGATGAAGAATTGGCGGAGTTCGTCGGTGAGGAACTTTCGCATGATGAGGTCAGCTTTGAGGTTCGTTCGATATGACTTGTGCACTGCGAACCAGCGGCTCTTCCAGTCGCGGATGATTCCAAGTCGGTGCGAATATGGGTGTACTGAGTGTGACATATATTTATTTTGTTGCGTTAGCGGCTACAGGCTTAATGAACTTGACCTTCTTCGCCTTCTTCTCAGGCGCAGGAGCGAGGACGAGCAACACGTGGCTTGTTCGCTTCTTGATCGGGAACGCGCTGCCGCGGGCTCGAGGCATGCTTCGCTTGAGGACGACGCCGACGTCGACTCGGATTTCCTTTACTATAAGGCCCTCCTTTTCGAGATTGAAATCGTTCTTCGCGTTAGCGACTGCTGACATGACGAGGCCGTAGAGAGGATCGGTAGCCTTCTTGCTGACGAACTTCAGGATATTCAAAGCGTCGACGACTGACTTCCCTCGGATGAGGTTGGCTACGAGTCGAACTTTTCGCGGTGACTGTCGGAAGTTTTTAAGTGAAGCTGTAATCATATATGTTGATATTATTTTGCAGGAGCTGCAACAGCTTCCTTGGCGGACTTAGCAGCGTTGATTTCGGCTTCTTTCTTCTTAATTTCGAGCTCCTTCTGCATCTTTCCTCCGTGTCGGATGAACTTTCGGCTCGGCGAAAATTCACCGAGGCGGTGTCCAACCATTTCCTCGGTGACCAAGACGTCGATATGCTGCTTTCCATTGTATACGCCGAAGGTGAAACCGACCATTTCTGGCGCGATCTGGCTTCGTCGATACCAAGTCTTAATAACCCCGGTATCGAGGGGCTTCTTTCCTGCGATCTTCATGAGAAGTCGCTCTTCTACGTATGGTCCTTTTGAAAGTGATCGTGACATTTTGGATTAAATTTGTTTTCTTTCTGTATTTTTCTACCCAGCCCTAAGGAGAAATCTGAAGCGATATTTGGACAATATGGTAACAAAGCTCTCCTTAGAGCTAGAGGCATATACTAGCAGACCCGAGAATAAAGTCAACTGATTCAGACATAAAATAGAAAAAACCGCCCTTCGGCGGTTTTTTCTTTGATATAAATTTGATTCTACTTCTCTCCTTCCTTGCTCTTTCCGACTCGTCGGCGAGAAACAATGAAGATGTTCGAGTACTTCTTCGGAGTTCGAGTCTTCTGACCCTTTCCGGACGGCTTACCCCATCGGGTCTTCGCGCGGCGCATACCTCGTCCTGAGCGCTGTTCACCTCCACCGTATGGATGGTCAACTGGGTTCTGGGCGGTACCTCGGACCGTAGGTCGGATACCCATCCATCGAGATCGTCCTGCTTTTCCGATGTTCACGAGTCGTGACTCATCGTTCGAAACAGTACCGATCGTCGCCCATGAGTTCTCATTGATCTTTCGGACTTCGGTCGAAGGCATCTTGATGTGGGTGTATCCCGCGTCATTAGCGATGACCTGCGCGAATGATCCTGCTGATCGGACGAGCTTCGCTCCTCCGTTCGGCTGGACTTCGATGTTGTACACGAATGTACCGACTGGGATCTTCTTGAGCGGAAGCCGGTTTCCGAGCTTGAGCTCTGCTGTTTCAGATACCATGAACGTATCTCCAACTTTCACTGTCTTCGGGATGAGGATGTAGCGTCGCTCTCCGTCGAGGAACTGCACGAGTGCGATGAAGCCGGTTCGATATGGATCGTATTCGATCGTCTTCACGGTAGCAACCATGTTCTTCTTATCGTAGATGAAGTCCACCATTCGGTAGAGCTTCTTGTTTCCACCTCCCTTGTGGCGGACAGTGATGCGGCCGAAGGCATTGCGGCCCATATCCCGCTTCATACCCTTGGTGAGGGCTTTGTATGGCTCAGATGCCGTCAAGTACTGCTTGTACGGGATCGTGGTCATATGTCGTCGGGACGGTGTTGTTGGATGGTATTTTTTCATGATAATAATATTATTGATCGATCACTACGCAATCTCGATCTTGTCTCCCTTCTTGAGATACACGAGGGCTTTCTTGATCGCTGACTGAGTACCCCACTTGCCTCGGACAAGGACTTCCTTCGCAGGAAGATTGATGATCCGAACTTTCGCTGGAATGACCTTGTAGAGAGCGGTGATAGCTTTCGAGATAGTATGCTTCGTAGAAGTCTTGGTGACTTCGAATGTGTACACGTTCAATGCTTCAGCCTGGAGACCCGCCTTCTCGGTGATGTGCGGTCGGATGATGACATCGGTCTTGATCGATCCTGCTGCTGGAGCTGATTTCACTACTGCTGGCTTGGCAACCTTTTTCGCCTTTACAGGCGCTGCCCGCTTCGTTGAAGCCTTCTTTGCAACAGCCTTCACCGGTGCCGCAGCTTTCTCTTCAACTTTCTTTTCAGTTTTCTTTCCGAATAGAGCCATGGTAGTTATTTAATCTTAGCTTCGAGCATCTTGAGAGACTCGGCTGGGTTGGTAATCACGATGTACTTGTGGTTCAAAGCTGAAACCGGGTTGACCGTGCGGAATTCTTCGACTTCGACGTTTCCGAAGTTCTTGAAGCTCTTCATGAGCTCAGGATGCTTCTTGTCGACAGCGATGATCGCGGCGTTCTTCGGCTTTGTCGCAAGTTTCTCGAAGCCCTTGATCTTCGAAAGCGCCATGAGGACGATCTTCGCATCCTTCGCCTTTGGAGCGCCGAATGAAAGCGTATCTACGAAGAGAAGTTCGCCATCTCGGTGCTTCTGCGCAAGAATCGTGAGGAAAGCCTTGACCTTGGTCTTCTTGTTGACCTTTCGATCATAGTTCTTTTCCTTTCGAGGACCGTGCGCGACTCCTCCGCCCACCCAGATCGGAGATCGGGTAGATCCGTGTCGGGCTCGGCCGGTTCCCTTCTGCTGCCATGGCTTCTTTCCTCCTCCGGATACTTCTCCGCGAGTCTTTGTGTTTGCGATAGAATGTCGAGCGCTTGACTGCATCGATACGACTACCTGATGCACGAGGTCGGCGTTCCACTTGAGGCCGAAGATCGATTCAGGGAGCGCTACCTTTCCTGCTGATTCACCTTTCTGATTGTATACTGTTGTTTCCATATAAGTGTTGTTTATTCGTTCAGAAATTAGCCGGTGATTTCGACAAGCGTTCCTCGACGACCTGGAACTGCGCCTGATATATAGAGTGAATTCGTAGCCGCATCGATATGGAGGACCGTGAGGTTCTTCACCGTGATTCGGTCTCCGCCCATGCGTCCTGCCATTCGCATCTTCTTCGGAACCTTGTTTCGGAGACCTCCTCCGATAGAACCCGGCTCTCGCTCAGAATGCTTCTGACCGTGCGATCGCGGACCTCCGTGGAAGCCGTGTCGCTTGACTACGCCCTGGAATCCCTTGCCCTTTGAGATAGCTGACACCTCGATGACATCTCCAACCTTGAACTGCGTAAGATCGATCTTGTCGCCGACAGCTTTCGCAGCTGCAGTAAGATCGGCTTCAGTCTCGAATCGGAACTCTCGGATATCCGAGAAATTGCCGAGTTCTTTGATGTGGCCTCGAAGCGGCTTGTTGATGAGGTCTGCTCGGCGTGCGCCAGAACCGACCTGCACAGCAGCATAACCGTCAGTAGCGGCAGTTTTGACCTGCGTCACCACGATCGGAGTCGCTTCCACGACTGTCGCCGGATGTACGACGCCGTTTTCATCGAAAACCTGCGTCATATTTACTTTTCGTCCAAGGATAAATTTCATTGCGGTGTAGTAAGGGGTCTAGTAAGGGATTAATTGGCGATTACATCATCTTCACGTCGATGTTGACTCCTGATGGGAGGCTCAAATTCGTGAGAGCTTCGATTATTTTCTGGTTCGGATTCAATATGTCGATGAGTCGCTTGTGCACGCGCATCTCGAACTGCTCTCGAGCATTCTTGAAGACGAATGAGGATCGGTTGACGGTATATTTCTTGATCTCGGTAGGAAGCGGAACAGGACCATAGAATTCAACATCATAACGGATCGCTGTGTCCATGATCTGCTTCAATGATGCGTCGAGGATCTTGCTTTCGTATGCGCGGACGCGGATTCGAAGTCGAGGTCCTTCAGGTATTGCAGAAGCCGCCTTCGCGCGAGGCTTGGTGGTCTTCTTGACAGGGTCTTTAGCGATTGTAGTCATGAGAGTGAATTAATAGTTTGCGGTCGATTACTTGAGGATCTTGGTGACGACTCCTGCGCCGACAGTCTTGCCTCCTTCTCGGATAGCGAATCGCATGTTGTCTTCGAGTGCGACTGGCGAAACGAGCTTGACTGTGAACGTAGCTGTATCTCCAGGCATGATCATTTCAACCTTCTCAGCGAGGGTAACTTCTCCAGTAACGTCCGTTGTTCGGATGTAGAACTGTGGCTTGTAGCCTGAGAAGAACGGAGTGTGTCGTCCTCCCTCTTCCTTCTTGAGGATGTAAACCTCAGCTGTGAATTCAGTGTGGCACTTTACTGAACCTGTCTTTGCGAGAACCATACCTCGTGTAACGTCGTCCTTTCCAGTACCTCGGAGGAGGAGTCCGGCATTGTCGCCAGCTATACCTTCCTTGAGCTGCTTGTTGAACATTTCGATACCGGTAATGGTTGTCTTCTTTGTGTCGACGAATCCGAGGATTTCGACTTCTTCACCGACTTTGACCGTACCTCGTTCGATTCGGCCCGTAACGACTGTACCTCGACCTTCGATAGAGAAGATGTCCTCGATTGGCATGAGGAAAGGCTTGTCTACTGATCGGACAGGCATAGGGATATAGGTGTCGAGAGCAGTCATGAGATCCTTGATCTTTGCTGACCATTCTGCGTCGCCTTCGAGAGCCTTGAGAGCTGAACCGCGGATAACTGGAGCGTTCTTGCCATCGAAGCCGTTCTTTGTGAGAAGGTCTCGGACTTCTTCTTCGACGAGGTCGAGGAGGTCCTTTTCTTCAACCATGTCGCACTTGTTGAGGAAAACGACGATCTGAGGAACACCGACCTGCTTTGCGAGGAGGATATGTTCTCGAGTCTGCGGCATAACGCCGTCGAGAGCTGAAACCACGAGAATAGCACCGTCCATCTGGGCGGCACCGGTAATCATGTTCTTAATGTAGTCGGCATGACCTGGAGCATCGATATGAGCATAGTGTCGAGCTGTTGATTCGTATTCGACATGCGCAAGAGAGATCGTAACGATCTTTGATGCATCTCGAACTGTACCTCCCTTTGCGATATCGGTATAGTTCTTTGCCTGTGCGAGTCCGTCCTTCGCTTGAACTGCGAGAATAGACGCGGTAAGGGTTGTCTTTCCGTGGTCAACGTGACCGATAGTACCAACGTTTACGTGCGGCTTTGTACGATTGAATTCTCCTGCCATATATTTTTATTGCTTTATCCCCGAGATGGAAATAAAGGTAAATTTTGCTAAAATAATAATGCCAACGCAAAGAAAAATGCGTATCGACAACTATAGCCGATACGCATGTTTCTGTCAAATTCTAATGATTAGAAGGCGAACCAATTCAGGATAGAATCCCACACTGTTGCTGTCGGCATCGTGTTTGTAACCGCGATTGTTCCGACCTGATATCGGTAATGAGCCGTATATGCCGTGTTTGCGGTGACGCCAGAGCCCGCGGTGAGCTGCTGATCAGCTTCAGGCGCAGATCCGCTGGCAGGAGTCCAGAGACCGGCCATCACTCGGTATGTGCCTCGAGGGACAGTCAGTGGGATTGTGAAAGAATGGGTCGTAGAGACCGAGCCGTTCCATCGCGTCGTATCCGGAGTCGGGACGTACCAGTCAGCGAACACGATTGATCCGTCAGCTTTGATCACGTGGATGTATGCTCTCCATGATTTAGCAAGCGGTCCTCCCTGCCAATTGAGCGTATAGCTCATTGGCTTGCCGGCCTGAACCGTCGCAGGAGCTGTCCATGGAAGGATAGTTACCGACCGATCAAGCACTATCGAAGACGAGGTCGCACCAGATGCCGGAGGAACCGATGCGTTTGAGATAGGATCGAGGGTTGCACTGGCATCTCCGATAGATCCGGATGCAGCTGCCGGCGGCGTAAGAACCTGGACGCCGATCGGAGCTGCATCGACAGCGGCTGAAGAAGGCAGAGGAACTCCAGACGAAATGATGCTGAATGCGGCATCGCTTTCATCCATCACGGCCTCGTTCTTCGAATCGGTAACGATAATTCTGTAATTCGAGCTCGTGGCCTGATTGGCTGGAATAGTCCAATTGTGCTTGCCATTGTTTACGATTCCAGAAAAGATCGTCGTCGTAGAGATGCCATTTGCCAAGCTGACGTTCACTGTAGCAACCTTGCCACCGGTGGTCTTCCACTCGATAGGGAGCACAGATCTCTGCTTGAACGACTCTCCTCCGTTCGGAGAAATGACAGAGACATCCTGCGGAAGGATCGTGAAGGTATCGCTCATCGCGACAATGTTCGCCTTTCGGAGCTTTGCAGTAAATCTGATCTTATACTGTCCAGGAGGGACATTCTTGAATGAAACGCTTACCTTTCCTTTTTCGACAATAGTCGCTTTCAGTCGATATACGACGCCTGGATTTCCTCCAGAGTACGATACTGCTTCGATGATCGCAGCCGCTCGTCGAGGAGGTGGCGGTGGCGTAGGCTCATCGTCTCCTCCGAACAGACCGCCGAAGATGAAGTTCGCGACAGGATCGATATCCTTTACGACATCCATCGTAGCGTCAAGCGGAGCGAAGATCGCATCGTCGATCGCTTCTCCGACGCCGAGAATATCGGTGTCTTTGAGGAAATCGAGTCCGTCAGCGCTCAGCTTCGAAACTTCCTTGAGTCCAGGCGGCGACATTCCAGGAATATCGAGTGCTGCAGGACTTAGATTCTCAAGCTGCTCTGGGGTAAGCTTGCCGATTTTTCGGAGATCCTTGGCCGTCATATGGCTGAGAGCCTCACGGTCAGACTGGCTCAGAGTTGAAAGATTGAGGCTTCGGAAGTCAGTACCGACTCCGTACTCAGGAACGACGCGAACATCGCCGTATGTGCTGCCATTTCCGACTACCTGCCTCTTTACGAAATTGGCGATCCAGGTGATTCGCTGAGTCGATCCTGTCGGCCACTGCGTAGCGCTGATCGGCGAAGTGATCCGGATAGCAGGATCTGCTGCGGCTTTCACTTCGATCATCGATGTGCTCGTCGCCTTGATATTCGCATATCCAGGCTGAGAATAGACGATCTTTATGGAATATTTTCCGAGAGGGATCGAGTCGAGCTTATTCAAAATCACGTTCGCACTTCCCTTGCCTATCGGGGCGTTCTTGATGAGCGCGAGATCTGCTATCGTCGGAGAGGTGAGGTATATGTTTACGGTTTTTGATGCGGGGATATTCTGGCTAGTCCAAGTGACTGAGTGCCGAGTAGCCTTGAGCCAATTCTCAGGCTGAGCTGCAGATGTGACCGTGATGGACGACGACTGGCTCGTCGGACCAGCGCCGGTGACAGTGAAAACCACTGAGCTGCTGATGCCCTTGCTGTTGGCAATCGAAATAGGATAGGTGCCAGTGGCAATATCCGAAGTAGCAGGCACGCATGGAGACGGTAGATCCTGGCAAGCGAGGTATGGTCGTACCGGAACACGGAATGTGATCCTGCTTCCGTCAGCGCTCAGTGTCGCACTGACGTTTTTGATGAGTGCATTGCCGAAGCGGACAGTGTTCCCTGTCGCCAGGAAATTCTTGCCCACGATGACGACATCTCTTCCCATGCCGCCCGAGATGGGTGTCACGGATGCGATGACAGGACGATTCGGAGCGAGCTCCCCGAGCTGGCCCTGAAGCGCTGCTACCTGATTCTGCAGATTTGCGATCTGCTGAAGCAATTCTTCATTGGTTGCCGCATGCGCAGAGATCGGAAGAGCG